>JAQWNI010000157.1 GCA_029268645.1 Myxococcota bacterium
CATGGAGAGGAAACCGGGCACACACAGCAAGAATGCGCGTTGTACAGGATCCTTCGATGACTCCCAAAAAGACTATAGTCGTCAACCGGAGCAGCCTCATGGTTGACCCGAATCAACCCACCTCTTTCGTGGGCCGCCTATTCACCGAGATCGAGGAGCGCTTCATGAAATCTCCGTCAATCAGAAAGAGCATTGCGATCGGCACAGTAACCCCAAGCTTATCTTTGACTTGCGTCCTACTCACCGCCCTCGTACTCGCTCCTCAACTCAGTTCCGCTGACCAACATGCCGCTCCGCCGGACACAGCCTCCCTCGCAGCCGCGGCTCAAAATCCTGTCGCTGACATGATTAGTGTGCCTTCCAAAACAACAGCTACTTCGGCATCGGTCCTAATCGACAAACCGCCAATGTCCTCAATATCCAGCCTGTGATTCCCTTCACGATTGGCCGATGGAACATCATTACAAGAACCATCCTCCCGATTGTCTACCTCCCCGCACCGATTGATGGGGGCATTCCTGGGCTCCCTCAAAACCTCCCGTCTGGATCGACCAACGGCTTAGGCGACATCAATTTCACCGCCTTTCTCTCGCCGGCGAGTCCCGGAAAACTCATCTGGGGAATTGGCCCGTCGATCGGCCTCAATACAGCCACTTCGGACTTCACCGGCACAGGGAAATGGACGGCCGGTCCCTCACTCGTCCTCTTGACCCAGCCTAAGCCTTGGACGGTGGGACTACTCGTTCGCAATCTATGGTCTTTCGCCGGTCAATCCAACCGTGATTCGGTCAACAGCTTCATGACGCAATTTTTCATCAACTACAATTTGCCGGGTGGTTGGTATCTCACGAGTTCCCCTGTGATCACTGCCAATTGGCAAGCCCCCGCCGGAGAGCGCTGGACCGTGCCACTGGGTGGCGGCGTGGGCAAGATTATTCGACTCGGCCCCATTCCCTTGAACCTACAGGTCCAAGGATTCGGAAATGTTGTTGCTCCCGAAAATGCACCCGATTGGAGCTTACGGTTTCAAGCCCAGCTGCTCTTTCCGAAGGGTTAGAGGCGTCTAAATAGGACCGGCTTTCACGACAGAATTTCGAACCGGTCCTGATCCGCTTTAGTTCAATCTTAAGCGACTACCCCGGAATCCTCGTTCAATGTCAAATTCGAAACCGTGAAGCCGTCTTCGAAACGGAATACCGGTCCTCCTTTGTCCATTGAAAGCCAGTTAAGTCCCGAAACTCCCGGCAAAAAGGATCTCGACTGGAGGTCCCTCCTCTTCTGAAGAAGTACACTCTTCTCAACCCTTCAGCCGGATTGCTTCCCGAATCGCTAGCTCACCCACACTCGATGCCCCATTCTGAGGACTCAATGCGTACAAAGACTCCGCAGTTTTCGTTCTCCCCTGGGCCGCTCTCTGCAATCCCGAAAACAAAAATGGCGTTGGTTGCCCCCAGTATGGTCCAAGCGGAACTCACCCAACGACTAGGCCTTCAGCGGTTCAAGCGTCAATCGCCGCTGACGCCCACTGCGATCACAGCCGTCGTCTTTCTTGCTGTGTTTGGAATCGGTTGTGACGGCATCGATCCTCAAAACGCTTGCCAAGAACTCAGCCAAGAGCGAATGCGCAAAACCTGCGAGACCCACGCCTCCGACCACGCTCTCTGCAAGGGCTCTGCCGTCTATTCAATGCGCCTCCAGGAGCTGACAGACGAATGCAAAGCAAGTCAATCATCGGACCCGCCTCGCTGAAGATGCTTCGCCGATGACAGGTGACCTGATGACGTGCTGCCCGGGCCGCTCGACTTAAACGCCCTGGGCCACTTTCGCCAGCGCCTGAATCGAAGGCCCTGCCACCTCCGCAGGCATATCGCGGGAGCCGGGCACAACCCGGACAAAGTCGATCCCGACCTCCGCGACTTGCTCGAAGCGCCGAAGGGCCTCCTCTGCCGGGCCTGCGATCCCAAAGCGATGGATAAAATCGGCTTCAAGAGCCTGGGCATGGTCACCCGCCGCCGCACCGTGATGAGCCATGTCATAATTTTTCCGAAGGTGCTGGGCGGCCGCGCGGGCCCCCTCCGGTAGGGATTCGATTTCCATCCCCTGAAATCCTGAAAAATGGGCAAAGACAGACAGGCCCCCGCGAATCGCCTCGCGGGCCACCGCGGGATCCGGGTGAATCACGCAATTTAAATAGGCTCCAAAACGAAGCGCTTCAGGATCGCGATTGGCATCGATGGCGGCACGACGAGCGCGATCAATACACTCCGCCAATCGCTCCGGATCCGCACCCACGGCAAAGCAGACCTGGTCTGCCCTACGCGCTGCGATATCGATCACCTTAGGACCTGTCGCCGCCACCTCAATCGGTACCGCGGGTACATCGAGGCCCTCAAGCCACTCAAGCTGACTCGGATGTCCCTCTCGCAAAACCGACTCTCCCTTTAGATAGCCTCGCAGTCGCTCGAGATACAGATCGAAGTCTTCAGGCGACGCCGGTCGTTTTCCGATCTTGGCCATCGAAGAGTCACCCCGCCCGATCCCCAGGACCACTCGGCCCCCACTGGCCACCTGCAGCCCGAGTGCTGCGGAAGCCGTCACAGCCGGATCCCGGCTCACCGGATTCGTCACACCGGTTCCGAGTTGAATGCGCTCAGTCGCTGAAGCGGCCAGCATAAGCTGGCCCCATACATCAGGCGTCAAACACTGAGTGTCCGCGAAAACGAGACTACTAAAACCAAGCCCTTCCACCAATTGTGCCATCCCCCCCGAACCAGCCGGGTTGGGAAACATCAAGAGCCCCATCTCCATCTCTCACTCCTAGCTTTTACCTACTCACCCAGGTATTCAAACATTTTTTGAACAGCGGCTCAACTGCACCCAAAAGTCTTCTACACAGCTGCGCAACGCTTTTATGGAGACACTTTGTCTGCCGTGAGGATCTTAATACGGTGTACCCATCGACTCAAAGCCTCGGAAGAGTCACACTCAAGTCGTTGAGTACCCGCAGCCCTGCCCTCCACGCGCCCTCAAAGATGAGGTCGGGCCACAAGGGAGCCAAGCGGGACAAGAAAATGGGCAAAATCTTTTTGGAGAAGGGGGAGACATGGTATTGGACCCCCTCGACACACTTCCGCCTAAAGGCCGCTTTGCCCTGGTCGACCTGATTGAAAGATCGAGCCAACCAGACAATCACAACTTCCTAAACCGGCTCCGAAAGATCACCGAGTCGGTGAAAGGTCGTGTCGTCGTAAGTAATGAGGCCCTACTCCCTATGATTTTGCCCGACGAAGGCCGGCCTCAGTCCGAAGATCACATCAGCCGACTAATGGTTTCTGAGTACCCGACGAATCAATCCCTCAAGGCCGCTCTCGTTGAACGCCGAGAATCAGAGGCTCCGGCGGGGCCCAGCCAAATCCGAAGCTACGTCGTTCGCCCCGCCCCGCGAGTGGAGTCGTTGATCGGTCGAGGCCTACCCTTCGCACTGGGTCTATTGAACCGCCAGTCGCTCCCTTCTGTCCCGTCCGAGGAAGCGCTGGAAACGGTCATCGAAGCCGCCCTGGTGCTCGGTGAACAACCAGACAAAACGCGCTGGAAACAACTCTTCCGAAGGACCCAGCAGCAACCCGTTTGGATGCTGAACTTTCTCGAGTTTGCCGACCAGGCGAATTACCCCACCGCGTCACACGATCATTCTGCCTCCGCCTCACCTCTTACGGGTTCGCAGGCCTACCAGAGATACGGACGGGGCATGGTCAGCTCGCTCGGAGCGGTCGGCGGCCGTGTCGGCTGGTCGGGAAAAGTCATCGCTCAAGTATCGGGAGCACAAGAAGGTTCGTGGCATCAAGTCGCGATCGCCGTCTATCCTTCCGCCGTTGCCATGATGACCATGCTGGCGCTGCCGAAGTATCGAGCAGCCCATATCCACCGCGCCGCCGGGCTACTCCGCACGCGCCTTCTGGCAACTCGACCGACCGCTGTTAGCCCGAACCGGTAACTTATGCGGGTCGCCCAGAGGAACGCGTTTTTGCTCCGCTCCGCGGCGCTCCGACCACGGTCCGTGCGAGACCTCAGATCGAGATCGAATGTGATCTGACCTGTGGCCCAGCGACCCCGATCAGGACGGTTTCCGCACCCAGGCTTTCATCCGAGTTGGCAAGGGGATCTGGGATGGTTCCTTGAAGCTGGCTAAGCTGGAACCGCGGCCGCTCCGTGATCGAGAAAACCTTCTCTATGAGCGCAGGAGAAACCTGATTTGGCCCTCTTCGACGCACTCTGGGGCGCGGGTCTGTCGGCTCTCGCACTGCTTGTCGGAGCGGCTCTTGCCAGTTTCCGAACGCCATCGGCTGTGGCCACCAGTGGCCTCCAACATCTCGCAGCCGGAGTCGTCTGTGGTGTCGTCGCAGCGGAGCTCGTCCCCGAGCTGCTGGAAGGAGGAACTGTCGTTCCGGTCGCCACAGGGTTCACCCTGGGTGTTGTCCTGATGCTTTCAGCGGAGCCCTTATCCCAGCGACTCTTTGGCCGGAAGGGCTCTGTAGGCTTCGCGCTGGCCACGGGCCTTGATATTGTGATCGATGGGATCCTCATCGGCTTTGCCTTCGCGATGGGAACCCGTGTGGGCGTCCTCCTCGTCGTCGCTTTCATCTTGGAACTCGGCGCTCTTGGTCTTGCCGTAGGAACCCGAACGGCTCGAAGGGACCGCCCTCCCTCGGCCCTTCGCAGGATGGGCTTGCCGCTTGCGCTGGCCCTGCCGGTCATCCCCGCGGCGGCTCTGGGAGGGGTCCTTCTACAGGCGGTCGGTCCCGCGGGCCGGATTGGCCTGCTGAGCTTCGCCACAGCCGTGATGCTTTATTTGGTGGTTGAAGAGCTGCTCAAAGAGGCCCACGCGGTGAAAGAGAAGCCCACGGCCACCGTGGCCTTCTTCGTTGGCTTCGGGGCCCTCCTGCTCCTGCAGCTGCTCATGAGGGCCTAGACCCTCACCCTAAACTCGAAAAAGTCACTTCCCTGGATGACTCATCCCATTTGAAGCGATCCGGCCCGCAGCGAACCGCCGATTGACCGCACGCTGGGGCCCGGCGATCAGCTCATCCCGGCGACCTCGGAACCGAGTCCGTGCGGTCCCGACTGTCCCTTCATCCGTAACCCTGCTGATCTGGTGTAACCAATTGTTACGCCAAAATTGACTGGAATCTGCTCTAAGGCCGTTTCATTGAGTCTCATTTTCGGCACGACCCTTGAAATACAACGGAATACGGACGGGCGGCTCCCAGAGACCCCGACCGTAAAAACCGAACCCTCGGCGGTCAATCGGCGAGGCAAAAAGTTCTAGAAAAAGAACCAAACAAGGGGAACGAGATGATCTCAGTATTCAGGAGCAGAACTTTCAACGCAGTACCCTCGGGGAGTCTGGTCGCCATACTCACCCTTCTGTTTGCCAGTTTGGTCGGCTGCCATAATTGGAGCGAGTTTGGGGAAGGCCCCGCCAACCCCCATCGAACCTCGGCCGATGGTCCCCGGGGCGGTTTGACCAGCAGCCATTGGCTTCATCCCTTCGGAAGCTCCTCCACCACACATGGCGCTGAAGTGGGCCTTCTAACAGACGGCCTTGGCGACCGCTACATCACCTCCTACAACAGCCAGATTCACGTCTATGACAACAGTGGGAACTTCCAGGACTCCGCCACTTTGCCCAGCGGGGCTGGACCCCGTGCCGTTCCCTACGTGATGGATGACTTTATCAACCTGAAAGCATTCATTTTTACGGGCTCGGAGGGCGGCGGTTTTCACGTCATTGAAGTGGACAAAAACACCGCTCCTTACACCGTATCGGTGGTCGCATCCATCACGTCGGTCGGCGTGAGTGAAAGCTCTCCGAAGCGCTCACAGGCTGGGGATTTCTATTTGGCCGAGCAGTGGGGGGACGTTCATCAGTTCCACTACGACTTCACTACGGGAGTCCTCACCCAACTGGCCACATATTCCTTGGGAGAACGGGTCGCAGGTGGAATCGCAATCTACGATGCAGACGGATCCGTTGCTGGCGAAGAAATCCTCGTTGCCACCCAAGACGGCGGTTTCCATGTGCTCGACGCGGGCTTGACGGGGATCATCTGGAGCGAGACGACGGGTTATGGCAGTTCGGGGGTCCCTCACGATGAGTACTATGGCGGCGTGACGGTGGCCGAGCGCGGAGCCGCTGACCCAATCGCGCTGCTGCCGCTCTCAGGACAAATCGATCGCCCAGTTTCGGCCAATACGGGAATGCTCCGAGCCATCAATCTGAACACTCGATCCATCGAGTGGGAGATGACACCGTCCAACACTACGCTCGGTGTAGACCAAATTCCGGGGAGCGTGTCGCTTCTGCATCCGTTTTGGCTGGTGATGCCCCGAGTGTTTCAGGTTTTCTCAGGCGATACCGAGGAGGCCCTCTATGAGGAATCGGTTCTCGTCTCTCTCGACCCGGAGGGGACTCAAGGTTGCGTGGGCTGTAGCGAGACGTTCAAAATCGAGCCGGCATTCGAACCCGTCTGGCCCGAAGGGTTCTCGAACCAGCCCCTGGAACCAACGATCCTCAACTTCCTGAGGTACTTTGCCACTTTCGCCAGTACCGATGGCTACCTGTACGGGGTCAATCTCATGACCGGCGCCGAAGGCTGGGCCTACCCCCTCACAACATCGGGTTTCGATACCCCCGTCACCGACAAAGCGAACTTCGTTTACGTAGGCGACGGAGCGGCGGTGATCCACTCTGTGGCCGGCCAAACCGGATTGGGGATCTGGACGGACTCTCTGATCACCATGTCCGCAACCAGCAGCACCGCGACCATCGTGAAGATGGGAATTACGCATGATGAGGAGCTCGTAGTGGGATCTGGCGTGTCGGCCTATGTCCTGAAATAGGGCAGTTGAGATCCACCAAGGCCTGTCCCGAAGTCCTGTGGGCGGCTCGTTCGCGAGTCGCCCACTCGACATTTGAACACCTCAAGATCGCAAAGCCTGCCCAAGGGCAGGCGACCAAAGACCAATCCCTCCCAGAAGCAACCCCAGCAACACAAGGCTCCCAGGACTCAGGCCGGGCACCGCCGGAGGCGGGTCACCTGACAACAGTGCATCGATCAACTGATCATCCAGATCGCTTGACATTTCCCAGATCATCACACCTCCTAGTCCATTGGACAGCACGTACTCTTTCTTCAACGCAAGCGACAGGGGGTCGTCGTAACTGATGAAAAGCCCTCGAGCGGAATCATGAAGCCACGGCACACCCGACACTTCATCTCGATAGGCCACCACACCTGGCTGGCCCAAGTAATGGAGGGCTAGGTCGGCGTAATCAAACATCCCCGTGGCAGACCCGCCAGCAGTATCCCAGGTCCCCAGCGGAATCCCCGTAAAGGGCTGAAAGAGCCCTTGGTTCTGACTGGCTACCCCATCGACCCCTCGGCCATAGAAAGGAACGCCAAGGACCAATTTTTGGGCGGGCACGCCCTCCCCGAGATAGTTTTGGATGGCTCCATGAGCGGTGTCGCCCGGAGGGCTCGTCGGATCTCCCGGTGAGGGGTACAAGGGCGCGTTAAAATTGGAAACCGGGCTCCATGCCCCATTTAAGTCGTAAGTCATCACGTTAATGAAGTCGAGAAGTGGATAAATTTGGTCCACTTCAAGATTCTCGATTTTCTCCGCCCCGGCCGGGGCCGCGATCGTCAGCAAGTAGTGCCGACCCGCGGTCGCCCCCCGCTCATCCAGCTCGTCTCGAATGGCCTGAAGCAACAGCGTAAAGTTCTGAGGATCCTCTGGGCGAACGGTGTTTCCAGCAAGCCCTCCCCCTCCTGGATATTCCCAATCGATATCGAGACCATCAAAACCGTACGTCTGCATGAAATCCGCGCAGCTTGTGGCAAATCTCTCACGAGAAGCCGGGGTCAGCGCCGCATCGGAGAAATTACCGGACCAAGTCCAACCCCCAACTGAAATCAGAGTCTGAAGCCCTGGGGATTCCTCCTTCAACAATTGCAACTGGCGGAAATTCCCGAAAAAGGGTGCGTCCGAACCCGGACCCGACCAAGGGTCCCCGGGCAAGTGTCTGTCCACATCGGCCCACGGATCCCCGAGCGCGCACTCACCATTCACCAGATTCGCGAAGGCGTAGTTGATGTGGGTCAGCTTCTCATGGGGGAGATCAGCCACCTCAAATCCCCGATCGTAGATCCCCCATCCCGGGTAATAACCCACCACCCTAGATTCCGCCGCGCCCTGACCGCTGGCGGCTGCAGATTCAAAGACAAACAAAAGTGACAGCAGGCTAAACAGCAGGGTCTGGCCCAGACCGTGGCATGCAAAAACTTTTTCAGTATGCGCTTTGAGATCTTTCATCGTGATGCCTCCATGCTCCCAAAATATTTCTCATGAAGCGACTTCACTCCACTCGATGGCAGGATGCGCGGCCCACAGTTTGGGAAACTCCTCCATGCAATTGCATCAGAACAAGAAATCTTTTTGCAGGGACTTCCCAACGCGGAGCTTCCGCCACGCCCCAGGGAATCATTAATCGTCAGTGATATTTTTTGTGACCTGTGACACAACTTTTGATCGCGAGTCCCCGCAGAATTTTCAGTGGGGTGTGATCGATCAAAAGACTCGCCGTCCTATGGGCTATAGGATTCTCAGCCCTTAGGCATCCCAACCGCGCGCAAGCAAGCTTTTTTATGACCCGGCCGCAGACCCTCCCAAAAGCCCTCATCGACCAAGCCGCCCAAAAGCGACTTTACAGCTTGCTTTCCAAGTCCCGGCAGGAGAGAACCCCATGCAGGTCCGACACTCGGGTCTCGAATCGCACCATGAATCAGAACCGGTATATGAAAAGACACCAGATCAGGATGCTTCGCCTCAGGCTTCAAAACAATGTCTAGGACGCCACTCTTTAAATCAATCTGACCGTGACCTCCGATCACCAAATCGGGCGTCGCGACCAACATTTGACGAATCTCTCCAACCCCTTGGTCGACTTGGACATCCAGAATTCCGCAGTCGACGATGGCCTCGTTCGACTGGCCCCATGAAATGGTCAGTGCGTGATACAGGCTTCGCGAATAGATGTCGTCATACAGTCGACTCGATTGAACCGGGCCCAAAAAAACCGAGAAGCCTCCTTTGAGATCAGCAACGATTCGCTGCCAGTTCTCGCCTCGACCGGCCACGCCAAACCGAGCCACCATTTCGCCAGACACATCAAGTGAAGGATCGTGGAGGTCTGAAGCCCGCTGCCCTTTCGAGGTCACACTCGCTTGTAGTTTTAAATCTGCAGGCAGTTCGTTGCAAGCGAGGCTGGCTGCGCCGCGCCCCAGTCCCACGGGAAGATCAATCTCACGCAATTCGATTTTCCAGCGACCTTGCGACGACGACATTCGAAGATCCGCATTCTCAGCACGACCTGTCCTCAGTTTGACGGACGCAACCGACAGGGAAAGGTCAACATCCCACGACTCACAAAAGTGAATAGGAATCCTGACCTCGGATAGCTTTGCCCCAGCTGAGCCGAATCTTTTATCGCCCAGAGCCGCTAGATCGACCTCATGAACAGCCAAGAGACCCGAAAGGTTCGCGGGCTTCGGGGCATCGACCTCGACCAGAGGCGCATCGAGCCGAAGCTTGCCCTGGACTCCGATCCCCTCAATTCGGACATCCATCTGCCTCGCCTCAATCACGACGGCCTGGTCCCTGCCGGTCTCAAAAATGACAAGAGCACGATGGATCGACACAGCCTCCAGACCCCCAGCTTCGGTCTCCACCTTCAGCTTGATACCCTGAAAGGCAATCTGGTCCAGCCAGAGCGTGAGTCCAGTAAAGGGATCGTCCGCCGAAGGCCAGACTCCGTCCGCGCCCAGAACATCTGCCCGGGCATCGACGTGAATCCGGCCTCCTTGAACCTCAATACGAAGCGCATGCCGAGCAAGGCCCAAAAACAGCGCGGGCAGATTCCACCATCGGACGCCCACCGTCACGGACTCCAGTTCAGCGAGATGGCGGAACGGAGAGTGGGGTGGATTGCTAACTTGAAGTTCGCCCACCTTGAGTCGAGGCCCATTCCAGAACTCAATCTCAGCCTGTCCCTTGATTTGCACTGTCCGACCAAGCTCTTGACTCAGAAGATCAGCCAGGCGATCCGAGGAAAGAGAACGCTGAGCCAGCATTGAGAGGGCTACGCCCAAGCTGAGGATCAGTAAAAAGACCACCGCCACCCCGAGTTTTGCGATCGGCCTCTTCAACGTGATCCTCTAAACGATCGCGGTGCGCCTGGAACGGGTGCGCGCGCCCTGGCCGCACGCCACCGATTTGGGCAAATCTTGGGGGTTCATCAAGTCGCCTGAAGGGGCCAAGGTGCTTGTCAGACTCCGCGGTTGCTAACACAGCGAACCCCTGAAATCACGCTCAGAGATTCGGGGGGTTTTTCTGCGGGCTCCGGAACCTCTCTCTTCGGCAGCCCCGACAGGCAGAACCGAGGCTGCATGAACCTTCATCGGGAAGGGCCAACCCAGTTGATTCTAATCAAAACCGGGCGCTCTCCCCCTGGGACTCCGAAATGTTGGCAGCCGCGACGGCCGATCAGTAGTCTAGATCATTCGCTCTAGATCGAGTCGATCCCCAATCAGACGCCGGCGCCCCGGCGCCCAAGGGTTTGGGTTCGACTGTCCCCTCGCGCCCAAACGTCCAATTCCCGCCAGAGGAAAAAACAAAAATGCCGATCCGCGAAGCCGAATCCCCCGAGATTCGCTCCATAACGGTGTGATCAAGACATATATCTATGCCGTGGCCTTTGGTGGTCATAAATCGCCGGAAGCAATGCAGCGATATCTCGAAAAACAAAGAGCAGACACCGCCGCTGCTGAATTTCATCAGCGTGCCTCGGCGGGCTTCTCCGAGGAGCAAGTCATTGACGCTGAGAGTCAACTGTTTGCCTTGTTTGACCGGCTCGAAGCGAACCTCTCTGATCAGACATGGCTGGTGGCCGATGAATAATACTCTTACGCAGACATTGCTTGGTTCGTGCAGTATTTCCTGATGTCTCGAACCGGCGTCATCGACTTCCGCAATTATCCTCGTATTCAAAACTGGGCCAGCACAGTCATGCAAAGAGAGTCTTTTCAAAAAGGAATCAGGCGCCTACAACCCTGGTACGCGCCTATCCTACGCACCGGCTTAAGGGTCAAGTCACGCTTTCAGAGGGGAGGAGCTCCGCCCTACCAACCTCGTTCGACCGACGTCCAACACCCGGCACATCGTCTCAACTCGGCTCAAAACATCGAGAGAATGTAAAACTGGAAAATACCGATCTGACCGCCAAGGCAGGTGGAAACTACAGTGGCTGGAAGATCAGGACCGCATTTGGCTTTTCGACCTTGACCTAGATCCGTTGGAAGCCAAAAACTTGGCCAATGAGATGCCCGAGCAAGTCGCGAGCATGATGAGAGACATACGAGCGATCGATCAAGACCAGCTTCCGCCCGCATGGCCACCTCAACTGGAGATCCCCCTGGCCGTTGTCAAAACTCTCGAAGAAGAGCTTAAAGAAGACGACGAATACATCGTTTTTACCAACTAGCCCCGGCCTGAGGTCCGCGCCAGCTAAGGCGAACCCACAAAGCCCATCATTGATCGGCGTCGAAGGGGGCACTCGACGAGAAACGACTCCGACATCACGAGGTTTCGTCCTCGCGGTCTAAGATTTCAACGGTCACATTTTCAATCTGGCCTTGAAACAACGACTCCTTCGCATTGGCAAAGACGTCTTGGGCCACCTGGGTGGACAAATCGACCCCTACGTCGGTCGTCTCGTCAACGGTAAAAGCGTTCATCACAGTTTTTGCGATTCGCTCTCGAGCCACTTCTTTTCCGTTAATCGAGAGAATCCCTGTCCCTCCTTGCCCGCGCCCCCCGCCATCGTACTCGAAGTTATACGTAATCGTTGAACGACCAGCGGGTAGAATCTCACTCGATTGAAGAGTCGTCACATCGTGCCCTAAATAGTTGTAGGCAAAAGCCGGACGCCCCTTCAAAACATAGAGGGCCCATCCGGCATGGCTCCCGCCTTGCGCCAGAATCACACCGTTAGCTTCACTTCCCTCCGGCGTATCGATCACAGCCGTAACTCGACTCGACCGGTTCTTGACGTTCAAAAACGTGTCTTCGGCCATTCCAATCATTCCGGGAAATACGGTCAACGAAGTTCGATCGCCCATCAAATCATGTCGTCCAGCCATTTTGGGATCCATCCTTTCGAGCAGACGGGTATCCAGAGGCAAGACATGGTTTTCGACCGCCTGCTCCATAAAAAGCTCAATCATCTCGTTCAGTTTCTCAGGATTGTCATTGGCGACATTCTGACTCAGAGAGAAGTCTTTTGAGAGATCAAACAGCTCCCATCCATCGAGACTCGTAATCGGATAGCGGGGTTTCGGATTCCATGGCGTCGTCTGAATCACCCGGGCAAACCAGCCATCGTGATAGATCCCGCGATTCCCAACCATCTCGAAGTACTGAGTGGTGTGCCGCTCCGGTGCATCCGCGTCTTCAAATGAGTAGACAAGGCTTGTCCCCTGCATGGGAATTTGCTTCACACCATTCACATATTCTGGCTCGGGGATGCCTGCGGCTTCAAGAATCGTTGGCGCAATATCGATAACATGGCCGAACTGATTGCGTTTTTCGCCCTTCGATTCAATCCGGCTGGGCCAATGAATCACCGTACCATTCCGCGTGCCCCCGAAGTCACCTGCTTCTTGTTTGGTCCACGCAAAGGGCGCATCAAAGGCGACCGCCCAAGAAGCAGCCATATGGGGATAGCTCTCAACTGTGCCCCACTCGTCGAGACGCGAAAGCTGGTAGTCGACAGATTCGGGCTCTCGATTCATCATGGAATACCAATTGAAATACCCGTCCCGCTCCCCTTCCGCGCTCGTCCCATTGTCACCCGATATGTAAATGACCAGCGTATCCTCAAGGATGCCCATGTCTTCGAGCGCCTCAATCACTCTTCCGGCCTGATAGTCAGTGTGCTCAACAAGGCCAGCAAAGAATTCCGCTTGTCGCGCATAGAGTTCTCGCTCCTCAGCTGAGTGAGAATCCCAATCGTCCACTTCCTCAGGCTTGAGTGCCAGCACCGTGCCTTCAGGGACAACTCCGTTTTCAATTTGGCGTGCCAACGTTTCTTCTCGAAGCTTGTCCCATCCTTGATCGAATTTCCCTGCGTACTTATCAGCCCACTCTCGCTGCACGTGGTGCGGAGCGTGAACGCCGCCCGTCGCAAAATAGACAAAAAATGGCTTGTCCGGCGTCATTGCCTTCTGTGCCTTCATCCAAGAAATGGCCTGATCGGCAATGTCCGCATCAAAGTGATAATCCGGACCACGGACCTTTTCGATGTCAACCAACGCAAAGCCGTCGTGAATATTCGGGCGATAGAAGTTCACTTCCGCCCCGACAAATCCATAGAATTTTTCAAACCCCTGTCGATTTGGCCAGTTGTCCTGCGGCCCAGAAACGCTGGTATCCGTCAGAGCCGTTTCATGCCACTTCCCGAAAGCAGCCGTGTTGTAGCCACTCAATCGAAGGATCTCAGCCAGCGGTGCGGCGGTGTTTGGAATCTGGCCAGTATTTCCAGGAAAAGCTGTCGCAATTTCCTGAACAGAGCCGACATTGACCATGTGATGGTTTCGACCCGATTTCAGGGCTGCCCGAGTCGGAGAACAGAGGGACGTTGTATGGAAGCGTGTATAACTCAGTCCGTTCTCGGCCAATCGGTCCAAGGCGGGAGTCTCGACTGGCCCCCCAAATGTGCTGGGGACCCCGTAGCCCACGTCGTCGGTCAGGATCAGGACAATGTTGGGCGAGTCCTGGGGAGGACGAACGCTCGGCAATTTTGGGGCCGTCGCCTGGGTCGCATCGACCTCGGTGATCAGCGGAAAATCGGGTGCTGGGACAGGCAGCGCCGAGACCACCTCACCCGAGGGCTCGTTGCAAGACAATAGGATGCAGAACAGAAATCCCGCTAAAACGATATTTACGTGAGCCCAACTCAAACGGATAGTAGCCCCTTGTTAAGCGACCTTTAGAATTGCGAAGAAGGCTAACGCATGGCCTAGCTGTGAACCATTCCTGCTCCTGGCCAAAGAGGGAAAAAATACGATGGACCCCCAGCCCCTCACCAAAAGATGTGAAACCAAAGGTCAGGGTTGACACCATCGGATCAAAAAAAAGCATCGATCTCGCCATCATCGGACCGGGAGAGCCTCAGTCTTCCGAGCAGAAAACGAGGCACGTCCCTGACCAGCATCAACGCAAGGCGGTCGCCAGCTCACCATTCGTAGGGTCGGGATGTCGCAAAAGGCACGGTCAAGAGAACGGCGGTGCTCTGGCACGACATATCAAAACAATCCTTAAGAATTTCGCAGGCTCTTTTGACGGCCCGTGCGTCGGCCCCGCGCAAAACCGAATCGTTGATCGTCAGCTAAATGGCCCACCCGGCTACAGCCGTCAGCATCAAGCCATCTGACTTGCTTTCAGCGAGCTCGGATCAATTCTCCGCCATCGATGGCGGCGCCCACTGGATAAACCAGCAACCTTGAAATACAGACGAGAATCAAGACAGAACTCGTCCGCAGTCGAGGCAGTCACAGCTTAATCAGCGCCTCAGATTCAAGCGAGCGCAGACAGCATAGTTCCATCGTTGAACACCTAAACAGAAGGATCAAGGATCAGAAAAAGAGTCGCGCTTCAGAAGGCACCCACACCGTGTGGGCCAAAAACCGCCAAACAATTAAGCGCATTGCGATCCTCGAACTGAGCGCACTCACCACACCCAACGAGATCCAAAACCTCCTGGCCCTCCCGTGAAACGCGAGATAATTCGTTTAGGGACTGGCCGCCGAACAGGTCTGCGCACCTTGGGAGACAGCGGCTTCTGGATAAAAACCACACGTGTCGCCCAACGTACAGTTCCCGCCCACATTGCCAGTCCAGGGACCCGCACCCGGCGTAAAGTCACTGTTCTGCTGGCCCTCCTCCGGGCCTCCACAGGTCGCATTGCACGTCGTCGTTGTCAGGGGATACGGGTCCTGACAAAGAGCACCATCCGCTCCGCGTCCGTACATGGAACTCCCACATTGGGAGTCGCAGTCCGCACCCGAGGGCCCACCGAGTCGACTGGGAATCAGACCTGCACAGCTTGAAGTCGGCGCATTGTAGTCACATGAAGCCTGACCTGGAGTTCGAGCTGATGCGGCCCCTTCGTCTTCAGCGGCGTAAATTTTGACCACTTCCTCTGCGGTAACGAACCGGATATCAGAGTCGTAATTTGCGCTACTCGGATCCAGCACCTCGGTCATCCACGCCAGCAACCCAGCGGCGTTTCCCTCTTGCCCAGTTCGATCCTGTAGCCATGATGTATGAAGAGCAATCATCATCGGAGTATGGGTGTTCTTGGCCAGCTGATAGTTGTAAGCAAAAATGCCTCGGACAGTTTCCGGAGAGTCTCCTCCGTCGCTTGGCTCTTGATTGTTGTAGTAGGGGAGCTGCCCACCCGCAGGGTTGGGTCGCAACATGGGCGGAATTGGAAACTCCCAGAGGTTAGGATCTTCAAGATCATCAAGACCCCAATAGGCTGCACAATCGTACCCCGCGGTACAGCCTTGAGGCGGGCTCTCGCACTTCTTGAGCGTCCCATCAATGTTTTGATTGGCGTAGACGTTCACAATTTCGGAACACTTCGACAAGGGAAATGGCGGGGCAAACCCGTCTGCGGGCCCGGGAATGATCCCCAGAGAGGTGTCGTAGACGACAGGCGCACCTGCTTGAAGCTTTGGCTCAGCCCAAGCTGGAAGAGTTGTCGCAAACAAAGCTTGATTGCATCCGAGATACGGACAGCGAAAGCCAACCACGTCATTGGACGGCACATTCCCCCACAGTGCCATGATCGCGTCTTGATCGGTCAGCTCTTGGGTCCAGGAAGAGGCGCCCTGTGGACTCCAGTCGTCGGCCAACTTAAAAGCATTATTCTGCGCCGAGGGACCATGAGAGACGGTGTGATTCGCGACTTCATTGCCGGTCGAATACCAATGCTCGAGCAGCGCGAATTCGGTTCCATTTGTCCGCGTATAGGAAGTCATTCTCACGGCAGTCTGGTCGGGATTTTTTAGGGCCAGGAACGGTTCTAAGATAGGCATATCTTCTGCGCGGAGGCCATCATCTAGAGTAATCACGATATAGGTTTTGTCCGGCGTAAAGCCGACTTCCGAAACGGCTTCGACCAGACCATCGGCAGCCTCACCATGAAGATCGACCAGATCAGCCACCGAGCTCTCTGACGGACATGCCTCACCAAATCGTCGTTTCGCCCGCCGAATGAATCGGGCCACGACCGAATCGCACCCGCTCGTGTCGGCGTCCTCGGCATTCAGCAGCGCCCTTCGCTCCAGTCGAATTGAGCAGCTCAGACCTTTCTCGTAACCGCGAAGCATGAGTGCGCTACAGCGGCTGGCCTCATCCGTTCCGGCTTCAGCCTGATTCGCAAAGCCCCAGAGCAGACTCAGCGTCAAAACAACCATCCAACGACGTACCCGGATTCGCATCAGCATGCCTCTCTCAATTTTTTGACTCAGAACCTAAACGAATAGTCTTTGCGGCCCTCGGATAGATTGTTGTAGACAGAAGTGTTCCGTCAAACCTGAGCTTTAGGGTTCGTAAAAACGACAGAATCGTTGCGCTTGACTGTTGAGTCGGAACGGAGCACAGCGTTATCAAAGTTAGCCTTCCATCCGTTACCGAGTCGGTTCGACTCGATGAAGTCCGAGCAGCCGGAGACCAACAAGTCGGTTCGCATAGCGTTCTTGCCATAGTGAAGGAAAATGGAGAGGTGACAGCTCTTTTTTTAAAAAGAATCCATTTTGTCATCATTGGAGAGTGCATGTCTGCTTGCAAATGGACGTTTCCGATCACTTTTGCAGAAGCCAGCGCCGCCGAATTGTGATCAGCTGCTGAGGAAGGGCTCTTGGCTTCATCCCCGTCTACCGACCGCACACCGCGAAACAGTCCCTACAGGTCAGCAGATCAATCGCCGCCTGTATTCTCGTGAGGAAAATTTTTGAACTGGCCAGCTCTAGCCGACCAGATCACTCTCGAGAATCCCGACTGAGGTCCCTGAAAATCAGCGGTTCCTATGCTTGCCCCATCTTCAAGCGATCGGGACTGCTGGCTGGGAGATCAAGAGGTCTGACCTAACCCGTTGCGGTTCTCCAAGCGCTCCAGAGCGATTCCGCTGCAAGCTCCATCGCGACAACCTCCGAGAGAATTCCGGTTGCAGCGATGCCCCTTCCCTGTTTGGGTCCCGGGGATCTGGAGCGCGCGGACTCCCACTGATCTCCAATTATTTGCAGTTCATATGCAAAACTATTTTAGCGACCGATTCGCGCTGAAAACCCAGCTGATCAGGTAGTCATCACAGCCGCCCTCGAGAGATTTCGCCTGAAAGCCAAAAAATCTACTTCTCCTGCGTTTAGTGGTGTAAAATTACCACAGGCGATGGTCCAAGATCGTCGGATCAAATCTGAAAGGACTGAGTGCTTAGTCACACGGCGGTGGTTCGACCGGACCGCTCCAGGGACCGAGTGTTCTC
>JAQWNI010000158.1 GCA_029268645.1 Myxococcota bacterium
CTCAAATTCTTCATCATCCGTGAAGAGAATCCACTCCCGCCTAAAGTCGCGTTCACTAAGCCGGCGGGGACACGCCGGTCGTCTGTGCGCGCGATTCCCTCATGACCGATGATGATTCTCGACTGAACAAGATCCGGAGCATCCGCAATCACGATGCGGCGCTGACTCGGCGTCGCCGCGGGAGGCGCTGGTGTTTCGGCCGGCACTTCTCCCTTCGGCCACTGGCCAAATGCAGTCCGAGCCCGGTCGATTATATCTTGGGCCTCAATGTCTCCCACGACCGCAAGAATCGCGTTGCCGGGTACGAAATAGCGAGCATGCAAAGCTTCAGCGTCCTGAGCCTTCAAACCTTGGACGGTCTCCGGTGTCCCTTCCAGGGGCGCTCCATACCGATGGCCTGGATAAAGAACGCGCATCGCCGACTGTCGGGCCAACGATGACGGGTCGTCTCGGGTCGCGGCCAGACCAGCCAGCTGCTCAGATCGAGCTTTTTGGGCTTCCCCATCCTCAAAGCGAGGCAGCAAGACAACTTCCCGCAGAATCTCAAAGAGCGAACTCAGATCGCTCGAAAGACCGCTCACGCCCACATCCATGGCGTCCCAACCCGCCACAACGGCCAGACCTGCCCCCAAATCATCAACGCGTTGCGCCAGTTCCAACGCATTTGATTCACCGGCTCCCCGATTCATCAACTCGGCCGTAAAGGCCGCCAAACCCGCGTGATCGGGGTTCACCGAACCGGCTCCCCGTCGAACCGTCAAATCGAGCGCGACGCGGGGCAGCCGGTGGTCTTCGAGGACCAAGACCGTCAATCCATTTTTGAGATTCGCGCGATGCAATGAGCCGGGCGCCACCACAGCGGCCGCCTGAACCGGGGGCGGAGGTTTTTCCCAGGCCGGCCGATGGTGCCCAACCCCATGCCGACAACCCGCAAAAGCCAACAACGCGACGAGGAACCAGCCGACGCGAGTGACATGAACACCATCGGTCGATTTCACCCTCATACCCATCACTCTCCCCCCCGCTTCTGCTCTTCTGACTCGAGTTGGGCCTCAGCCACCGGCGGCACCACGTGGACCACGCTCCGGCGCTCGGGGTCCAAGTAGGTCTGGGCGACCCGTTGAACATCCTCGGCTGTCACCGCTCGGATAGCCTCAAGGCGCTCTTGCAAGGGCCGAACACGCCCGGTCAATACACTCTCCCGACCGACCCGGCTCGCCAAGGCATGAGCAGTCGAGAGCCCATTGACAAGACTCACCTCAAGCTGCCGCTTCGCCTTTGCGACTTCTGCCTCTTCGACACCCTCCGTGCGGAGACGCTCAACCTCTTGAAAAAACCCCTCTTCGACCGTCCCAATCTCGACGCCCGGGCGTACCCCCGCTACGCCAAAAAACAGGCCAGCCTCTTGCATTTCCCAATAGCCCCCTTGGGCGTAGAGTGCTTCCTCGCGGTCATAGACCAAGGCCCGGTAGAGACGGCTCGATCGTCCCGCCGAGAGAATTTGGCTCGTGACATCCAGCGCATCCGCATCGGGGTGCCCTGTCGCCGGGGCGTGCCAAGCCGCGTAGAGCAACGGCGCCTGGACGTCATAATGAATCACCGAACGCCTCTCACCGCGAAGCGGCACAACTTGACCAGGGTTACGCGGGATTTCGGCTGCCGGCTCAAGGCCCCCAAAAGCCTGCTCGATTTGCTCAACCGCTTGCCGAGTATCAAAGTCGCCGACGATGACAATCGTGATGTTGTTCGGAGAGTAGTAGGTATCGAAGAAGCGACGGCAGGCCTCCAGCGTCACCGCTTCGATGTCCGCCCGCCACCCAATCACCGGCCAATGATAGGGATGGGCCTGGAAGCTCAAGGCGGCCAATGCCTCGAAGGCGAGCCCCCCTGGATTGTCGTCGATACGGAGACGCCTCTCTTCTAGCACCACTTCCCGCTCATCATCGAGATTCTCTTGACTAATATCGAGACGGGCCACCCGCTCGGCCTCAAGGTCAATTACAAGGGGGAGCGACTCGGACGTCACATCCTCGTGATAAACGGTCACATCTCGGGACGTGTACGCGTTGATACGCCCGCCCCTCGCACCAATCAACCGCGCGTGTTCTTCCTCGCCGATGTTTTCAGAGCCCTTAAACATCATGTGTTCGAAGAGATGAGCGATCCCGGTATGAAAGCTTTCGTCCTTCGAGCCGGCGTGCACCCACATCTGAAACGCAACGACGGGAGTACTGTGATCTTCGATCGTGAGAACACGAAGACCGTTGTCGAGCTCGAACATCTCGAGCCGATCCACCGGGTCGGCGAGCTCAGCCAAGGCCGGCGGGACCATGAGGACCGCGAGGGCTACGATGAGGCCAACCCGTTGCGAAAACCGAAAAAACCAGAAAAGCCGATGTTTGAATGCCATGATCGAGAACCCTAGAGGCGATATCGGTCGATGTCGATGCCAGAGAACTTCACTCCGGCTACCCGGTGACGCCCACGGAGGTTATCTTGGCTGAGCACCCCCGGGCGGCGCGTCGCGGGTAGAGCGAATTCCCTGCCCGAGGCCGGTTCCCAGGCCGGCCAAGAAGACCAGGAGAGCCCGCCATGTCAGAGGTTCACAGTCGGTCACCCGCCCATCAAGCGCAGCAGACCGACGCGCAGCTAAAAGCCCTCCTTCAGGCCACTGCATCCATTGCCGTCGTTGGCATCAAAGGGGTTGAAACCGAAGATGCCTTTCGAGTTCCCCGCTATCTGCAGCGCCAGGGCTACCGAATCCTGCCCATCAATCCCAAATGGGAGCAGATCCTGGGTGAACCCAGCTATCCGGATCTCGACGCCGTCACAGCTGCCGGTCTCTCCGTCGATCTCGTCAACCTCTTTCGAGCGGCTGAAAACATTCCCGAGCATGTCGACGAAATTCTAAGAATGACAGCCGCTCCAAAGGCCGTTTGGATGCAGCTTGGCATCCACCATGGCCCCTCCGCGGCCCGACTGCGCGCAGCGGGAATTGCGGTGATACAAGATCGCTGCATCATGGTCGACCATCGCAATCTCATGGCCGGGCCGGATGACTAAATCTGCCCTTCATCTTTCATGAATCACGGGCTGAACCCGGGAGGTGCTCTTGATCGTCGACGAAGGCAGGCGGTCCTCTAGACTTCGGACACAATGAGCGGCCGCGTGCTCGTTCACCAATGAAACCGGACGACGACCCCCTCGTCCTGCTACCCTACTCGTATGTCCCGCTCCGACCGCGACCGCTCGGTTTACTCTTCCGACCAGGGCAGGCTGTGCCCCCACTGCGGGCTGCCCCCAAAACGATGTGCATGTCGAGCCAACCCGCGTGGTGCGGTTCTCAACACAGATGGCGATGGAATCGCGCGCGTCTCTCGTTCCAGTAAGGGCCGGGGGGGCAAGACGGTCACGACAATCACAGGGCTACCGGGACGCTCCGAAGAGCTGAACGAACTCGCTCGAGATCTCAAACGTCTCTGTGGAACCGGGGGGGCCCTCAAGAAAGGGGTCATCGAGATTCAAGGCGACCGACGGGATGAGATCATGGAAGAGCTCGCTCGGCGTAAAATCCCCGCCAAACGCGCTGGCGGATGACTTGAATCTCGGTTAGTCGGCCACCCTTGACGCAGTTGATCGCCCTCAGAGCGACCTGGCGGGTCCGCTCGACGCCTATCCAAAAATGCGGCCTTTCGCTATGTTTTCGATGTCAGACCAGTCGGCTCACGACGGTCCGCCCAAGGAAGCCGGGTTCTGACGAGTCCGGCCGATCAGGCCGCGCGCCATAAGGAGATCCACCGATCGAGCCGGATCGATTGGTGAGCGCCTTCTTGGCGGCATGTGCACCCCGGGGAAAATGACCTCAGGTTCATTCTTCCGCATCACCGCGGGTTAGGTTGCTGAACCGCCGCCTCGTTTAGGTGAGAAACAGCAAAAAGAGAGAGGGAAAATTATGCCGAAAGCCGCCGAGCTCCGCCTGGGAGACCAAACCATCGAACTACCCGTGATCGAGGGCAGCGAAGGCGAGCGCGCCATCGACATTAGCCGGCTGCGGTCGGACACCGGGTACATCACCCTCGACCCGGGCTATGCGAACACCGGCTCCTGCCGGAGCGACATCACCTTCATTGATGGAGAAAAAGGGATCCTGCGCTATCGCGGCATTCCCATCGAAGAGCTGGCTGATAAATCGAGTTTCCTCGAAGTTTCTTTCCTGCTCATGTACGGCAGCCTGCCCAGCGGTGACCAACTGTCCTACTTCAAGGACTCGATTCGCCAACACACCATGCTGCACGAGGACTTCAAGAAGCTGTACGGCGCCCTGCCTAAAGACGCCCATCCGATGGCGGCCTGCTCGGCGGCGGTGGGCGCACTCGCCACTTTTTACCCGGACTCCTTGGACCCGAGAGACCCCCGAGAAGTTGAAATTTCGGTTCATCGGCTCATTGCGAAGCTTCCGACCATGGCCTCGTACGCTTACAAGCATTCGATCGGTCAACCCTTTATGTTTCCCAACAATCGTTACGATTACGTTGGGAATTTCCTCTGGATG
>JAQWNI010000159.1 GCA_029268645.1 Myxococcota bacterium
GGGCTTTGAGGCCGGGCGCCGGGCGCATGAGCTGACTGATCCGGGGGGTCAGGTCTACGTCCTGCTCGCTTACCAGATTGACGTGGAGGATCGTGTCATCCCGGATTTTCAGGACCCCGAGTCTCTTGGCGATTTTTTTCCCAATCCCGACGCCGTTGCGGCGGCTGGATGGAGCCTTGAATCGAGAATTCTTGAAGAGCCCTTGCTGTTGGACACGCCCGATGTCGCGAAAGTGCTGGTGGTGATCCGCTCGGGACACCAATCGACTTGGCAAAAACGCTGATTCGATTCGGTAGATCCCCGCATTGGGCCCGTTTTCCGAACGAGGATCAGCGCCCGACGCAAGCGAATAGGAAGTCAGGGGTCGATTCGTCGACCCACTGATGTAGACATGAAGGGTTGCCCGGGGCAATTGACATCCGCCTCTTCATCGCAGCTTCCGCCAAGCTCTCGATGCACGTAGATGTAAGTCATCACTGAGCATTCCGAACTGATCTCGGTGGCTTTGAAAGTGAAGATCCCGAGATCGTCAACGTCCATGCACTCTAATATGGCGGGCTGCCAAGGTTGCGCGATGCACATGGCCTTGACTTGATCGTTGGCCGCGTTCAGAACCGTGAAGGCATGTTTGAAATCACCAGGCACAATCTCGAATTCCCAGGGTTCTGGCCACACGCCGGCAGAAACTTCGGCCGTTTCTCGGCTGTATCCTTGATAGTCCATGCTCCCATGCCCAAACTTGCCTGAGAAGTCCGCTTCGGCTGCGCATTTTGGGCCGAGGGTTTTCCCCGCTGCTTGGCTCGCGGTCTCCTCGGCATAGGTGACAGTCCGATTGGCCATTTCAGCTGCGAAGGGGGTGCAGGCTTCGCGTCCATAGCGTTCAAAGGCCCTTGCAACCCTTGAATCGAAGCGAGCGTGGCACTGATCCTGCCGTATGGTGAGCTCGTCTTCGTTTCCTCGGTTGGCGAACCGCCCGCTCGCTGTCAGTAAGCATCGACTGTACTGGCCGGCGGCGCGATCGAGGGCGGACTCACAACGCGGGGCCACGTTGGGCTGCGATGTGTCAGGGGGGGCTTCAGAGGTGGCGGGGCTGCTGAGGAAGAACGCAGAAACGGCAACGAGGAGAGTAGAAACCGGGATCTTCATGGGGGGCTCCTGGCGGAAGGCGGCGGGTTCGACGGGGGACGGGGCGGTGATGGGATGAGTAGTATAAGCAAATTATAGTGGTGATAAACACCCAAGAGAGAAAGCCGGGCCGGGTTCATCGACACGCTCGTTGGGCAGAGCGCTTCTCGGAGGGGAATGTGGGTCGAGGAGTCTCTTGAAGTAGCCGGAACGTTGTCGGACGGGTCATCCTCATGATCGAGCGGCAGGAAGAGAGGGAGCCGAAAACCACGTGCCCGAATCAGTTGAAGTCGACAGCGGGATGGTCACGAAGCAGCGATCTAGCAATCAGGTTGTCAGGCAAATCTGGACCGATGCGAGTTTGAAGCCCTCTGACCTTTCGAATCTTGACCTGACGGGTGAGGAGTCGCTGCTTCCGAGCTCTTTTCACGCCGCTTTAGCAGCTCAATCAACAGTTGCCTGCGCGGCCCTTGCATCGACGGTCGTGGGCGTTGTTCGAGGGGGGCGTAGGCGGAGGGTGAGCGTCGACAGGGCCGACGCAGAACGTGAATGCACGGGCTATTTCGCGGTCGATGGTCGGACTCCGGATACTTGGGCTCCGTTGTCCGGGATTTACCCATGTGCCGATGGCTTTGTTCGGATTCATGCCAACTTTGATCATCATCGAGACGGTGTGCTTCGGCTACTGGATCTTCAAGGCCGTACCGATCAGATCAGCAAAGCGAAGCTCGAAGCGGCCCTCTTGAGCTGGCGAGCAGTCGATTTCGAAACAGCCGCTGCGGATGCGGGCCTTGTGGTGTCGGCCGCTCGTTCCTTTGAGCAGTGGGACCGTCTGGCCGCGGCGAGAGCTGTCGAGAGACAGCCCCTCGTTCGGATTGAGAAGATCGGCCAAGCGGCGCCGATCGAGTGGCCGACGCTCCCAAAGGATGCCCGATCGCTTTCGGGAGTTCGGGTCTTGGACTTGACTCGCATTCTGGCTGGGCCCGTTTGCGGTCGTACTTTGGCTGATTATGGGGCCGACGTGCTTCTGGTCAATAGCCCGCGTTTGCCCAACATCGATGCCATTGCAGAGACAAGTCGTGGGAAACTCTCGGCGTACATCGATTTGGACGAAGAGTCCGGCTTCGAGCGCCTTCATAGCCTTTCTCGTGATGCGCACCTCTTTGTTCAAAGCTATCGCCCCGGCGCGCTGGCCGAGCGAGGGTTTTCGCCGAGTCAGCTTGCTGAAATTCGCCCGGGCATTGTCTACGTCTCGCTTTCCGCTTATGGCGGCGAGGGGCCATGGGCTGGGCGACGAGGTTTCGATTCGCTTGTGCAGACAGCGACCGGATTCAATCTGGCTGAGGCCAACGCAGTCGGGGAGTCGATTCCGAAGGCATTGCCGTTCCAGATTTTAGACTACGCGTCGGGCTACCTAATGGCGTTCGGTGGTCAGGTTGCCTTGTTGAGGCAGCAGGAAGAAGGAGGGTCCTGGCATGTGCAGGTTTCGTTGGCGGCGACGGCGCGTTGGTTGAGGGGGCTGGGTCGGGTCAACTTCGGCGAGGCCGTTCCTTCACTGGGGCTGCGCAAGAGTTCGACAACTCGGGCATCCGGTTTCGGACGGCTCACGGCTATACCGCATGCTGCTCGGTTTGACGGATTTGAGTTGGATTCCTTGCGCCCGTCGATGCCGCCGGGAACACATGCCCCCAGTTGGCCCAATGAAGAAGTCTGGCCTCCATCGTCGAGGGATTAGCTTTTCTTATTCGTCTGTTGAGCAGCATCCCGTGACCGACGCTTTTTGGATTTCGTTTCGAGATCATCTCGGTGGAGGCGCCCCACTAAAATCCACGCGCCGACGGCGAGGACCGTTAGAATTGCGCAGACGACCCAGAACGCGATGGGATTGTGACTTCCGGGCATTCCGGCCACGTTGATTCCCAGTAGTCCCGTGAGGAATCCCAAGGGAAGGAAGACAGTGGCTACGACTCCGAGACGCAACGTCGCAGTATTGATTCGATCGGAGAGGAGGCTCTGAATTTGGTCTTGAATTAAGTTGGCCCGCTCAAGAAAAAATTCTACCGTCCGAACTTGGCGAATGACCAGCTGAGACCCTGAGGCAAGTGCCGCCGATTCTTCCCTCGACGGAGCGATTCGATGATCGTCGAGGGTTTCCTCTATGACTCGATTTAGGGCCGTGATATGCCGTCTGTCGAGAATGAGTTGACGGCGGAGTTTTCCGATCTCGTCGATCGGGGGTTGTGAAGTGCCCTCGAAGACATGGTCTTCAAGTTGATCGATTTCGTCGGCGGTATCATCGAGGATCCATTCCACCTCAGCAGCAACGCGGATAACGAGTCGAGATAAATAGCTCCATCCCGAACTGAGGATCTCAGTCTCGCCCTGGAGTGTCTCCCAAAGCTGCTCGATCGCGGGAATGCTGTGCCGACGGACCGTAATGAATCGATCCTGGCTGACCAGAATGCCGACTCGATAAATGGGTTCAGTGCCTGGTTCCCTCTGGGCTTCGGCGGGATAGCACAGGGATAGGAACAGGCCTTCGGATACGACAAATCGTCGATTGCGCTGCTCGTTGTTGACCAGCAGTTTTCGAGTCTCGTCGTTGAGGCTAGAGTCCTGTTCGAGCCACGACAGGCTTTCGGGGTCTTCGAGGTCGACATCGACCCACTCGACGCCGGTCGGGTCACTGGGATTGTCTGTGCTCGACTCTCTCGGGACTATTCGCCTCATCTTCTATGTCCTCCTCGCGAAGTCAGCAGTGCTAGGCCGGTTGTCGTCTTGAGTAGGTGGAGCAACAAGCGTTCCTCATAGGTCGCTGACGCGATAGTTTGAACCGTCCTTGTGTGCTCTTCAAGTTTTGCATGCGCTATGGGGCGGCCGATAGATTGAGGTGCTCTTCGATTATGGCGTGAATCTCTGGTTGGGTAAGCATGGCAGGGACCTGCCCTTGACCCGCTTCGTTCGCCATTAAGGGCACTTGGGCTCCGGTATGTTCCTCCATCAGGAAATCGTTGGTCGCGTAGTTGATGGCGAGTCCTGACCCTTCCGGTGTCGTTAAACGGACTAAATGCCCAGGACTGAAAACGGGTGCGCCGAATTGTTCGAAAAGGCTGTTATAGGGCACGATCTGTGCCGCATGGCCGTGGTCCGCCGTGACCAGCACGAGTGTGTTTGGGTTTTTTTGTGCGAAGGCCAAGACGCTCTGAAGTGTTTCGTCGAGTTGCTCAAGCTCGCCGATCGAGCCGCAGGCATTTCTCGCATGGGCTTGTTTGTCGATCGACGCTGATTCAATCATCAGGAAAAAACCCCGGTCGTTATTCACGTTGAGCCGTTGGAGGGCAGCCTCGGTCATGGCCTGTAGGGTCGGAGTCTTTCCATATTCTGGGTTGGGTACGCAGACCATCGGTTCCGGAAGTTCGACGCTGCCCAGGTACCAATGAAGACTGTTGAGAAGGCTCGGGTCCGGTTTTTCTCCGGAGCGTCCCGCCTCGCCCAGGGTGCGGACGGGGAGGGTGCTCTCGGCGAATAAGCCCAAGACTCTTTGATCTAGCGGAGTCGTTCGCAACTCGGCCAGATTGCTGACGACGGCAAAGCCATTTTGTTCGGCGAGCTCGCTGACCGTTTCTTCGCCGCTCTCGGTGGGCACTTCGAAGTGCTTCTTTCCACCCCCCAAGAGGACGTCGATCTTGGAGCGAGCGAGTTGCTCCGAGATGGAGCCCAGTCCCCCTTGGGCGATCAGGTCCTCCGGGCAGCTGCCGAGGGGGATGCCCTTGTATTCGACATCGACCATGTGGGCGGGATCTGCGCAAATTCGCAGCTTGATGTGTGCAGCAAATGAGGCGGGGGTCGCGTCCGTAATGCTGGAAGTCGTGACCAGCCCTGTCTTATACCCGTGCTTGGCGGCTCTTTCGGCGACAGTTTCGAGGTCTTCGTCGCTGCCCGCGCCAGTGGCGATTCGGCCTCGACTCGTGACGTGGCCTGTGGCCATGGCGGTAGCGCTATTGGCTGAGTCGGCGACGTAGACCGACCGGGAGGGGTTCTTCTCGTCGACCGTGAGGACCTGGACGGTGCTGCGAACAGGAAGCGTGTCCAGGGTGAGTCGACCGCGGGCTCCTCTCAGGTAATTCCGCGCGATCGAAATCTGGACATCGTCCATCCCATCGCCGATGAGGAGGATCACGTTCGCTTTGGGACTAGACGGCTGGGCTGTGAGGGTGCCCGGGAAGAGCGCCACGAGCACCCAGCTTGTGAGCAGGGTGCCGAGGAGGGTCTTGGCCCATTTTCTCATGCTGGATCATTGCTCCTGGCTAGGGTCGAAATCAGACCCTACCGTGGCGCGAAGGCAAAGGCGAGTCGATGAGCGCATCCTCGTGCGCTCTGGTGCGCCCAACGATCCATTGGGGGGGCTATTTGGGAGAAGGCGAAAGTTTCGTTATCTACCGGTCTTCGGGAATTCTGGAGAGGTCTCATGAACGGCGCGGATCGACAGATTCAGAGGGAGGTCGAGAGACGTCGCACCTTTGCGATCATTTCTCACCCAGATGCTGGGAAGACCATGCTCACCGAAAAGCTCCTGCTTTTTGGGGGGGCTCTGCGCGAAGCCGGTGCTGTTCGAGCCCAGAAAGCGAACCGGCATGCAACCAGTGATTGGCTAGAACTCGAGAAGCAGCGTGGAATCTCAGTATCGAGTTCAGTGATGTCCTGCGACTACGACGGCCATCGGATTAATATTCTCGACACGCCGGGGCATAAGGATTTCAGCGAAGACACCTACCGGACTCTCATGGCCGCCGATTGCGTTGTGATGCTCATAGACGGTGCCAAAGGTGTCGAAACTCAGACCAGAAAACTTTTCGAAGTCTGTCGAATGCGCAGACTTCCCATTTTTACCTTCGTCAACAAATGGGATCGGTATGGCCGCGATCCTCTTGACTTGATGAGTGAAATTGAGGAGGTGCTGGGTATCGATGCCGTACCGGTCAACTGGCCGATTGGATCTGGCACTGATTTCACGGGAGTCTACGACCGGCTCGACCGAAGAGCGGTGTTTTTTAAAGGCGGGAAGCATGGGACCGAGAAGCCTGAACAATGGGAGTTGCGCGGTTCGCTGGAGGATCCCGAACTGCGATCTGCCTTGGGTCCTCATCTCGAAGAGATTGAGGAGTCGCTTGAGCTATTGGATGGAGCGGGAGCAACGTTCGATCTTGAACGAGTTCGGGCCGGGGAACAAACGCCCATGTTCTTCGGCAGCGCGTTGACGAATTTTGGTGTCTTCCCCTTTCTTGAAAGTTTTCTCCAATTTGCGCCGCCACCATCTGCTCGTCAAAGCAAAGAAGTCCAAGTAGATCCGGTCAAAGGCCCCTTCTCGGCTTTCGTTTTTAAGATCCAGGCCAATATGGACCCGGATCATCGAGACCGGGTTGCGTTCTTGAGGATTTGCTCGGGAAAGTTCGAAAGGGATATGAAGACGACTCATGTCCCGAGTGGGAAGCAGGTTCGCCTTGCCCGTTCGACATTGCTGATGGCACAAGAGCGCGAGGAAGTCGATGAGGCTTTTGCGGGGGACGTGGTGGGGCTCTTTGATCCCGGTTTTTTTCGCATCGGCGATACGCTGTCAGACGATCGGTCGATTCGCTACGACGGTATCCCCAGTTTTTCCCCCGAGGTTTTCGCTCGAGTGGAAGTGACGGAAGTCTTGAATCGTAAAGCCCTGACAAAAGGCTTTGAACAGCTATCTCAAGAGGGTGCGGTCCAGCTCTTTACAGAGCCCGTCGGGGGCAGTGCATTGCAGATTCTGGGCGCTGTCGGCGAACTGCAGTTTGATGTCCTGCGCCACCGAATGGCGACCGAATACCGGGTGGATGTTCGATTGACCCGCTTGCCGTACACGTTGGCTCGCTGGGTCGAAGGGGCGTTAGAGGCCGATGCTTTCGAATATTCAGACGCCACCCGACTCGTGATCGACCGGGACGGGCGCCTGGTCCTGTTGTTTCAGGCTCCTTGGGTCGTAGACCTTGTGCGAAAAAATCACCCTGATTTACGACTGAGTGAGACGGCGGTCTCGGTGAGCTGATTACATCGAAGCTTGGCACGCTCTTTGGCCACGATGCTCAGGCTTGTGGCCGAAGTTTGGGAGGCCAAAAAAGCTTTAGGTCCACGGTGGAGGTTTTTTTTGAAAAGCCTCGTGCTCACCGCTCTCGATCTGTTGCCAAGTTTTCTGGGTTCCTAAGGCTGCGCGACGTTCGTTCACGCGGCCGCGTTCATCCTCTCCTTTCCAGACGAGAGGCCAGTGAACGTGCCGGCGGTGGCTGATCACCATAAAGGGAACGAGGAAAAGAAGGAAGGTCTGGACGGCCGAGATATTCCAGATGCCCAGAGCAAAAAGTCCGTAGAGCCAGATAGACAAAGGTACGGCCACCGCAATACCCAGTGCAGACTGAATTCGAAGAAGTTTTTTTAGGCGTCGAGTTCTAGCCTCATCGATCCTTCTGCGTGCCGTTTGGAAATCTGATGAATGCACGGGGTGACAACCTCGGAGGGTTCAGTCGCTCGCTTACATTGTTGCAACGAGGCGCGAAAAAGGCGGAGGCGTGTGTCGAGGGCTAGGTGAAACTTTCCCGCCACCGTTTGAACCAGATCTGGTTGGCATTTTGTTCAATGTTTTCTGAAATTGAACCCGTATCCCAGAGCTTTGAGAAGAGGAACGCTCGAGGGCAGTGTGCGTAGGCTTCATCGACTTCGATGAGAAGAGCCTGAAGGATTCGGGTTTCGTCATCTTCCCAGAATGTCGCAGGAATGCCGCAGTCAAAACCGTCTGTCTCGGGCGATACGATCTGAGCCCGCCCGTTCACGCGAACGGTCCAGTCGCATCCGGGAATCAAGAAGATTAATCCAGCATGGGCATTCGATAAAACGTTACTAAAGCTTTGGAATAGTCGGTTTCCCGCGATGTCTGGTAGAAGGATTCTCTTCTCGTCGAGAACTTTAAAAAACCCGGGAGTCCCTCCGCGTGGAGACGCGTCGCATAGTCCGTTTGCATCGGCTGTGGCGAGGACGCTGAAAGGGGCCTCTTGGATGAAGTCCTGCACCATTTGGTTCATGAAGGGCTGGATCTTCTTAATCGCTAGTTCTGAAGGCTGGCCAAATTTTTCGTTGAGAGTTTTCATGGAGCTGGCTCCGCAGAGAGAAGGCTGTTTCTGTTGGTGAAATTCCTGTGCTTAGTCGGAAGCGAGCATTCCATCGCTCGCTCTAGAACATGAACCAGACCCTAGCGCTCAAATCCGCAGAAAGTCAGTGTGCTCCATTTCGTATTCTGTGATCGGAGAAATTCGTAAAACGTTCGGTGGACTGAAATTCGGGAAACGCCGATATGGCCTGCCAAAGGTGATCGCCGTAGAAAAAAGGTTCGAACTGGGGGCCGTTTCTGAATGGCAAGGGTGATATGCGGGCATCGACTCGTGGTTCGTAAAAGAAGGGGATCGAATGACGGGTTCGGTCTTGTCCGAGGACCCGGTGGGTCGTGGCACGGATTCGCCCACCGGACCAGCGTTGAAGAAGCTGTCCAAAATTGACGACCAAGCTATTTTCGAGGTGCGGCACGTCGATCCAAACCCCATCCTTGCTTTGTGCTTGCAGGCCCTCGACACCGTCCTGCTGAAGGAGGGTGACGAATCCTGAATCGACGTGTTCTCCGCCGATGTTAAAGCGGTCCAGGGAGATCGGTTTTAGAGGTAAACGGTAAAGCTCCGCAAGCCGGGGCCACGGCGGGTAGCGTAGGATTCGAAGTGTTGAGATCCCCCCCTTAAATGCTGGAGCGAAAAAATTTTCTTCGAGTCCCAAACCTCGGGCAAGTGCCCGCATGAGTGCAGCCCCTACGATTTCGAGTCGGCTGTGGATCTGTCGGCTGAGGACGCCCCATCCCGGAAGTTCTGAATCTTCTGGATACGGTGTTGATTCTGTCAGTGCGTCCCCGGGCGTCGATAGGACGGGGGCTACGGGGCCAATGTCCATGCCTTCTTTGATGATGCCAGAGGAAAGGGGAAAGTAACCTCTGTAGCGGTTTGTATTGTTAGGGACTGTTGATCTGCGTGATAGTCTTTGTTTCTGTGTCTCGCTTAGATCAAAAAATCTCAAGAGCGCATCGCGAGTTTTCTGTCGAATGCAGATGGATTCGGGCAGGTCGGTGAGGATAAGAAAACCCATTCGGGCCGCTTCACGCATGATGAATGCGTCGTTTTTTTTGCGATGCGGCTCGTTTAAACAAAAAAGAGGCTCAGAGGCGATCAGCGGGATTTCTTCCATGAGGCAGGTGAAAATAGCGAATTCCAGAATAGGCTCCGACGTCTTACGGGGCGATGCGCCTCGTGGCGTCAAGGGGAATCCGTGAAGACTGCCAAGATTGCGGTGATCGGCGATTTGCATGGTGCTTGGGACGACTGGGATGTCCAGTATTTTGATCAATCGGACTATGAATGTCTGCTTTTTACGGGTGACTTGGGGAGTGGAATCGGCGCGGCGGGCGTTCAAGTTGCCCGCTCGATCGCGCGACTGGCGAAGCCCGCACTTTTGATGCCCGGAAACAATGATGTCGACTGTCAACCGGAAATCCAAGCCGAATTTTTGCACCAACAAGGACTGATTCGGATTCTTAAGGCGGGGGGTGGCGAGCGAAGTCCTGCGATGTCTCGATCCGCTGGAAGGGTCGACGTGTGTGGCTTCAGTCTTCATCCCCTGGAGCTGTCATCTGGAACCTTCACGGTCCTCGCTGGTCGGCCTTACTCGATGGGCGGCCCGTCGCTTTCCTTTGGAGAACATTTGGCGCGCAATTATGGAGTGAATTCCCTGGCGGCATCAGTCGATCGTTTGGTGGAGCTGGTCGACCAGGCCCCCGCAGGCGATTTGTTGTTTTTGAGCCACAACGGCCCCTTGGGTCTCGGTTCTCATCCTACGGACCTTTGGGGCTGTGATTTTCGTGAAAGTGGGGGGGACTGGGGCGATCCCGATTTGAGAGCTGCTCTCGAACATGCGGAAAAGATCGGAAAAAATGTTCTTGCAGTGGTCGGGGGTCACATGCATTGGAGGACAAAGGGCGGCGCGATGAGGCGGAGTCGGGTGCGAAAAGGCGGGACGCTCTTCGTGAATCCCGCGCAAGTGCCTCGGATCTTTTCTGATCGGGAGGGCCCTATTCGGAGCCACCTGTGCCTTGAAGTGAGCGATTCGGGAGTGCGGTGCGACGAAGTGAAAGTTCGTTTGGACTTCTAGCGATCCAAAATAGCCTGGGCTTGGCGTGTCGAGAAGCCCAGCCATTCGGAAAGGCCCTCAAGGAGTGCTGACTCTGCGAGCGACACGGATCCATCGGCGAGGGCGATCGCAGCGGCGAGCATCAGTGTTGCTTCTGCGTCCTCCTTGTCTGCGCAGACCCGTGCGCCGACCTGCGTCATTCGACTATCAGCTCCCTCTGCTCGGACTCTTTCTTCGTATCCGTCGAAGAGTGCATCGAGGGTAAGAGCGGAAAGGCCGTCGGCAGTGAGCATCTGGATCGCTCTTCGAAGAGATTGCCTTTCCTCCGGTTCGTTTTTTCCATCAATGACCATCATGAGGTAGAGGGCCTCGCCCATGGGTTCGACCCTTGCAATCAGGGCACGCATCTCGGGGGAGTTTTCGTCAAGTCGCCTTGTTGCTCCATGTGGACCGTCGAGGCCTGATCGCGCCAAGAGTGCGTCTCGAAGCTTCTTGATGGTTTCCGTGTCCAGTTGCATGGGGTTTTCCATCCTGATTGCACGGCGGAAGATTAGGGCCCGTGGAGAATTGGAAGGGACCAGAGCCCCGTCCTGACAGATTTAATTCGAAGCCGATCGCCGTGGGTTCGACTGAAGCGGTTCTGGCATTCTGGAGAGAACAAAGTGGCCTCGACATCATTGTAGTCCGGGATAATTTTTGATCGAGAGATTCATCGAGCGAAACACTTTTCGAGAGAGTTTTTAATCGCGTTTACTCTTGGAGGCGCCAATGAACGGGGCCGAATGCGACCGGATTCTTCGGGAAGAATGTCGCTATCGATCCGCACGCGAAGTGCGAAAAGTATTCTCAAAGTATTTCGAAGAGGTGCGCTTCGTGGGACTCGATCTGTTGGCGAACAGGAAGGGAGGCTATGCCTCGGCTCTCTCCGGATTGGCCGCCCGGCTGACGAAGCTGGACCCGTTTTTGCGATCCGAGGACCTTTTCGCAGATTGGATTCAAGCTCGGCTGCTTTGCCGCCGGCCGCGTCGTGCTTGACGGTTGAACCGATTACCCCGACAGAGCTGAGGCCGCTCCCTTGGATTCCTTACGCCGGAGAATTCGGTTTTCGTCTCTTCCTGCGCTGCGGCGGGGCTGTGTTCGTACGTTTTTGGGTCGACTGCGCTGACTTGCCTTTGGTCGAATTTTGTGACCGTACGTCGATCTCAATCGGAACTTGCTCGATGCGAATGCCCGGGTCTCGTTTGTCCGGTTGTCTGACTTTCTCTTCGAACTGGGACGCCGCTTTTCGGGCAATCTGGAAGAGGCTCCTTCCTGATTGAAGCTGAATCGCTCCGATGACGTCTCCCGAGACCCCCCCGCGGCGACAGATTTGAGAAAGGATCCGAGCCTTGGTTGCCCCCCGACGGGTTCCGTAGCTGATGGAAAAGGTCACGTAATCCGAACCGGCTCGTCGGCCTTTTGGTC
>JAQWNI010000160.1 GCA_029268645.1 Myxococcota bacterium
CCACACTTGGGAGGGAATTGGGATGACTGGACCACTTGAAGGCATCCGCATCATTGACGTCTCGGCCGTGGTTTCAGGCCCTCTGGCCACCATGCTTTTGGCTGACCAAGGAGCCGACGTCATCAAAGTCGAGACGCCTGCAATCGGAGACATCCTTCGCTTGAACCCCAACAATCGCGGCAACATGTCTTCTTTCTATTTGAACTGCAATCGCAGTAAACGCGCGATGGTCCTTGACCTTTCGAAAGAAGAAGGGCGCCAGATTCTAAGAAACCTGATCGCCGGGGCCGATGTCTTCGTTCAGAACTGGCGTCCCGGGGCGGCTGAGCGACTCGGGCTCGGCTGGGAAGATCTGCATGCGCTCAACCCGAACTTGGTCTATTGCGCGATCAGCGGCTACGGGCCGAGCGGCCCCTATTCGAACCGAAGAGTCTATGACCCGATCATCCAAGGCCTGACCGGTCATGTTGCCGTCCAAAACAACCCCGACGTTCCTATTCCGGATCTCGTTCGAAATATCGTCGCAGACAAGAGCAGCGCCTATACCGCGGCTCAAGCCATCACCTCGGCGCTCTTCGCTCGCGAGAGAGGGGCCGAAGGGCAGCGCATCGACATTCCCATGATGGACGCCTCATTGGCTTTTTTCTGGCCGGATGGAATGCTGAAGCACACTTTCATCGGTGAAGGCGTCAGGAAAGGCGCTGCCCTGTATGAAATCTATCGCCTTTGGGAAACCCGAGATGGGCGTGTCATCTGGTTTGCCAGCAGCGACTCCGAGTACTATGGGCTTTTCCGTGCTCTGAAAAAACCCGAGTGGTGTGATGACCCTCGCTACCGCGACACACCGAGTCGTATTCGCAATCAGGAGGAACTCGGCACAGAAATCATGCGCGAAGTCGCGCACTTTTCGACCCAAGAGCTCTTGGATCGAATGATCGCCGAGGACGTGCCCGCTGGGGCGGTTTTGTCCCTTGAAGATGTGCTCGAAGATCCGCAACTCAACCACAACGAGGCGATCGTCGAACAAGACCACCCCCTGGCGGGCCGGATCCGTATGGCGCGCCCCGCCGCTCGCTTTCAGAAAACGCCGCAACGCATTTCGCGCCCGGCTCCGGGGCATAGCCAGCACACTGAAGAAATCCTCCAAGAGGAAGGCCTGGACTCCGAACAAATCGAACGACTCCGGGACCAAGGCGTCATCCCCTAGTCGAGATCGAGCTGAATGCTGGATCCTTGAGTCAGCACAACCTCTCCGGCTTGACACTTTATTATATTTTTGTCAGGTTACGCGCCCATCTGAACGGGCCACGGAGATCCACGACATGAGCGCTTCCCTTGATCTCAAGAACCAAACAGCCATCGTGACCGGCGCTTCCAGCGGCATCGGTCGAGCAATTGCCGAGAGCCTGGGCGCCGCCGGGGCCGAGGTCCTGCTCGCGGGCCGCACCGCGGAACCCATGGAAATCTCTCGAAAGAAGATCGAGGAAGCAGGAGGGCGAGCCCATCTCTTGCTGAACGACATCCGTGAGGTTTCCGCTGTCCAAGGCCTCGTTGACACCGCAATGCAGAAGACCGGCCGGCTCGACATTATGGTCAACAATGCCGGCGTCGAACATCCGGCTTCGATCATCGATGGTCAGCCTGAAGAATGGCGGGAGATGCTCGAAACCAATGTCCTCGCACTCATCGTAGGATGCCAGGCGGCCGTTCGCGCCATGCGCTCTTGTGGCGCGGAAGGCAAAATCATCAACATCTCCTCAGTGGCTTCACAGCGGCGAGACCCCGGAGTGTACGGAGCCACCAAACATGCCGTCAACGCGATTTCGGGCAGTTTGAGGACAGAACTCGAGGGAGACACAATTCGAGTGACGACGGTTCTGCCGGGCGCCACGGTGACCAATTTTGCTCGCAACTTCAGTCCCGAATTCACTGGCGCCATCCTGAAAATGGCCGGTTCAGACCTCGAACCCGTGCGGGGTCAACGCGTACCCGACGAGGTTCTCGACCAAGTCTCGGGGCTCTTGAAGGAGCGCTTCGCAGACCCCGTCCACATCGCCAACGCCGTTCTGTACGTCGTTCGCCAACCGATCGAGATCAACATCGAGGATATTGTGGTCCGTCCTCCCCACGCCCTCAATCTGAAGCCCCAATAACCGATCTCGATCCCGGCGCGACGGGCCGCAAGACCCGCCCAATCGCTCTCCCCACAAAAAAGACATTTGATGACCTTTCGTAAGAGGAAGACCCGATGACCCGACTCGGATATCAGATTCCCAACTTCACCTACCCAGGACACTCGAACCAGGAGATTTTCAAGCGTGTCGTCGCTCAAGCCAAGGCGGCTGAGGCCGCTGGCTATGATCGAGTTTTCGTCATGGATCACTTCTATCAGCTTCCGGGCATTGGCCGTCCGGAAGAACCCATGTTCGAGTGTTATACCCTTTTGTCCGCGCTGGCCCAGCAGACCCAGAAAGTTCGCCTGTCAGGACTTGTCACCGGCAACACCTACAGGAACCCCGCCTTGTTGGCCAAGTCAGTCACGACCCTGGATCACGTCTCGGGCGGTCGAGCCACCCTCGGTATCGGGGCCGGCTGGTTTGAAAAAGAGCATGCCGATCTCGGTTTTGAATTCGGCACCTTTACCGATCGGTTCGAAAAACTCGAAGAATCACTTCAGATCATCATCCCGATGCTCCGCAACCAAAGAGTCAGCCTAGAGGGAAAGCACTATCAAGTCACCGAAGCCATCAATTCCCCCCCGCCCGTTTCTTCCATTCCCATCATGATTGGCGGGCAGGGAGAGAAAAAAACCCTTCGAATGGTGGCCCAGTATGCGGATGAATCGAATTTGACGGGCGATAACGCCGCCATTCCCCACAAACTCGAAGTCCTCGATGCACACTGTCAACGCCTTGGCCGCAACCGCAGCGAAATCAAGGTGACCAAGCTTCAGATGATCGCCGTCGCCCCGACCCAAGAAGAACTCGATGCCGACTTTCAGTCCATAGCGGAAGCCAAGGGCTGGAAGGACGCTCACATCAAGGCCGCCCAAGGCGCTCTCATCTCAGGCGACCCTGACACAGTCGGCGAAATTCTCGAAAAGGCGGTGGCCAGTGGACTCGACGGCCTGACCGTCGACCTTCCGGTCAATGGTCACAACCTGGAAAGGATCGAACTGCTGGCTCAAATCGTCGACCGAATCATTCCACCGCCCCGAGGCCCTGAAGCCTAACCCCGACGCTCATTCCTCAGACGCTGAGAAGAGGCTTTTCTCGCCGTCGGGACCGAACCCCTCAGCCACGAGGTGCTCAAGAAACTTTTGGATCATCGCAGGGCTCGGGGGTTCGGGACCCTCCATCCTTCGCTGGATTTCCTCCGGAATGACTTCCGGCCAAACTTGGGGAAATAGAGATCCCCCCAAAGGGTCTCCGGCCTCAAGCCCATGTTCCCAGAGCAAAGGCATTGTCGCATGCCGCGGAGCAAAGCGGACATCGGGTCCGTGGTACCGAAAAGCCAGCGCACGGCGATCATGTGAATTCGAGGCATTCGCGTCCGAGCCGTGACAGACCACCGGACCAAAAAGCAAAACATCACCCGGCTCCATATCCCAGCCCACGACTCCATACTGCTCTCTTTGATCGGCGTAGTTGGGCGCAATCGGCAGGTCGGTATCCATCATGTAGGGATCATGTCCAGGCGTCACCGCCCGAAAGCGTTCGTTCCAGTGATGTGATCCCGGGACGAATTCAAGGCCACTGGACTCTCGACTCACCGGATCGAGGGTAATCCAGAAAGAAATAATTTGATTACCCGAAACGGGCCAAAAAGGCGTGTCCTGATGCCAAGGAGTGTCCACCGGGCAGCCCGCCCGCTTGACGAAAAATTGTTCATAAAAGAAGCGCACAGACGGCGTCTGAAGAACTTGCTGGGCGAGAACGGGCAGGCTTGAGAACAGCGCTAAATCTCGAAACGCATCACTGAGCTTCCACACGAAGATGTCTCCGTGGAACCCCTGATTGGCTCGGTTCAAAGCCCCGCCCAAAACGGGGAGATTTTCGATGGCATCTTCTAGGGCAAGACGGAGTGCATCGATCGTATGGCGATCGAGGAGACCCCGAGCACACACCACGCCGTCGACCTCAAGGGCTTTGAGCTCCTCGGTCTCCAGCATCCGGGCCGGGCGCGCAGCATTCGGTAAGTCCATGGCGTGGAAACCCCCTCTGCCCCGAATATTCTGACACAGATCCACCAAACCCTCCCCTCTCACCCCTCCGCGGCTCTGCCTTAGGCCGATGGAGACGGCTGGGCAGGAAGAAACTATGCTCGGGACGGAGCCAGACCAAACTCCTCGAGCAGGGGCTTGTAGGAGCCGCCAAATCGCTGAACTTTCTAGAGGCCCCGAGATTGCCTTCGAACGAAGACACAGATCTCTCCAGCCAATCTGACAACACCGCCATCGGCGTAATTCGCTGTGAGGAGTGTGGGCTCTCTCAACGTGCCCCCGCCCTCGCCGATGAGCAAACGCTCCACTGTCATCGCTGCGGGGCCCATCTCTACAAGCAAGTCCGAAACACGATCAACCGCACGCTGGCCTTGATCGTCGCAGCGTTGGTCCTGCTCGCGATCGCGAACGCGACGCCTTTTATGACCTTTGCTTTTAAAGGAAGAGCTGAATCGAATTATATTCTCAGCGGGGTCATCAAGCTCTGGCAACATGGATATTGGCCTCTGGCCTCACTCATTTGCTTTGCCAGCATCTTGGCCCCCTTCGCTTACATCCTAGGCATGCTGTATGTGCTCGTCCCACTTCGTCTCGGATGGCGTCCTTGGAAAGTGGGCCCAATCTTTCGTCGGCTTGATGCCTTGAGGCCCTGGGCCATGCTCGATGTCTACATGTTTGGGGTTTTCGTGGCCGTAGTGAAGCTCAGTCAGCTTGCCGCAATCACACCCGGGACCGGGCTCTACGCTTACGTGGCTCTCTTCCTCGTCTGGACAGCTGCCTTGGCGGGTCTTGATGCCCAAGTCGTCTGGAGCCGGATCGGGCCCAATCCCTCCCGACAAAGCCTCCCCTCTGTGCCGGCCCCTAACTGGATCATCTGCCCCACCTGTCGGCTCAATGCCCGAAAGGATCCCGCGCTCCACGAAGCAAATTTACGGTGTCCCCGATGCCACGGCTCCATGAACCCTCGGAAACCGGCTTCCCTCTCCAGGACCTGGGCCTTTTTAATCGCCGCAACCATTCTCTACGTGCCCGCCAATACCTTGCCCATTCTTGAAATCACCATCATGGGAAAGACCCAAAAAGCCACCATCTTCGAGGGTGTCCGAGAACTGGTCAGTGGCGGGATGTGGGTCATCGGATCCATTGTCTTCACCGCCAGCATCCTCGTCCCCACCTTGAAAATCGTCGGTCTCGCCGCGCTGTGCCTCTCCGTTCGATCCCATATCCCCCACCTCAACAACGACCGCGCCCTGCTGTACCGATGGATCGAAACCATCGGGCGATGGTCCATGATCGACATGTTCATGGTTTCGATCCTTGTTGCACTCGTTCAAATCGGTGGACTGGCCACGGTTCTGCCCGAAACCGGCGCTCTCTGCTTTGGCGCCGTCGTTATTCTCACCATGTTTGCAGCCACAGCCTTTGATCCAAAAATGATCTGGGACAAGCTGGAGGAATCATGAGTCATCAGGACCCGAACGGATCTGAAGAACTTCCCGAAGCCAAGCTTAAGACCCATCGCAAATCCCATGGTGCGTCGGCCATTTGGCTCATCCCTCTGGTTGCCGCCGTGATCGGAGCCGGCATCGGATACCAAATCTACAGCCAAAGAGGGGCGACGATCGAAATTTCGTTCGAAAATGCGGAAGGGCTCGAAGCTGACAAGACTTCCATCCGATACCTCAACGTTGTCATCGGGACGGTCAGCGAAATCGTCGTGGCCCCAGACATGAAGAGTGTCTTGGTGACCGCCGAGATGACCCAAGAATCCAGCAAAGATCTGGTCGAAGGCACTCGTTTCTGGGTAGTCCGCGCGCGCATCGGCGGAGGTCGAGTCACCGGGCTAGGAACCCTCTTCTCGGGCTCGTACATCGCCATGAGTCCCGGACCTCCGGAGGCTAAAAAAGCGCACAAATTTGTGGGCTTAAACGAGCCGCCGGTCAAACCCATGGGGGACGGTATGAATATCGTTCTCACCGCCTCCAAATTGCATGGCCTCGCCATCGGTGCGCCGATTTATTATCTCGACGTCAAGGTGGGCGAAGTCACCAACTCAGATATCAATGAGGACGGCACGGGTGTCGATCTCAATGCGCTGATCGAACACAAATATGCTCACTATGTCCGAAAGAATTCACGTTTTTGGAATGTGAGTGGGATAAACATTACGGCCAGCGCGCTCGAGGGAGTTCGGGTAGACATCGAGTCCCTTTCAGCTCTGCTTTCCGGTGGTCTCAGCTTCTATACACCCGGAAAGCCAGGCCCCGTCGTCGAGGACGGCGCGGTATTCAAAATCCGAAGACATGGCCCCTCGACGCTAGAAGGCGCCCATCGATATCTGGGGCCCCGGTTTGTTGTTGAAACCGCGACTCTCGGATCGGTCAAGTCTGGCGACCCGGTTTACTACAGAGGAGAGCAAGTTGGACAAGTCATCTCACAAATGTTGCATGACGACGCAGCCAGCGTGGGAATCCAAATCGAAATTGCTCATCGCTACGCCGCGTTGATCCGGGAAAAGACCGTGTTCTGGAATGCCAGCGGATTCACGGCTGATCTTGGACTCACGGGGATTCATGTGCATTCTGAGTCACTCCAATCTTTGATGGCAGGCGGAATTGCACTCGCCGTCCCCAACAAACCCGGCAAGAAAGCCGCGGCCGGCTCAGTTTTCAAGATGCGAGACAAGCCTCCCAAACACTGGGAGAAGTGGCATCCCGAAATCTCGCTCTCAGGACAACAACCGCATTCGTCCGCGACCGCCAAGCCCCACGACTCTCCCGCATCGGAAGAACTCGTTCATCACAAGGGCAAAGAGGCCGGCGAGAAGAAGAAAAGCAAGCACTGGTATCGGCGGCTCTTCTGAATCGCGGAGTGCGCGGGGTGGACGACTCAACGAGGTGACCTCTCGACGGAGGCCCGGGCCTCAGGACGCATCGTCGGACGAGTGCTGCCCAGGGCTCCAGATCGTGGGAAAAACGTCAGGAAAATCCGTCAGGGGCTGACCCGTCCGCGGGCCGTGCGCATACAGCGCGCGGGGGTCGGGAATAATCTGACCGGCTCGATGGAGATACCGAACATCTTCTCCTGCCCAAAGAGAGGCATAGGCTCGGCGAGGGTGAGGCGAATTCGGGCGGGCCCCTGCCCCATGAAGAATATGAGCATGAAACAAAATCACATCACCCGGCCGGTAGTCCCAACCCACCAAGTCGAAAGAATCGCGAGCCTTCTCGATTTCGGGGACGCTGGGGAGGCGTGTGTCTCGGACTCCACTGAAGTAGCTCCAGTCTTCGTATGCCTCAATCCCCAGCATCGGCTTGTCGGGCTCGGCCCTGGAAATTTCTGACTGGGCCGCTTCATCTTTTTCCGGATCTCGCCCGGCCAGAGGCGCGTAGGTCACGTTCCAGCGATGAGATCCGCGGACCACTTCAAGGCTGGCTTCACGGGGCACCGGGTCGGGAGAAGCCCAAGCACGAATCAGGTCCTGCCCCTCGAGGTTGTAGTAACAGGTGTCTTGATGCCACGGCGTCGGCGGAAGCTGCCCGGCGGGTTTATAGAAAAGCTGGTCCATATAGAATCGAACCGATGATCCGAGTGTCTGCCCGACCAGGCCGGCGATCGGAGAGTCCAAAAGAATCCGACGAAGCTCGGGGGTTTTCTCCGCGGGAAATTGATCTACTCGCAGTGAACCCAGATCTTCAGAGAGAGCATCCCGAGAGGCGAAAGCCGCCTCGAGCCCCACCCGGAGCAATTCGACCCATTCAGAGCCAATCACTCCCCGGAGCAACACGGCTCCATCGCGATGAAAATCGCTGATTTCATCCTGGGTCAGTGGGCGCAAGGGCTCCGACGGCATTGCGTCACGCTAGCGCTGATTCACACCGCCCAGCACCCCGCTCGCCCCACGGCCCTCCGTCGTTCAAAACTGGAAGTAAATGAACGAGGGCGCACCCAGCGTGGCCCCGCAGAAGCCCAAGATGAGTCCGCCGAAGACCACGGCTTGCAGCGGAAGCGGAAGCGCAAAGAATCGGCTCCGCCACGCCTCAAATCGATTCCAGTCCAGACAGTGAGCCAGAGCGGCCAGCGCTAGGACAGCATAGAAAGAGCCATTGAGCCGAGTGCCGCCAGAGAACTGAAGCAGGCCAAATGCATAATCAACGAAATTTTCCATGCTGGTAACGCGAAAAAGCAACCAACCAAAAACAACGAGATGAAAACAACCGACACGGCGCCACACCGTCGACCAACCGGATCGATGCGGCGTACGTTCGGTCCCCCGCCCTGCCAAGACCAGAAGCAGGCCATGGTACCCACCCCAGAGCACAAAATTCATGGCCGCGCCATGCCACAGCCCCCCAAGCAACATGGTGAGGAGGAGATTGACCCGGGTGCGAAAGGCGGTCTTTCGATTACCGCCCAGCGAAATATAGAGATAATCCCGCAGCCAACTCGATAGCGAGATGTGCCAACGGGTCCAGAATTCTCGAACATTTTGGGACAAATACGGTCGATTAAAATTGTCCGGGATGTCATAGCCAAGAACCTTGGCCGCCCCGATCGCGATATCGCTGTAGCCGGAGAAATCGTTGTAAATCTGAAAACTGTATCCATACAACGCAAAAAGTAGATCCCACGACGAGAAACTGGATGGATCACTGAAAACCGCATCGACGCCTAGAGTCGCCAAGAGATCAGCAATGACAATTTTCTTAAACAGGCCCCGAAAAATAAGCGACATTCCATCGTCAAACCGCGAGGGGCTGATCTGGGGCCCCTTCCGCAGCTGAGGCAGAAACTCTGAGGCTCGAACGATCGGCCCTGCCACCAGTTGAGGAAAGAAAGAGACGAAAACCGCAAATCGCAACAGATTTCGCTCGACCGGGATGGCCCCGCGATAGACATCGATCGTATAGCTGAGTGTCTGAAACGTGTAGAAAGAAATTCCAACCGGTAGGAGCAGGTCGACGTGGGCGGCTGACAAATCGAGGCCAAAAATCTCAGATGCCTCTGCGGCCGACCGAGCAAAAAAATTGAAATATTTAAACAGGCCCAGAAGGCCCAGATTCGTCGACAGGCTGAGGCACAGCAAAGCCATCCGTTTTCTGGGGTTGGTTTGGCGACCCATTACGCGCGCGACGAAGTAATCCACCAAAGTGGAAAACGCGATCAGGCCTGCGTACTTCCAGTTCCAGGACATATAGAAGAAATAACTGGTCGCGAGGAGACAAAGGTCACGAGGTACCCTCCGCCCCCTCACCAGGGCAAAAAGGAGTACGACGGCAGGAAAGAAGAAGAGAAAAGACGATGAGTTGAAGTTCACTCGGCCCAATCTCCTGTTCGAGGCAGCGGAACAAGAGCCGCCTTTTGAAGACCGTTTGCGAGGGTTACCGCCACACGATCGTGCCCTTCGGGTGCAAAATGAATGTAGTCACGGAAGAGCTGCGGGGCGTCCGCAAAGGCCGCATCCACGTCGATCAAGAGAACATCATATTCCTGCGCCACCTCGGCCATCAAGCGATTGAACTTCTCCACCGTGTCGACCCAACCGAGAAGACTCAGGTGCAGGTTGTATTTGAAGAGCATGGTCGTCACCGAGGAGGGGAAATTCCCAAGGTCCTTTCGATGGTGACTCGTTGCAAAAGTCGACAGCACAGGGACGGCACCGACGGCTCGCGCCGCAGCAATGAAGGCGACGACTCTTTTCTCTAAAGTCTCGAAAGCCTCGGGGGGAAGTTCATCACTCAAGACGCGCGTCTTCGCGATCCGGGCGCTCACGTACCCCTTCAAAATGGAATACACTGTCGTCGACTCAACGAATCGAACGGTCCAGTTGGGCCGCGCCGGAGTGGCGTCGTCGTTCAAGTCCCTCTCATCGTCCTCAACTGTTTGGATCTCCTCCGCCGCGAGGTAAGCTGAAATAAGCTGCCCGATGTCAGCGGAGCCCTGGTACAGAATCGCAACGTCGGGACTCCAAATCGGGGCTAGATCTTGCAACATATCGATGTTGGCCTGGACACCCCAGCCTGCTTGGCTCGCGTTGAGCACCTGCACCGAATGACCCGAATCAGTCAGTTGCTCTTCGAGACGGACGGGGAAAATCTTCGTCGGCGGCTGATATTCATCCTGGGCATAGGAAGCTGACGCGATCCAAATCCGGGTGGTCTCCCGATCTTTCTCGGCTCCGACGATGCGGCTTCGAAAAGGGAAGCCCGGCGCGGGACCATAGATCCGCGCGGCCTGAGCAGCCGACCCACTCTCGTCTCCGTCCGATAAACCAGCACGACCAAAGACCGGACTATCCCACCCTCTGAGATGGGCTCGATACTCCAGCCCGACCTCGACGGTGGATAAAAAGAGTGCAATCCAAAAGAACAGCCAAAGTCTGTTCTGGAACACCTGCGCGCCCCCCCAGATCGCATTGAGAATGCAAAACGATTGACCAGTGAGTAGCACCGGTCACCTTTGCCTTTCAACACAGCGGACCGCTCTTCTCAGCTCACCCCGAAGCAGACTCCTCAAGCGAAGCGTGCTTGGCTCCGCCTTGGGAGGGCTGGGCTCAACGATCAATCGGCCCCACTAGAAAATCGGCCAAACGCCGACGCTGATGAACACCGTCGCCATAGAGCGCCTGATTATGCAGGCTGCGCTTAAAGAAGATGTGGAGATCGCATTCCCAGGTGAAACCAATCCCTCCGTGGAGCTGAACAGACCGATCCGAAATATAAGCCCCTGCGTCGGACGCTGCGCTCTTGGCCATCCTGGCTGAGAGCTCCGCATCCGGATGGTCGGCGTCGACCAAACTGGCCGCGTGATAGAGCAAGGACCGAGCCCGATCGATTTCAATCATGGCATCGACTAGGGGGTGCTTCACGGCTTGAAAGAAACCAATTGGGCGCTCAAATTGCTTTCGGTTCTTGGCATATTCGACCGTCGTTTGAAGTTGCCACTCGCTGGTCCCGCACAGATCAGCGCTGACCAGACAAAGAAGACCGGGCCAAGCTCTCTGAAGGGTCGCCAGACCCGAGTCGCTCACCACCGAGGCGGAGTTCACCTCCACACCCTCGAAATAAAGCGTGGCCTGGTCTCGGGTCACATCGTGAATTTGATCCTGCTCGATCCGCAGACCCGCAGCCTCTCTGGGCACAACGCAAAGCTTCAGCCCTTCTCCCTGACGCGCAAAGACCAGGAAGAGTTCACACTTGGAAGCGTCCTGAACAAAAAAGCTGACACCATCCAAGCACACCCCCGCTGGCGTCGATCGGGCTTCAACGTCGACCTCCCCGGGCTCGACACCACCCCGCGAACCCGTCATCGCGAGGCTCGCAGGCGTTCCGCTCGCCAGACTCTGCAAAAAGGGGTCGGCCTCCTTCGTCTGGGCCGAACGCAACACCCAACTCGCGTTCAAAGTCGAAATCAGTGGCGACGGTAAAGCATGACGGCCCACCTCTTCGACCAATCCGACAATGCCGACCAGCGAAAAATCACTACCTCCGAGGTGCTCCGGCACAGCAAGACCCGGCCAGCCCAACTCGATCACCTGATTCCACACCTGCTGGTCCCAGCCCGGAAGCTGTCCGTCGTCGTAAATCGGCTCTGGATCGGGCGCTGCAAGACCACGCAACTTCTCGACGGGCATATTTTCATCGAGAAACTGCCGCGCGAGATCGCGAAGCATTTCTTCCTCTGAGCCAAATCCGAAATTGCGAGGAACGGGTGAAGGTTGATTCATCGAAAAACCGCTCCTTTACTTCGACTTCGGCAGGCCAAGCACCCGCTCACCGAGGATATTGCGCTGGATTTCATTGGTTCCCGCGGCAATCGTTCCGCCATATGAGTTCAGGTAAGCCAATGGCCAGTGGCCCGCTTCAGGCGCCTTCGGGTCTTTTTTATAAAGCGTACTGTGCACACCTGCGATTTCGACTCCCAGACGAGCGGCGTTCTGCGAAGCCTCACTGCCCGTCAGTTTCGACTGAAGGGGCAATCGCATCGGGTGATCGTTCAAGGCCGGCACCTTGGCCCGACGCATATTCATGCGAATGCCCTCATAAACGATCGCCTGCTGCACCAGAGCGTCCCGAGTGACCGGGTCATCCGAAGCCCGCACCCCATCTCGCCAACTTTCGCGGGCCAAGGCAATCAAGCGCTGCGTCGGATCTCCCCCCTGTCCTCCTCCACCAGCGCCCTCCGCTGCACCGCGCTCATAGGTCAAAGTAGTCATCGCCACCGTCCAGCCTTTGCCCACCTCATCGAGGCGCAGGCTGTCTGGCACAATGACATCCTCAAAAAGGACTTCATTGAAGCCCGTCTCGCCGGTGATTTTGATCAGCGGCCGCACAGACACTCCAGGATGACCCTCAATCGGACAAACGAAATAGGTCAGTCCATCATATTTATGTTCCTTGCTCGTCCGGGTAATCAGGATCATCCATTTGGCGAAGTGACCGAGACTTGTCCAGACCTTATGGCCGTTGACGAGCCAATCCTCTCCCTGGCGAATGGCCGAAGTCTGCTGATTCGCCATGTCGGAACCGGCACCGGGTTCGCTAAATCCCTGACACCAGATCTCTTCTCCCGTCAGCGCCCCCGGAATTAAAAGCTTTTTCTGTGACTCGGTTCCGTGGACGAGAATTGTGGGGACTGCCATCGTGAGCCCGACGATATTGATCATGAAAGGAGTGCCGGCTCGGCTCATTTCCTGATTGGCGATCCGTTGACACCCCTCGCGACCCCACCCCCCGTACTCCCGAGGCACGTCCGTTCCCACTAACTCAGCTTCATAGCAACGGCGTTGCCAAGATTGAAGATAGTCGCGCTGGGCTTCGTGCATGACTTCGATCGCCATCAAGGGCAAGCGAATGGGCGGCGGCGGCGGCGCATTTTCTTCCAACCAACCACGCGCATGCTTTTGGAAAGCAATCTGCTCTGACGTCAAGCCTGATTCACCCATCGATTCACTTCCTTTGCGCAGCCCGCCAGAGACAAGACCGCCTCAACTTTCTGGGTTTCGTTAACTCGTCCGATGATCTCACAGCCCATGCGGACCAGCACCCAGCGGCTCGCAAACCCAGAGCAAATCGCCTCAGCCGGCCAGCACCGCTTAAAACGCAAGAAGCCCGCCGCGCAAAACACGGCGAGCTTCTTGGGTCTGGAGCACGAGACCGGATTCGAACCGGCGACCCTCACGTTGGCAACGTGATGCTCTACCAGCTGAGCTACTCGTGCATAAAAAACCTCTAAGGAACGAGTGTTTACGGAAACTCACGGCTTCCGTCAAGAGCCTTCGGCACGACGCCTTTCGGCTGTCGCCCCGAAGGGGGGAATGCCCTCGCTAGAGCTTTGTGATCTTCTCTCGGTGAGCCGTGAGCGCTTGAGTCGCGTTGCGGGAATCGAAGATGCGCCCCGCCTTTTCCGCCAAGTGGGCATAGTCCACGGTCGTATGATCCGTCAGGATCACGACGATGTCCGCAGCAGTGATCGTCTCGTCAGTCAGATCGTTATTTTTGTAGCGCACACCGTCGATCTCACACTCGTCCACATAGGGATCGTGGTAAGCGATCTCGGCGCCTCGACGCGCCAAGGTACCGATGACATCAATCGCCGGAGACTCCCGCATGTCGCCAACATCTTTTTTGTAGGCCACGCCGAGAATCAGGACTCGCGCCCCGTTGACCGCCAAACGGTCTTCGTTCAGCAGTTCCGCAACACGGTCCGCCACGTGCTCGGGCATTCCGCTGTTGATCTCTGTTGCCAGTTCGATGAAACGGGCCGAGAAATTCAATGATTTCAGCTTCCAGGAGAGATAGCTCGGATCGACCGGAATACAGTGCCCCCCCAGACCGGGACCGGGCAGGAACTTCATGAATCCGTAGGGCTTTGTGGCCGCCGCTTCGATCACCTCCCACACGTCGAGATCAAGTCGCTCGCACATCAAGGCCACTTCGTTGGCCAGCCCAATATTGATCGCGCGAAAGGTATTTTCAAGCAGCTTGACCATTTCCGCCGCCCGGGTGGACGAAACCGGAACGGTCTGGTCGAAAATCGTGTCGTAGACCTGACAGGCTAGATCAGTACAGAGGGGCGTGGCTCCTCCTACCACCTTCGGGACGTTGCGAACTTGGAAAGTCGTATTCGCCGGGTCGATTCGTTCCGGTGCAAAAGCCAGAGCAAAATCACGTCCGATCTTAAGACCGGTCTGCTCAAGCTCGGGAACAAAAAGCTCATCTGTGGTCCCCGGGTAGGTGGTCGATCCCAGGATAACAAGGGTGCCGGGGTGCAGTCGTTCTTTTATTTGCTCGACCGCCCGGGCCATGAAGGAAATGTCGGGGTCCTTCGTCCGGGTTAAAGGAGTCGGAACACAGATATTGACGATCTGTACGCCGTGAAGCTTGTCGAAATCTTCTGTGGCCTGAAGCCGGCCTGAGTCCACCATTTTTTTCAAGTCTTCAGTGGGCACGTCGCCGATATAGGAGACGCCGCGCTCGATGTCTCGCACTTTCCTCACGTCAACATCAAATCCCACGACTTCAAAGCCCGCCTTGGCGAACTCCAAGGCCAAGGGCAGCCCCACATATCCCAAACCGATGACCCCGATTCGGGCCGTTCTGTCGTCGATCCGTCGCGCCAGCTCTTCTAGGCGTTCGCTTGACATGATATTTCGACTCCTTCTCCGGTGAGAGAACCGACCTCGGGTCCCCTTCGTCAGTCCCCGCCTTCGCCTTCTCAGTTCCGGAACCCAGAATGAACCTTTCAGCCCTTGGCTGATGGCTCAACTCGGCGGTGGCTCCTCCCACCCAAAATAATCGGCGAAGTACACGTACCCCGACCAGAAAGTGAGTGCCGTTGCCACCCCAAGGAGTGTCAGCCCAATTTCATGGGCCGGCAGCCCAAAAACCGGGAAGTGGAAAAGTAGAGCGGCAACGGAAATATTCTGAGCCAGAGACTTGAGTTTCCCCTGCCAAGAGGCCCCCACCACGTGGCCATCCGAAGAGGCCATCCCGCGAAGACCCGTCACGGCCAGCTCGCGGCCCACGATGACCACCACCATCCCGGTTGCCCAAACAGGAATCCGACCGACCGCGACCAACATGATCAACGCTGTTGAAACCAACAACTTATCGGCCAACGGGTCGAGGAGTTTCCCGACCCGAGTCACATCCGCTCCCCCACCCCGCCTCGCCAACCAGCCATCCAAAATGTCTGACAGCGCAGCCAGAATAAAGACCCAAGCCATGAATTGACTGCCCGATCGGGTCAAGGCCCAAGCCGTGGGGATCAAGAGCATGATGGGAACGGCAGCGATCCGAAGCATCGTGATCGTGT
>JAQWNI010000161.1 GCA_029268645.1 Myxococcota bacterium
GGGGCGATCAAGGAGCGGGTGTTCTCTGGGTCCAAGAGGCGCTGCAGAGATTGGGAGACTATCGGGGCGACATCACGGGTGAGTATGACGGCCCCACCGCCTCGGGGGTCCGAAATTTTCAACGGAGGCATGGCTTGGTCCCCGACGGTGTGGCAGGGCCGATTACGCAGATGCAGCTCTATGGTGATCTGGATGAATACGAGCCGCCGCGGCTGGGGAGCCCCGCCGGATGAGCACGATCTTGGAGGCCCTGCGTCGGCTTGAAAAGGACAAACGCCCCGAAGCCGCGGCGCCCCTTGAGAGCCGAATCGTCGAACCCGAGCCGCCGTCTCGAGTCACCGGTGGGTCCATGCTTCCATGGGCGATCGCCGTATTTGCTTTGGTCACAGCAGGAGGCATGTTTTTCCTCTCGGGTCGCCAGCCGCCGGTCGAGTCGTTGGCCGCACGACCGGCCCCCGAGCCACCGTCTTCGCGGCCTCCGGTCGTTGCGCCGTCGCCTCGTTCGACGCTTCAGAGCGTTCCGTTTGGGGCTGCGATGCCGACTTCGGCTGACCCGCCAGGCGGCGCGCCGCGTTTTGAAAAACAGAGCCCTACGGCCCGGGTGATGCAAGAGTCCGCGACCCCGCCTCGACGAGATCGGGTTGCCTCTCGCCCGCCGCCGTCGCAGAGCCCGCCCCGGGCCCAAGCGGATCGTCCAACCGGTGTTCCCTCACCCCGGGCTCCCGAGGCTTTGGCTCCGATCGCTTTGAAGGCGACCGAGGTGCCGCCGTCCGCCGTGGCGAAGGCCCCCCCTTCGACCCCCTCGCCCGTTCGCCCGTCTCCGCCTCTGGATACAAAGTCGGAAGCGCCTCGACAGACAGCTGCGGCCGAAGTGCCCTCCCGCGCTCCAGACCTCGTGGTGCTGAAGACGATCTGGCACCCCAGCGCCGAAAGGCGCCTCGCTCGCCTTGAGCTTGAGGCAGGCGGAGAGGTGCGAGAGGTGCGAGAGGGAGAATGGGTCCAAGGGTTCGAGATCCGCGAGATCCGGCTCTCTGGGGTCATCCTCGAAAAAGAGGGCGTAACGAGTGAACGTCGGGTCGGGAGACGACCTTGAAGCCCCGGAAAAACGCGGCCGCCCATTCAGCGCAATGAAATCGCCCCGTTGGACGTGCGAAGTTTGATGGGGCAACCACCGTGTCCCAGTTGACCCTTTAGCCGACCATTTTTTTTGGGGACGGATTCTCGTAAAGAGAGTTCGTTGCGAATGACGCCATTGTCGACGCGGATATCGAGGTCGGCGTTGGGCTTTTCTGGCAACTCGAGAATGATTCGGCCGTTGCTGGTGGCAAGTTTTAGGCCGCCCCCGCTCAGTTCGAAGACCTGAGCGCGGATCAACCCATTTGAGGTTTCCGCATCGAGGGCGCCGCGGTGCCCCTCGACGTCGATTTTTCCATTGCTGGAACGCGCAACCAGTTGGCCCACGGTTTGCGCACAGCAAATTTTAGCGTTTGCTGTGATGAGTTCGATCGGCCCCATGATGTCTTCAAGTCGAATAGATCCATTGCTTGAGCGCACGCGAACGCCGTGGCGCAAGCCTTCGATACAGACTTTGCCGTTCGAGCAGGTGATATCAACATCCGTGTCTCGCGGGACGCGGACTTCAAGGTCGATGCTCCCGTGCCGGTTCCAACTTCGGGGAATCTCAGATTCGAAGACCAACACCCCACTGGCTGTTTCGGCGGCGATCACGTCGATCGTTTCGATCAGTCGCTGCACCGCGGAGGCGCTTTCCGCCCGGGCCTGTTTTTGGCCGCGAATGAGCACGTCCCTTCTACTTTCTCCGATGACGCGTGTTCGGCCATTTGCATTCGTTATCTCGACGCGTCCGGCGAGAGGCGTGTCAAAGTTTTTTTCGAAGTCGCGCGACGCCTTCTCTCTCCAGGGGATGCCGGACAACAGGCTGCGGAGGAATTGTCGAACCCCCCTGCCTTCTGCGGGTCCCGACGGCGAATCGGACGGGCGGTGCTTCGGGAGAGGCTGGCCTCGGACCGCCTTCGGCGGATCGATCTTGTCGCCCGAACTCTCGGAATGTTTCCATTCCACGGGGGCGCCCGCGGAGCGGCCGTTTCTGGAGTCGTCTCGTTCCATTGGGGGGGCCTCAGTGGTAACGGGGCCGGTCATCGTCATCGTGACGGTCCCGGCTGCGACGATCTTCCTGATGCAGTGAGCGAATCTTTTGCCGCATCCGGTATCGCTTCCACTTGTGTTTCAACGAATCAAGGGTCGGAGCGCCGGGCGTGCGTCCTTCCCGAATGAGATAAATCCAACCGACAAAGAGTCCGCCGAGGTGGCCGACATGGCTCACATTGGAGGGGCCGCTGGTGAACTCGATGACCAGAATCACGGGGATGAGCCAAATCGATTTGATGGGCATCGGGGGAAAGATCAACATGATGGTTCGGTCCGGCCAAGTGAACGTATAGGCGAGGACGACCCCCATCACGGCGCCGGAAGCACCGAGGGTGGGCAGATAGAGCTCGGGGCTGTTGGTTCCCATGAGGCCGGCCAAAACCGCGAGCCACGGCACGGTGGCGATTAAAACGCCGGCGCCCACTCCGCAGACAAGGTAGTAACGCAAAAAGCGTTGCTCGCCCCAAAAGAGGGCCAGGGGGGATCCGAACATCCAGAGTGCAAACATATTGAAAAGGATGTGGAAAATGGATCCCGGGGAATGGAGCCACATGTAAGTAAAGGGTCGCCAAAACTGGAAACCCAGCCAGACCTCAGCTGGGGCCACGGTGCCGAAGTAAGTGACGGCAGGCGACACGAGCTGCAGGAGGAACACAGCCCCATTGGCGATCAGCAGAGTCTTGATGATCTGGGGTGTGGCCTGAGGCCCGAAGCCCATTTGCGATCCGCGCCCGTACACGTTGGAGTAACTCCTTCGGGGCAGGAAGACGCCCTGCTGTTCATGGCCGGCTGCCGGCAGTGAGAGAGGTCACCGGGCAGGCCTCGACGCTTGCCGGTGATTCGATGCGAAAAGGGTGTTTTGCCCAGTCCCTCGTCCGGGGTGTGATTCGCTGATTGCGAGGTCCTAGGCCAGCCGGCCGGGTCACCCGGTGAAAGCGCGAGTGAACCGAGCGAGCTGAACACGACGAACCATGAAGCCTTCGGAGGTTAGAGACGTCCCATCGCCCAGTCAATCAGACTCAACTCGCTCCGGGCTCTCCCCGAAGGGGACAGGGATGGATTCGCTTCTTAGAGCAGGCCACGTCGCCGGGCCGCGTGGATCAGGGCCAGTGCAGATTTGCCATCCTCAATCTCCCCATCCCAGACTCGATCGAGGGCCTCTCGAAAAGGCATCGGAACGAGCTCGATGACCTCATCGTCCTGCAGATTTTGTTGGGCTGGACAGAGGTCGCTGGCCATGAAGAGATGAATCCGCTCGTCGGTGAAGCCCGGCGTCGTCAACAGAGTGGTCAGGCGTTCGCAGGTTTCGGCTCGCCAGCCGGTTTCTTCCTCTAACTCGCGACGTGCGCAGGCCTCGGGCGCTTCGCCGGGGTCGAGTTTACCGGCCGGGACTTCAAGGATGTATCCGCCCGCCGCGTGACGATACTGTCGAATCAGCAGCACTTCGTCGGCGGAGAGGAAGGGAACCACTGCGGCGGCTCCGGGGTGGCGAATCAGGTCGAGGCGGGCGGAGCGACCGTGCGGTAGGTCGACCTCCTCAGTGACCACTTCGATGACCGCCCCGTGATAGATCTGTCGGTTGGGCATCGCGCAAGGGTACGGCACGGCTTGTGGCTTGCCATTCGATTCTGATGGTCGAGGACCAGCCCCTCAGCTCGTTGGGATTGCGTTGGGCGGTGATCACCGATGTACTCCCTGAGATGCCTCGCCCCTTTGAAAGACCTGCGACCCTGCCCCTCCCCGACCATGTGGGGACGGGTCAAGCTCTGGATGGGCTTTCGGTGGCGGTCCCCGATGCGAAGGCATCGGCCGTCATCGCCCCGCCCCACCCTCAAATGGGGGGCAGCATGGCCTCCCCTGTGGTGAGCGAGTTGGCCTGGGCGAGCGAAAGAGCCGGTTTGTCCAGCCTTCGGTTCGACTGGCGGGGGGTGGGGGCCAGCAGCGGTGAGGCGTCCGGGGATCTCGAACAGGCGGATATTGATTTTGCCTGTGCCGCCGCGTTTCTTTCTGAGACGGTCGAGGGTCCTCTCGTGGCTTGCGGATACTCGTTTGGGGCGATCGCGGCACTTCGTTTCGGCTGCGTCACGAAATCCGTCGAACGCATGGTGCTTGTGGCTCCACCTACCGGGATGCTGGATCCGGAATCGCTTCTCGCCTTTACGGGATCTCTTCTGGTCGTTGCAGGTCAGAACGACTCATGGGTTGATTTTCGCTTGCTCGGCGAGGTGACCTTGGGGGCGCCTCAAGTTCAGATTGAGGTTCTTCCCAAATGCGATCATTTTTTTATGACGCAGTTGGGTCCGCTCTCTCGCTGTATCGAGGGCTGGCTGACCGGCGCCGGACCGAGTCGCTGAATCACCGGCTGGCCTAGGTTCCAAGCGGTATCAGGCAAGCCTGCTCAGCGGGGTTGGGTATCGACCGGGAGCCGAAGTCGCAGACAGGCTCCACCCGCCGGCGATTCGTCAGCCTCGATGTTTCCGCCTGAGGCCTGCGCGAGACGCTGTGAAATGGATAGACCGAGCCCTCCGGGCCGGTCGGAACGGGTCGAGTGGAAGTGTTCGAATATTCGCTGCCGATCGTGGGTGGGAATGCCGGGACCATCATCCTCAATCCGGATCTCGATCTCGTTGCTTTCCGGGTGGGCCGAGGCCTTCATATCGATTCGGCCGCCGGGAGGGACGGCATCGAGGGCGTTGAGGACAAGATTCAGGACGATTTGGTCTAGGGCATCTGAAGGAAGGGCCACGTTGGGTAGAGCCAGAGGCGTTGGGTGTTCGATTTGAATCTGTCGTTCCTGGGCCCGGTGTGACACCAGCCGGCGAACGCGTTCGAAAGTTTCGGTGACGTCGGCGGGGTCGGCAGCCGATTCCCGGCTTCCAGGTCGAGCTTGCCGGAGCACGGTATCCAACAACCGTTCCAAGCGGCCGACCTCGCCGATGACGACCTCCCGAAAGCCCTCAACAAAGTCGGTGTCATCCAGGCGGCTTGGCAGCAATTCCAGAAACGTCTTGACCGAAACCAGAGGGTTTCGAACCTCATGGACGATCTCGGCAACCAGTTCGCCCAGGGCAGCCCGACGGTCTAGATTTTCGATTGATTCATCGAGCCGTCCGAGCCGATGCATGGCCGACAGGTGACCGAAGGCCGCTCGCAATTTTTCCCGGGCCTCGGTGAGGGCCGCCAAGGTTCGGGGGCGCACCGCCCCCGGCGGATCGGTCTCACTTCCAACGGCGAGCACGAGAACCCGAGGGTGGGCTTGGGCCGACGTTTCCTCAGTGGGCCCAATCGCAATCGCTGCAGAGCATCCGGATCTCTTCGCGAAGAGGAGCAGTTCTGGGTCCGCAGAACGCGCTCCCAGATCCGTTGGTTGGGCGAGCTTCGCCAGGGCGGCAAAGAGGTTGGCTCCGAGGGGCTCAATGGGATCTGGGCCGGGCCTCTGCGAGACCAAGCACTCGGGCGTTCCAGAATCGGCTCGTCCCCACCAAGCGCCCAGGCTCGATCCGTGGACACGCCGGGCCAGTTCTCGGATCGCACCTTCGATGAGCTTCGGAAGATCAGATTCCGCCGGACCGTGGGAATCGATTGGCCCTGACGGGTCCGGTCTGGGATCGCGGTTGTTCGAGCGGGCAAGCACACGGGTTGCCTCTTCCGTTTCTTCCCCCATCCGTCTCGGACTCCCCGGCTTCGTGGGCCGTTGCGGCGCGTTTCCGCCTGAGCCCGCACTTTTCTGAACGCTCAATCTCGCTTCCTCTGAGTCGGGATTCGATGAGACCCGACGGGCCTATCCATCTGGAGCCCGCTGCCCACGAACTTTTCAGAAAATATCATCGCGGAGTGCCCTCGCAGCGTCTGTCATCGATTCTTTTTGCCCAACCGTCCGCTCAGGAGCGGTCCCTTCCAGGAAGGGTTGAAAGTAGGCATCGTGGCTCGCGGTATCGGCGAGCAAACCGGTTTTTCGGTCGATTCGGGCAAAAACAATGTTCTCCGGAGGGACGTCAAAGTCCCGGACGGGTTGGCGAGCCAGGGCCACCTGCATGAAGTCGGTCCAGATGGGCAGGGCGGCCCCAGCCCCAGTTTCACCGAATCCCAGCACACTGTTGTCGTCGTGTCCGACCCAAACACCTGTCGTGATGTCCGGGGAAAAGCCCATGAACCAAGCGTCACCCTGCTCGTTCGTTGTCCCCGTCTTCCCTGCAACAGGGCGCCCCAGACGCCGGGCCTTTCGTCCGGTGCCTTCTTGAACGACGGCTTTTAAGAGATCGCACATCAGATAAGCGGAGGCCTCCGAGATCACTCGGTCGGCGTCTTCCCCGCTCTCCGGATTCCCGGTTTCAAGATTGGTATGGGGCTCTTGGGCTACTTGCTCCGGCTCTGCAATGTCATTGGACGAATCTCCCTGGGCTTCCGAACCGAGGGGAACCCGTTCAAGTAAAATGCGCCCGTCCCGAGTCGTGACTTGGTTGATGAAATGGGGAAGGACCCGCCGACCTTGGTTGGGAAAGACCGCGTAGGCTTGAGTCAGCTCAAGAAGAGTCACTGAACTTGAGCCGAGGGCAAGGGAAAGGTCCGGGGAGAGAGGCGATTGGATGCCTAGCCGCTCGGAAAAGTCGATGACGAAGTTGACGCCGACGTCGCGGAACAGGTGAACCGTTGCATTGTTGATCGATTTCTTGAGCGCATTGCGCATGGGCATGGGGCCATAAAACTTGCGGCCGTAGTTTTTGGGCGCCCACACAAACCCTGAGACGGGATCGGTGTAGACCACGGGACGGTCGACGACCTCGCTCACCGGCGTGTAACCCTTTTCGAGGGCGGCTCCGTAGATGAAAGGCTTAAAGGCAGACCCCGGCTGGCGTTTGGCTTGGACCGCTCGATTGAATTCGCTTTGCGCGTAATCGTACCCACCGACCAGGGCGAGTACGTCTCCCGTATGGTTATCAAGGGAAAGCAGCGCTCCCTGAACGATGGGCTCCTGAAAGAGGGCGACCCGGGCCTCGAGGGTCGGGGTATCGGATTGCGGGCCATCGGGCGAATCCGCAATTCGCACGAAGCGTGCGAGGTCGCCCACGGAAAAGATCGAGCTGATTTTCTGAACATTGCGCACCCGTCGTTTCGGGTTGGGCTCTCCCGCCCAGGTGACGTCGTCAAGGTGAACGACGCCGGTCACGCCGGGTGAGAATGCAATTCGGGCTTCCTGCTTCTTTGAATCGATCTCGATCACGAGTCCTTCCAGCGCGGTCTCCAGGGGCAGAGTGACCGGCGGTAGGATCGCATCCCTTTCTTCTCCATCGTCTTCCGAGAGGGTTGTGTTTTCTTGCGCATCGGGGTTTGTGAAGAACTCCGCATTGCGTTGACCGAGAGAGACGATCGCCGCATCAAACTGGTCTGGGCTGACGGTTCTCTCCGGTCCCCGGTATCCCTGACGTTTGTCGTGGGCTTCGAGGCCCTCGCGGAGCGCATCCACCGCAGCGCGCTGGAGTTCGAGGTCCAGTGTCGTCTCGATGATCAAACCTCCACGAAGCACCTCGTCACTCCCGATGGCTTCGAAGAGATGCCGTCGAACCAATTCAACGAAATGGGCCGCCGGCTCGAGGTCATCATCTTCGCTGGGCCCACCGATTTCCGGAGGATTCGCGAGCGCCTCTTCATAGCTGTTCTGGTCGATGAAGCCGTCAACCCACATTCTTTCCAAAACGTATTGCCGCCGCCTCTCGGCTGCCTCCGGGTCGCGGTAGGGCGAGTAGGCAGAGGGGCGCTGCGGAAGGCCTGCGAGGAGCGCTGACTCGGACAGAGTCAAATCCGGGACTTCCTTGCCGAAGTAGGCTCGGGCGGCCTGGCCGATTCCCCAGGCTCCATGGCCGAAGTAAATCTGATTGACATAGAGGTAGAGGATTTCGTCTTTTGTGAAGTGTTCCTCGATTCGGCGGGCCAGAATCATTTCGCGGATCTTGCGCCGAAAAGTGCGTTCCGGCGTCAGCAGGAGACTCTTGACCATTTGCTGGGTGATCGTGGAGGCGCCCTGCCGGATGCCTCCACCGCGTAGGTTGGCGAGGGCGGCCCGGGCGATCGAGCTGTAATCGAGGCCCTCATGCTCGAAGAAGGACTTGTCTTCAGCGGCTACGAAAGCCAGCTGGACGTGTCTCGGTATTTCGCCGATCGGGACCAGTCGTCGCTGCTCTTCGAAGAATTCTCCGATCGGTCGTCCGTTGCGGTCGAGGACGATGCTCGTCAACGCCGGACTGTAGTCTTCGATATCACGCAAATCGGGCAGGTCGCGCAAGAACTGGTCGTAGAACCAGTAGCCTGCGGCCCCCCCGGCGATGAGGGCGATTCCAGCCAGGATCAGTAGACTTCGCCCGATTCGGGACTGGAGAAAAGGCATTCCATCACCAGTAGTTGAAACCACCTAGCCGAGGGCTCTCCGGCTCTGCTACGG
>JAQWNI010000162.1 GCA_029268645.1 Myxococcota bacterium
CCAACCGTTGGCCTCGGCCAGCTCCACGGCCTTTTTGTACATCCCCATGCCCTTCTCCGCGCGGGGTGTCAGCACGACTTGTGCGCCGAGAAAGCGCATCAATTTTCGTCGCTCGATCGAAAAGCTATCGGCCATCGTGACGACCAGGGGGTGCCCCGTTGCGGCGCACACCATGGCAAGGCCGATTCCCGTATTGCCGCTGGTGGCCTCCACCACGGTCTGGCCCGGGGCCAAAGCGCCACTTCGTTCGGCTTCTTCGATGATGCTGACCGCGAGGCGGTCCTTCACAGATGCGGCCGGATTGAAGAATTCGGCTTTGACATAAATCCTGACCCCTTTCGGTGCCAAGCTGTTGATGCGAATACAGGGCGTGTCGCCGATCGCATCCATGACGCTTTCATACAGTCTTCCTCGGCCTTGGGTCTGGCGCGGCGCGGCGGTCTTCATCTGATTTTCGTTTCCTCTTGTTCGGTGAGTGCTCAGTGGCTGTCGTTTCTTCCCTATGAGCGAGGGCTCTAGGAGGTCGTTGATTCGTCCGCCCCTCCGAGGGGCGGCATCATCATTTCAGGGTTCCGTCCTTCAAGAATGGGCCGCATGCGGTTCTCGACCATCGCGGTCCAATCATGCGTCAAAATATAGAACTGCTCTTGGTGAATGGCGGAGACCACTCGGCGCCCAACAGCATCGGGATCCATGCCGTTCTGGATACTCATTTCGACCATTTTCCGGATTTCCGCGTTCAGCAGATCGGGTTCTTCCGGTGTGTCGCGCGGGCTTTCTGGGCGGTTGCGTTCGGATTCAAGAATTCGGGTGTTGACCCAGCCGGGACAGAGCACCGAAACGCCAATGGGCAGGCCCCGCGACAGGGTATCTCGATAGATTGCTTCGGATAGAGCCACGACGGCGTGCTTGGATACGCCATAGATTCCCCCGCCTAAGATCAGACCTGCGATCGACGCGGTGTTGACGACGTGACCGCCCGCCCCTTGCTCGATCATCAGCGGCATGAAGCGTTGGATCCCGTGAATGACGGCGTCGAGATTGACGCCCATCACCCAGTTCCATTCTGAGGCGGGCTGTTCCCAGATCGGCAATGTTCCGCCCCCGCCGACCCCTGCATTGTTGCAAAGCACGTGAACAGCCCCGAACGCATTGAGGGTCTCATCGCGTAGATGGTCCATGGCCGCCGCATCCGATACATCGCAGCAGACGGGCTGCACGTCCCCGCCCGACGCCCTCATCTCAGCAGCGGTTTCCTCAAGGGGGGCGGCTTCGACGTCGGCGAGAACCACCTTCGCCCCCTCTTCCACGAGGGCCCGTGCCATCCCCCGCCCGATCCCACTTGCCGCACCGGTGACGACCGCGACTCGGTCTCGCAGATCTTGCATGAGGCCTCTCTCCTTATCGATCGATCGGGATTGGCCCCTCGGGTACAAATTTAACCGGCCAATGGCCAGTAATCGGGGGGTTTATCCGTCACCTGCAAATATTTTTGGGTTAAACTACGCAGCGGAGCAGGTTTAAAGCCTTTGCAGCTCCAGACGGTCAGGTTTAGCTCATCCGGTCTGTCTTGTGGCTCAGCGTCCTGCGTGCGCCCTTGGCCGGTCGAATCCGGACTCTGAGGAAAGAGTTCGCCGAGTTCGCCAACCCGTTTGGGTCTTTTTCCCTCCTCGCAGAGTCAAAACCCCCATCAATTCAAGTCAGTTCGCGAGTTTCCCGTTCAATCTTGCGGGCGCACTCGCCGATGAAATTTCAAGCGCATCCAATCAAGACCCGCTCCGCGGCGGCCGATCCCCGCTGGCCGAGCGCAGCATCCTAGAAAGTGATCCTTGGTGGCGGACTCGAATTCTGAAATTGTAGTCATTGGTGCAGGTCCCGCGGGCCTGACGGCAGCCCATGAGCTGTCCAAGCTCGGGCGCCGCAGCGTGATTTTGGAACAGGATGATCAGGTGGGGGGCATCTCGCGAACCTGTGAGTTCGAGGGTTATCGGTTCGATATCGGGGGGCATCGCTTCTTCACCAAGGTCGATTATGTGCGCCAGATCTGGCGCGAGATTCTCGGCAATGAAATGCTGACCCGTCCTCGGCTCTCCCGGATTTATCACGATGGAAAGTTCTTCGATTACCCCTTGAAGCCGCTCAACGCCCTGTTGGGCCTAGGGCCGGTTGAAGCGGTCCGTATCGGCCTCAGTTTTTTGCGGGCTCAGATTGCGCCGGCGCCTCGGGTGGCGAGTTTTGAGGATTGGGTGGTGAGCCGCTTTGGTCGTCGCCTGTTCGAAATTTTCTTCAAGACCTATACCGAGAAGGTCTGGGGCATGCCCTGCAGTCAGATCAGCGCCGATTGGGCATCGCAGCGAATTAGGCAGCTTGATCTGCTTGTGGCGGTCCGAAACGCGCTGATTGGGTCTGTCGCGACCGGTAAAGGTGAAGTGGTCACGAGCCTGATCGAGGAGTTTGAATACCCGCGTCATGGGCCTGGCCAGATGTGGGAGCGGTGCAGAGACATGCTCTCAGAGTTTGGCTCGAAGACCATGATGGAGACCGAGGTTATTTCTGTTCAACATGCGAGAGGTCAAGTCACCGGTGTCGTGGCCCAGCAGCCGGGAATGCCAGAGTATCTGATTCGCACCGATCAAGTTCTTTCCTCGATGCCCGTTCGCACGCTGTTGCGTTGCCTCGATCCCGCTCCTCCCGAGTCAGTTCTCCGTGCTGCCGAGCGACTGAACTATCGTGACTTTTTGACCGTCGCTCTCATCATAGAAGAGCCGGACCTCTTTCAAGACAACTGGATCTACATTCACTCTGATGAAGTCCAAGTCGGCCGAGTACAAAACTTCAAAAACTGGAGCCCCGATATGGTTCCGGATCAACAGAAGACCGCCTTGGGGCTTGAGTACTTCGTTCAGGAGGGCGATGAGCTCTGGAGCTTGCCGGATGACGAGCTGATTGCGCTGGGAACCCGCGAGTGTGAGACGCTGGGGCTTGCCTCGGCGGATAAGGTTGTGGGCGGGTCAGTGGTCCGAATGCCTAAGGCCTATCCGGTCTACGATGGTACATACCAAGAGTCTTTGGCGGAAATCCGGTCTTGGCTGGACCAGATCGGAGGGCTTCAGCTGATCGGTCGAAATGGACAGCACCGATACAACAATCAAGATCACTCCATGATGACAGGAGTCTACGCGGCTCGAAATATTGTCGGCAGTGAGTATGACATCTGGGACGTCAACGTTGAGGAGGACTATCACGAGGAGCGCGATTCAAAGAATCTCTCGACGAGTGGAGACCGTCTTGTCCCCAGCCGAATCGAGATTGCGCCCCTCGAGCGTCGAATTCGCGAACTGTATGCCCGGATCGACCCCGTCGCATTGGGCTCTGCGATGGGAATGATGGCTGGGGTGACGCTTTTTTTGTCCGCTGTCGTTCTTCTGCTGCGCGGTGTGGAGACCTCGATGCCCAACATTTCTTTGTTGGGAAATTATTTTCTGGGGTACGGGGTGTCGTGGTTCGGTGCATTGGTTGGCTTGATCGAAGGATCCCTGGCCGGTTATCTGCTGGGGTGGTCGATGGCCAGCTTGACCAATCTCGTGATGCGGATCGAAGAGCGCAAAACGTTTGCGGCTTTCGAGGCTGGCCAAATGATGAACCTCTACGAGGCGGATGAATCGTGAACCAAGAAGATCAGAATTTTGAGATAGAAGAGATGATGCTCCAGCGCGCCATGGTGCGGTTAAGGTCGCGAGCACTTTCCGTCGTCTGCGGCCTTCTCGGTGGAGCCATTCTTTTTATGGCCACGATTTGGCTGGTGATCCGCGGTGGCTATCCCGTTGGCCCCCACCTCGGGCTCCTCGGGGTCTACCTTCCGGGCTATAGCGTGACCTGGGGGGGGTCGATTCTGGGTCTCTTCTACGGGACCTTAGTTGGGGCCGGTGCGGGTTGGGTTCTTGCAGCTCTTTATAATCGGATTGCCGACGCGCGTGCGATCGGTGAGTGACGCGCCGCATTGCGTCCGATGACCTTGCCTTTGCACCCCGGAAAGCTTCTGAAGGGCCGATTTCCCGAAGTCTTTTCGAGGCCTGTCGCTCATGCCTAAAGCCTCGGAAGACAAACCCAGTGTCTCGGTTGTGCTCCCGGTCCTCGATGGCCGGGCGCTCCTTGCCCAGACTTTGCCCGCTTTGCTGCGCGCCCTAGAGGGCCATTCTTATGAACTCATCGTCGTTGATGATGGCTCTCGGGATGAATCCGCAACCTACGCGGCTTCATTGGGAGCCCGGGTCCTCGAAACCGGTCGGCGGAGAAGTGGGCCGGCTTACGCACGGAATATTGGAGTTGCGTCGGCTCGGTCAGAATTGATTCTGTTTGTGGACGCCGATGTCGCCGTTCACGAAGATGTGATTTCGCAGGTCCTAAAGGCCTTTGAGACCGCTGAGGTGGTTGCGGTTTTCGGCGCCTACGATGATGCGCCACCGGATCAAAGCTTCTCCAGTCAGTATATGAATTTACGACATCATCACGTGCATCAAAGCGAGACCAATCAAGCCCAAACCTTCTGGACGGGCTTGGGGGCTATTCGACGACACGCCTTTTGTGCAGCCGGTGGCTTCGACGCGGATCGCTACCCCCTGCCCAGCATCGAAGATATTGACCTCGGGCGCCGGCTAAGGGAGGCGGGCGGCCAGATTCTGCGCTGGCCCAGCATGCAGGGTACGCACCTCAAGGCTTGGTCCGTGGGCGAAGTGATTCGTACGGATGTGATGAGAAGAGCCTTGCCGTGGGCCCGCTTGATACATCGCTACCCCGGCGCCTTTACCGATCTGAATGTCGGCCCTGGCGAGCGTTTCAAGGCGTTGGTGGCGGGTTTGCTGGCGCTGAGCTTAGTGTTGGCTGTATTTCGACCGGCGTTTCTTTTTTCAGCGGTGTTGTTATTCGGTTTAGCCCTCTTCGTGAACGCGGATTTATTTCGGCTTTTTCGAGAACGAAACGGATTGGGCTTTGCGGTGCGAGCCCTTCTTTATCACCAGGCCTATTACCTCTACAGCG
>JAQWNI010000163.1 GCA_029268645.1 Myxococcota bacterium
AATCGGCCCCGCCTCTTTCGCCGTCGCCGCCACCCCACTAGGCATCCAGACACTTCCACACCCGGCGACGCTCCCTCTCCATCTCCCGGGCTTCGGCCTCGTCTTCGTGGTCATGCCCGAGGACGTGAAGAACCCCATGAAGCAGAAGTCGGAGGACCTCGTCGTCTAGGCTGCGGTGACGAGCCGCAGCTTGCGCCGCAGCGGTCTCGACGCTGATCACGACGTCCCCCAGCAGAACGCCTCGATGTACCCCGCCCTCGCCTTCCAGCATGGAGAAGGAGAGAACGTCGGTCGAGCGGTCCCGGCCTCGCCACGTACGATTGAGCGCCTTCATCTCAGCATCATCAATCAGGGCAATCGACAACTCGGACCGACCCTGCCTCAAGGCGGATAGGATCTGTCGGCCCCGACGACGCAGGCGGGGAAGATCGACTCGAGCGCCCCGAATGCCCGCCGGTGGGCCGCTGATTCGAATCGGCATCAGGCCCCGTGCGAATCCTCGTCGCGCGTTCCAGCTTGGCGATTTCTGGAACCAGCCCCCCTGGACTCATAAGCCTCGATAATTGATTGAACCAAGGGATGGCGCACGACGTCTCTGCGAGAAAATCGCATGACCCCAATCCCCTCGACACCGGTCAATACCCGCTGTGCTTCAATCAGGCCACTCTCTGTCGCCGCTGGCAAATCGACCTGCGTCACGTCCCCCGTTATGACAGCTTTCGACCCAAACCCAAGACGCGTCAGAAACATCTTCATCTGCTCTCCGGTCGTATTTTGAGCTTCGTCGAGGATCACGAAGGCATCATTTAAGGTACGCCCCCGCATAAAAGCGAGCGGAGCTACTTCAATGACCCCTCGCTCGGTCAGTCGTTGAACTCGCTCAAAATCCATCATGTCATGCAATGCATCGTAAAGAGGACGCATGTAGGGATCGACCTTGTCCGTCAAATCTCCAGGAAGAAAACCCAACCTCTCGCCGGCTTCGACCGCCGGGCGGGTCAGGATGACCCGGGTCACCTCTTTCCGGTTCAAGGCCGCAATCGCCATGGCCATCGCGAGATAGGTTTTTCCGGTACCCGCCGGCCCCACTGCGATGGCCACATCATGCTGACGAATCAGTTCGATATAGCTGCGTTGAGAGAGATTTTTGGCGCGGATCATTCGTCGAGCGCCTACATGACTCAACACGTCTTCGTACACATCGTCGAGTTTGACATCGGGCTGCTGGTTGACCATCGACACCGCAGATCGGACGTCGCGCTGATGCACACGCCTTCCCGACTGAATCACCCCGTAGAGTTGTTCAAGTACGTTGCGAGCAATTTCGACCGAGGCTTCAGGGCCCGAAATCCGCACCTCATTGCCTCGAGCGTGCGCCTCCACCCCGAGTTCACGGGAGACGATTCGGAGGTTCCGCTCACCGTCGCCATACAGCTCAGCGGCTGTCAGATTGTCATCGAATGTCAGGATGTGTCGAATACTTGTCGCTGCTTCGCCCAGGATTGACTCCGGCGATGAGTGCCTCAACGCTCAGGGGCGAGCAAGATCACACCATCGTTCTTTCGATGATAATAATAGTCGCCCGCGTCCTGCGGCGTCAACGCAAGTCGCCGGACCGCTTTCCAGGCAGTGGGATCGGCCAGATCCCCAGGAAATTGACCCGTCACGTAGTGAGAAGCCTCGATCGCATTGTGCAAACGCCGGCTTCGAAAACGCGCCGCAACAACCTCCAGCGGCGCGGGCCGAATATAGCCCTGGCGGGGCGGAGCCCAGAGAGCCGTCTTTTGGAGCGCCACCCCGGCCACCCCAGCGAGAAGAGCCAGGGCCAAGACGGAGAGCATCGTGTAGCGAGCGGCCTCCGCAAAAGGCGCCGCTACAGCTCGGAGTCTCTCCCGAGAGACCGAACCCGGCAAACCCGAAACAGGCTCGATGACCGCCGCAGACCGAAGTTCAGCCAGGATCCGAGTGCCCTCGAAAGTCCCCAAACGAGAAAGATCAATAATTCGCCGGGCTGACGAACGACCATTCACGTGCGCGAGGATACGCAGCCACGAAGCGGGCTGCGAGCGATCCTCACTGGCCGGGCTCGAGTCGGGCATCTCAGCCGTTAAAACCCGTCGGAACACAATTTCTTCCCGAGGAACGGACTCGCAAAACGTGGGCCATTCGTCCACCCAACGCAGCCCTTCCATAAGGATTTGCTCAGCACTCAATAGCTTCTCGGAGCTTTTCTGATGGTCTACGGGCTGCGCGGTAAAATGGAAAACTCCGCAATTCCAGCGCATCACGTTGAAAATCGTCTCTCGGGTGAGCAGATCCGCCACCTCCTCGACCTGAGAAACCGAAACATCCCCGTGCTCAACCAGCAGCGTCGATAGCGATCGCGCCGACCGGCGGCTGTCTACCAGAACAGCCTCCAAACGAGTCTGTGGTAACCATCCACAACGCACCAAAGCCTCGGCCAACGGCAAAAGAGGCCAATCCGAGGCCGGCGAGGCCCAAACCACGCTCCCCCCGTCAAAGGCCAAGACCACCGAGTCCGGGTCTCCCTCGATTTCGAGCAATCCGGTCTTGCGCTGCTGGCCAATCAGCTGAAAGACGTCTGCGATCCCGAAATCTTTGAGATTTCCATGAAGGGCGACTTTCGACATTATGGATGCTCCCTCGACGATGCCCCTCGCCAAGTCGTCAGCAAATACCCCGCCCCCATCAGGACCGCGAGCATCATCAATCCGAACGTCCCAATTAAACCAATCGCCAATGGGTCTGGTAGGACACCCGCCGAGAACGCGGTGAGGGCCAAGGTCGCCCAGAAAAACACAATTGAAATCAGAGCGAGATCGGGGCGCTTTCCCAAAAAACCCGCCACGCCGGGCACCCCCCAACGAAGAAATGCATGGAGTCGACCGATGCGTTGTTCTCGCTCTCGCAGACGACCCAATCGCTGCACACGCAACTGGGGATCGGTTCCTTGCGGACGACTGAAGAGTTGATGACATCCATCGCAGACATGAGATGACCAGATGCTGTCGTCACATCGAGCGCAAATTCGGATCCCACAGCGCGAACAACGCCCGGCTTGCTGAAACCATCCGGCCAGCAACATCCCCACAAAGAAGACTAGGAAGAGTCCTCCCGCCAGATGCCTTGCTGAATCACCCAGCCAACCAGGGGCAAACCAGCGCCGCACGCTCTGAGCAAGAGCCTCTCCAGTGGCTCCCTCAAACATCCGCTGGCGAAGCGGCTCCAGAGGAAAGGGGGCTTGAACAACGAAGTCCGCGTCCCCAAAAGCTGAGAGTTCCTCGACCGCCTCAGGATCAAGCACTTGGGCCCGACCGAGCGTCCGTTCAAACTCCGCCATGTGAAAGTCTCGCGCATAGGCTTGGGCGAGATCAAAGAGGACCAAGGGGGATTCATCGAGAGCCCGTGCCCGGTCATAAAAAGCGATGGCTTCGGCCGTCCTGCCAGCTCGAAAAGCCATGTTGCCGAGAGTCATCAGAACGAAGGGATCCCCCGAGTCGGCCGCCAGAATCGCTTCGAAGCGGTCCGTGGCCTCCTCAACTTGACCGTGGCGCATCGCGCGGAAGGCCAGCAGTCTCGCCGCCAGCGAATCGCCCTGCCTCTCGGCTTCCTGCAACGCGTCGACTTGCGCCGCGGTCTCGGCATTTCGTGTCACTGCTAAACCGGCGTGGACCACGGGGTCGGCATCCAGCGCCTCCACGGTCGCCCCCGCCATCCGCAGAATCGGAAAAAAACCAAGCACCAGGAGCCCGATGGCGAGCCCCAGGACGAGTCGGTCACGAGGCCCGCCGTAGAGGACGCCAATTCCGACGCCCCCCAACAGCAGGCCAGCCAGACCTTCTCCGAGAGCCACTGGAAGCCCCACCAAGGCCAGCAAAAGCGCCACCCGAGCAAAACCGGGGGTCCTTCTTGAGAGGAGGTCACCGAGGTCATGGGCCGCACGGGAGAATCCGATCAAACCCGAAAATAGAATAAAAACCAGCGCCCCCAGGATGAGCGCAGCGGAAGCCACCGAGAACAAAGTTCCCCCGAGCCACAGACGTGATTCCACGTGACGCGGGATGGCTTGCGCGCCGCCCAACGTGCGGATCAACGCCTCGCGATACTCACCTTCAGCGAACAGCACCTGAGCCAATGCGGCGTGTGCGAGCGGAAGGTCCGGCGCCAAGGTCACTGCCCACTCGGCATGCAGCCGGTTTTGATCCGGGTCTTCCAAGGCGATGAGAGCTCGAGCCGGACCCTCGAGATTCGCCTGTCCAGCCTCCAACCCAAGACGTCGAGTCCGACGAACCCGCTCAGCCCCGGAGCCGCCCGGAGCAAACCAGGCCTGCTCAATTTTCTCCTGGGCGGAAACCGCAGCCGTTTCCCGGGTGAGCAAATTTTCGGCGGATTGGCCCGCGATAGCCGATCCCCATGCGGGTACACTGAATCCCAGGAACCCGATCAGGACCACGAGCCTTCCCCGGAAACGCATTCAAACTCTCCCTCTGTTGGGGCCAACCGAGGCCCACGACCCCTATCGGCGGGACGCCTAAACGTCTAAAATCTGCCGATCCCCGCAGGGGGGAATGCCTCGGCGAGCAGCAACGGGCCGCGAGCATCGACACGGCCCGCCGGTGCGACTAGTATCCGGCGCCCGCAAACGCCCGGAGCGGCGAAGCGATCATCATCGGAGAAAATTCTTAGTGGCCAATCACAAGTCGGCGCTGAAGCGCATTCGCCAATCCGAGCGACGGCGCAAGCGCAACCAACACATCCGCAGCGGAATGCGCAATCACGTCAAACATTTCCGTGAGGCCATCGATGCCGGAGACACGGCCGCAGCCACGGAGCGATTCGCGACGGCGGAGCGGTCGATCCGAAGGGCCGTCACCCGCGGCGTGATCCCGAGGCGTCGAGCCGATCGAAGCGTCGGACGACTCGCAAAAGCGCTGCAGGCCCTCAGCCAATAGACCGGGAACTGACTCAACGAGTCAGATCGATCACCAAGTCCTCGAGCACCATGGGGCCGGGCAACGATCCTTTTCCCTTTAAGCCGGTATCCGCATGGTGAATCCTCTCCAGACAGCGGCGCAAACCATACGCGGAGTAGCGACGAGCCTGCTCCTCGGCTCGTCGTACGACGAATGGAGCCGCTGAAAGGGTGCCCGCTTTGGCCTGGGCCAGTTTCCGGAAATGGCTCGCCAAGGCACCCAGTGTCGCCAAATCGACACTGCCCGCGGCGCGAACCCGAGCCAAAACCGCGACCGCCCGTCCCGGATCGCCCGTCGCAATCGCATCGGTGAGATCCCAGACGGGCTGATCTGCGATACTGACAACCGAATCAGCAGCATGCTGATTGGTCACGGCCTCTCCCTCCCCGACCCACAAGGCGAGCTTCGCAATCTCCTGGCGGAGCACCATCAGCTGGGGCCCAATACGCTCGCACAGCAGGGAAACCGCAGAATCCTCGATCGAGACGCGCTGACGTTTCGCTTCTCGTCGAACGAAGGCCTCTAGAGATCGAGCCTGGGTCGGCGCATCGCATTCGATTCGAGCGGCCGGGTCGGAAAAGGCCTTGACCCAACGAGTTCGACGGTCGGCTTTGGCGGCCAGCACAACAAAAATCGTTTCGCGCTGTTCGGCCAGCTCGGAAACGGCCTCCGCAATCGCCTCCTGCAGGTCCGTCCCACTCGCTCCACGCCTACGGTCGGGATCGGCCAAAACCACCAAACGATGCTGCGACATCACGGGCAACCCACGAATCGCATCCTGCAAACGGCCAGGCGTCACCTGATCCGCCGCAAGTTTGTCGAGGTTGAAATCGTCGGCGCTCCCGTCCAGCACGGACCGCCGGATCGCCGAGAAAGCCTCGTCACGGAGCAAGGTCTCTTCACCGGTGACCAGATAGGCGGGCCTCAGAACCCCCTTCTTGAGTTCTTTCTCGAGCTCGTCGACTTTCACCCGAGCACCCCTTGATGCCTCGGCTCAGGGGGCTGTGCAAAATCGCCAACACGAGCGGCGACGATTCGTTGAATCTCCGCCAAAAGACGATCCGCAAGGAGCATGGAAACTCGCCGTAGGGCCTCCTCTCGATTTTTTTGGCTGATCTGGAGGTCCGCGCTGGCCAAGTAAATTTCGGAAGCCCGTTGTGCAAAAGAGTCGACGCTGAAGCGTTCTTGGCCCGGCCCTGTCAGAATCACATCCAGTTGAATCGTAACCGTGTACTCGATGGCGAGAATGCCCGGCGTAAAGGTCCGACCAAAGGTATCGACACTCCGGACTCGACCCGAGACGGTGTAAGCCGGTGTACTGGATTTTTCGACGAGTCGAAGCCCCGTCGTCCGTTCGGTTTCTCGACGCAAGGCCGCGGCCAGAGTGAGACCAATGCCCGGCTCAATGGAATCGTTCGTAAGGGTTTCGACGCGGACGGCGACAGTATCAGGGCCAGCCGCTGCCAAGCGGTAGCCACACCCTCCCCATACGAGGATAAGAGCCAGCAGCAGGACGACGGTCCGGCTCAAAGAGAATTGCCGAGAAAGCCCGAAAACCACCCCGCGAGAGTAGCCCGAAACCCGCCGGCCTCCTCCTGGAATGAAACAGGGGTCAGGCGATCACCCGCTCGCCCGCGACCCGATTGAGCTCATCCATGAGAAAATCCCGTTCCCCACGAATCCGCTCGTCGATCCGTTGCCGAAAAATTTTTCGACCCTCTTCGATCTCCGCCTCCAGCATTTCCAGCCAATTCCCGTTCTGAACGGCCATTTCGAACCGATCACCCTGATAGAGAACGATGTCCGAAACGACGACACGCGCCAATCGCTCAGCCTTGGCTCTCTCCGCGGACATCGGATCGCCATCGTTCGAGGTCGCCTCCGATTCGGCCGGAGCCTTGACCTGCTGCGAAACGGAAGACTGCGGCTCGGACGACGGCCGGCGCAACCCCACGCCCAGCGACTCCGGTCGGCGCACTGAAGACGCGGGATCCGACCCGGAGGCGGCGACCGATGGAATCGCTACGTGCACGCCCAGTTCGGCCAGCCCTCGCAAGAGCCCATCGACGGACTCCGTGGCCGCAATGCAGACGTCGGGACCAAACTCAGCATGGTCCACACACTGATTCGGACCTTGCCCCTCTCCGACCATCAAAATTCGTGTTTCCCGAAGCGACTCGTTCCGCTTCACGAGTTCGCAGACTTCCAACCCACTCATTCGGGGAAGTTCGCGATCGAGTACGACGACCGTAGGCCGCTCCCGTTGAATCTTCAGGATTGCTTCCACGCCGTCCCGGACTCGGACCACTCGAAACCCGCGTTGAGTCAGCAAAGGATCGACGGCGACGCGACCGACTTGACTCTCTCCGGCAAGCAAAACAAAACCGTCGGATTGCCCATTTTGGGGGTCATCTCGCAACGACGCATTCACAACCCCAGGATGCGAGACGGAGTCGATGGAATCGGGCCTTCGAATCCGAAAGATGACCTCGCAGCGTGTGCAGCGAATACGCGCCCCCTCGGGCCCCACCCGAGACTCATCGACGCGATATCGGGACGCACATTTCGGACAGGCAGCGATCATCTTGAGTGGCCTCTTTCGGATGGGTGGTTTTTCTGGCCTCGCTCGGTGGGGCTTCCCGCTTGCCGAAACACGGCCTTCCCCGCCCTCCTGCTCTTTTCGGCCAACCGAGACCATCATTGAGCCACGATTTCGATGGTGCGCTCTTTCCCTCAAAGAGACGACGAGGGGGGCCACGAGGAGACGAAGATGCCATAGCCTCGATGCAGCCATGTCCCCACGGGCAACAGAGGCGTCTCAGACGCCCCGCGCACCAATCACCGGAAAATCGGCGCGAGACCGGTGCCCTGCGCCCTATTCCTCGCGAGCGGACTCGGATTTTTCTGAGAGTCGACGCAAAAGATCATCCCGAAAGCGTCCCACGTCGGTATCTCCAAGCGCCCCGCGCTGTGAGCCTTCGCGATCTCTCAGCCACTTCGAATCGGGTCGAATCAAGCAGCCATCGGAGACTTCAACAAAAGCCGGTGACGGCTGTCCCGACTCACACAACCACAGAGCACGAAGCCGAGGCGACTGGCCTTTCATCCGAGACACAAAATCGGCAACACTCGTGACCCCTCCCAAACGGTCGACCTTGACGTTGGGCGCCACCAACACCACGGGGAATTCGCCTCTGACCAGATACTGGCGAACACGAGTCATCGCTGGACCGGTTTGTTGGAAGGCGTGAACCGTTTCAAAAAGATTTCCTACCGAATCCCGAACCCAATCGAGCCCAGCGGGATCGGGATCGACCAAAATCAGCACAGAAGCCACGCGAAAACCCTCGGTCGGCGGTTCCGCC
>JAQWNI010000164.1 GCA_029268645.1 Myxococcota bacterium
GGACCTCGCGAATCCCAAGAGCTTGCTGCAAAGCTTCAAACTGGTCGATTTGATGGGCGGGCCGCTCGTCCGCAGCGGTCACATTGGCTCCCCGCTCTCCACAAAACGTGGCGGCGCTTCGACCGCTCAGGCCGAGTCCCAGAACGAGCACGCTTTTGTGGGAAAGATCCATGAGAAGAAGCGTTCCAATCAGCGCAGTTTGAGGGAGGAAAGTGCGACCAGGGCGAGAATGATCGAGACGATCCAGAACCGGACGACGATTTTCTGCTCTGCCCAGCCAAGTTTTTCGAAATGATGATGAATGGGAGCCATCAAGAAGACCCGGCGTCCTGTGAATTTGAACCAGACGACTTGGATGACGACTGAGGCCGCTTCGGCGACGAAAATTCCTCCGATGACCGCCAACAAGATTTCCTGGCGGATCAGGACCGAGATCGTGCCGAGTGCGCCGCCCAGTGCGAGGGCTCCGACGTCACCCATGAAAAGATCAGCAGGAGATGCGTTGAACCAGAGGAAGCCCAAGCCACCCCCGACAAGGGCACCACAGAAAATGGCGAGTTGACCGGCTCCAGGCACGTATTTGATACTGAGGTAATCCGCGATTTGGATATGGCCGGCCGCATAAGACAGGCCAATGAAGGTCCCCGCCGCAATCATGACCGGCCCGATCGCGAGGCCGTCCAAGCCATCAGTCAAATTGACGCCGTTGCTGAAGGCAACGATGATGAAAGTGGCCAGAGGGACGTAGAGCCATCCGATCTTTGGCGTAAAATTCTTAAAGAAAGGCACGGCCAATTCTTGATCGAAAGCCGGGCTTGTATAGATGGCGAGGGCGACTCCGAAAGCGAGCAGGGTCTGCCAAAAGAGCTTAGTGCGGGCAGAGATGCCATCGCTGTTTTGCTGAGTGACTTTTTTGTAGTCGTCGAGAAACCCCAGAACGCCATAGCCTGTGGTGAGGCCGAGGACGATCCAGACAAAGCGGTTGTCGAGTTGGGCCCAAAGTAGAACGGAGACGATCAGCGAGAGGAGGATGAGCAGCCCCCCCATGGTGGGGGTCCCCGCTTTGGCCTGATGGTCGGGACCGATTTTTCGGATCGGCTGCCCAACCCGAAGGTCGGATAGCTTTCGAATCAGCCAGGGGCCCATCAGGAAAGAAATGAAGAGCGCCGTTAGGGTCGCTGCCGCGGTTCTGAAGGTGATATACCGAACCACGTTGAAGCCGCCGAAGGTTTCTGCCAATGGATAGAGGAGGTGATAGAGCATTTCAGTGTGTCTCCTCTCGTCGGATCAAGGCCTCGACCACGCGCTCCATGCGCATCGCCCGGGAACCTTTCACGAGAATCCAATCGTGGCTCCGGATATCACGGCCGACGGTTTCGGCAATTTGCTCCGGATCGATGCCGACAAGGCAATGCTCGCCCGGCAGGCCTGCCTCCCGGGCGGCCGCTGTCACCCTCGCGGCGTTTGATCCCAGAGTGATCAGTCGATCGACTGCGAGTTCGGCTGCGAGGCGTCCAATGCCTTGATGGGCTGTGCCTTCTTCCTCACCAAGCTCACCCATGTCACCCAAGATGGCGAAGGCCCGCCCGGTCCCTTTTAGACGAACCAAACTTTCGAGCGCCGCCCGGATAGACTGGGGATTGGCGTTATAGGTGTCATCGATCACCCGGGCCCCTGAAGCGAGTTTTCGAGAAACCATGCGTCCGGGGACCGGGTTGAAGCGGCTAAGTCCTGCCTCGATTTGATCAAGGTCGGCGCCCGCTGCGAGAGCACCCGCGGAGGCCGCTAAGGCATTGATGGCCGTGTTGTCGGCCAAGCCCGCAATCTGGACCTCTCGAGTTCCCGAGGGCGTTGACAGCTTGAACTGAAAGGCCCCCGCGCCATCAAATCGGACGTCTTCAGCGCGTACGTCCGCATGTTTTGCAAGACCGAAGCGGAGAATCCGTCCTGGAGCCCGTGAGGCCTGCTCTTCGATACGGGGGTCATCCGCATTCAGGACCGCAATGCCGTCTGCTCCGAGGCCCGCGATGAGGTCACTCTTTTCTAGAGCGATGTTTTCCTGGTTTCCGAGAAAACCGATGTGGGCGGTGCCGATATTGGTCAAAATCCCGATGTCGGGCCGTGCGATTTTTGTCAAACGAGCAATTTCACCCCGGTGGTTCATGCCGAGTTCGACGACAGCGGCGACGTCCTCTGTCCGTCGGGAAAGCAGAGTCAGCGGCAATCCGAACTCGTTGTTGAGGTTGCCTTGAGTCTTCAGACAAGGTGCCTTCACGTCCATGATGGCGTGACACATTTCCTTAGTTGTGGTTTTCCCATTACTTCCGGTAATCGCGATCACTGTTCCCCTGAACAATTCTCGATGGCCCCTTGCAAGGTCGCCGAGGCCCACCGTCGTATCCTCAACGCTGAGGATGGGGAGGCCATCGGGAAGGGTTTGTGCCGAGGCCGCCCTGCGCTCCACCATTAAACCGCTCGCGCCAGCCTCGATGGCTTGGTCGAGGAAAGAATGAGCGTCATGCTTTTCGCCCCGAATGGCGACGAAAAGCTGTCCTGAGCGGACCGTTCGGGTGTCAATAGAAACACCGTCGAATAGGGCCTGTTCCGAGCCCGCGATGGGCTGCCCGTGAGTCCAGGCCAGCGCCTCTGCGAATCGGAAGGGGGCGCTCAATTTTGGGCTCCGCGATCCAGAGCCCGGCTTGCTTCCTGTCGATCGTCGAAGGGCAGCTTCCGGGTCCCGATGATTTGATAGTCCTCGTGTTCCTTGCCCGCGATGACCACCGTGTCCTCCGGCTGGGCTTGTTGGATCGCACACTGGATGGCTTCTCGGCGATCGATCAGTGTCGTGTATGCGCCTCGCGTTGGGAGGGCCTTTGGTTGAGATCGCTTCAGCGCTCCGAGGCCTTTCTCAACGTCCCGGAGAATTTGCTCCGGGTCTTCCCGGCGCGGATTGTCACTGGTCGCGATCGCGAGATCGGTTTGTCGGGCCACCGCCTCTGCCATGAGGGGCCGCTTGGCGCGATCCCGGTCACCTCCGCAGCCAAAAACGGTCAATATTCTTCCGCGGCTGAGTGGGCGCACTGCGGTGAGCAGTTTTTCAATGGCGTCGGGCGTATGGGCGTAATCGACGAGGACCGTTGGGGAATCCTTCCACGTTCCCCGAATGACTTCCATGCGTCCTGGAACTTGGGGGCAGGCTTGGATCCCTCGGGCAATGGTCTCTGGAGTGATTCCGAGTGCGAGCCCGATCCCGCAGGCGATTAAAACGTTTTCGAGGTTGAAGTCGCCGAGCAGAGGGATCTCAAGATCGAGGGTTCGTTTGTCGAGGTGGACTCGAGCACGCGTTCCTTCAATCCGAACCGAGGCATCCTCCAGCCAGACATCTGCTGAATTGCTTTGTTGACGGGCGCAGCGAATGAAGCGTGCATGGGAAGCCCTTGCGGCGTCGAGCATGGCCGACGACGCAGGATCATCGATATTGACCACCGCCGTGCCTCGGGGGGTCAAGAATTCTTCGAAAAGGCGGGCCTTCGAATTTCGGTAGGCCTCCATGTTGCCGTGGAAGTCGAGGTGATCTTGTGTGAGGTTCGTAAATGCTGCGACGTCAAAACGACATCCGCTGACTCGGCCGAGTTCGAGTCCATGGGAGGAGACCTCCATCACCACATCTTCAATATTTTCCGTACACATGTCCCGCAGCGTGCGCTGGAGATCCAAACTCTCGGGTGTCGTGTTGACGGCAGGAATACGAGCGCCCGCGTAGCGAATTTCAACGGTTCCAATCAGAGCGGTTCGGCGCCGAGCCGCATTGAGGATGGACTCGACCAAATAGGAAGTACTGGTTTTTCCGTTCGTGCCCGTAATTCCGACCAAGGACAGGGCCTCAGCCGGTTGGCCGAAGAAAATCTGCGCCAGCGAGGCCAAGGTCTGACGGGTATCCGAGACTACAACGGAGACGGCGTTGCCGAGTCGTTCGGGCGGTAAGGGCTCCTCCACGAGGATGGCGACCGCGCCGGCGTTCACTGCCCGTTCGATGTAGTCGTGTCCATCGCTGACCGCTCCGCGGAGAGCGACGAAGAGATCCCCAGGTGAAGTTTTCCGGGAGTCATATCCAATTCCGCGAATAATCGGATCCAGTCGGAGATTGAGTCGTGCAGTCTTGGAGGGACCGAGGGCGCCGGGAAGCCCATCCAGGAGTTCGGAGAGTCTCACGTTAGCCCTCCTCTTGGTGGATGGAGAAGCTCAGGATCACGACACGATCGTCGCCGCCGACGATCGTGCCGGCCGCTGGGGCTTGGCCAACTACCCGGCCGTTTCCTGATCCGTGAATGTGCACCTGTAGCGATTCTTGGCCGGCGATTTTTCGTGCGTCTTTCAGGTTCTGGCCTCGGAAGTCGGGGACCAGCACGGTTGCAAATTGAACCGGGGATGTGGCGGAGGTGTTCACGGTGGGATCGAGGCGACGGCGTGTCGGGGGCGGTGCGGCGACGGCCGGGAGTGAAGCGGTTCGGGCAGGTGTTGGGGCTTGGACGCGGCGACGGGCGGGGAGAGCGCGGGGTGCGCTCTCGCCCCGAGCGAGTTGAAGGGGTTGATTTGCGGTTCGGCGTGATCGGGCCAGGTTGGCTTCCTTCTCGGCTTGTTTCCGAGCATCGATTTTCTCTTGCACAGCTACCCAGGTTGGAACCTTGATGGCTGGAATCGGTTCAGGTTTCGTCACGATTCCTTGATGGGCAAGTTGCGCCGTGGCCACCTTTGCGAACAGAGGCGCGGCGACGGCTCCGCCGGTGTGATGCTTGCCCATCGGTTGATCGAGGGCGACGACGATGGCGATACGGGGGTTTTCGGCCGGGGCCAGTCCCGCGAACCAGGCGATATAACGATTCTGAGAGTAGGCGCCAGTTTTTTGATCGAGGACCTGCGCAGTTCCCGTCTTGCCGGCGACTCGCACCCCGGCGAGAGCTGCATGCCTTCCCGTTCCTTCCGAAGAGACAACACTTTCCATCATTTTGAGAAGAGTGCGACTGGTTTCGGGTCGGATGGCGCGCCCGGCCTCCCGAATTGGTTGGATTTCCCAGTCACCTCGGGGCGCGCGCTGGGCGGCGACGAGCCGGGGTTGCATTCTGACACCGTCGTTGCCCAGGGCAGCGACCGCCATTGCGAGCTGGATCGGCGTGACATTCAGCCCCTGCCCGAAAGCCACCGTAGCTTGATCGACCGGTTTCCAGGCTCGCCAATCTCTGAGAATCCCGTTGGACTCCTGAGGGAATCCACTGCCCGTGTTACGTGAGAAGCCAAAGCGCAGCAGGGATGCATGTTGGGCTGAGGCCCCTAGGCGTTGGGCGATCCAGACAGCTCCGACATTGCTTGAGAAGCGGAGCACCCCAGCCGGATCGATGACCCCGTAGGGGTGGTGATCCCGAATGGTCTTGCCCGGAACGCGGACCCACCCTTCGCCGGTGTCGATTGCCGTATCGGGTTGAATGACCTCCGCTTCCAGGGCGGCCGCGACGAGGAAGGCTTTGAATGTTGAGCCAGGCTCCATGGCGTCCACAAAGGCTCGGCTTCGGGTTTCGGGGTAGGGGACGTTTCGAAAGTGATTGGGGTCAAACCCAGGCGCCTCAGCCAGCGAAAGAATATCGCCGGTCGCCGGCTCGATGCAGACGACGACGCCACCGAGCGCTTGAGATTCGACGACAGCCTCAGCGAGCAACGCCTCGGCGTGTGCTTGGAGTCCGGCGTCAATCGTCAGGGCAATGTCTCCGCCCGCGGTTTTGCGCGGGTCGACGGAGTCACTTGAGAGCACTCGGCCTCTGGCGTCACGTTCGACGGCCACAGTGCGCGGTTCAGCCGAGAGCCAACGGTCCATCATCTGCTCGACGCCACGCACCCCCTTGCCGTCGATGTCGGCGAATCCAACAATCGGACCGGCCATGGATCCGGTGGGATAGGTGCGGCGGGGCTCGTACTCGATGCCAATGCCTGGAAGGTCCAAGGCACGGATCGCTTCGGCTTGCTCCGGCTCGACCCAGCGCCCGAGGTAGGTGAAGCGGCTGCGCGACGCGATGCGTTTCTCAAGAGAGGCCGGATCGATTGACAAGATTTCACCGAGAGCTTGGGCGGCTTTCGGGGGGTTTTTAACCAGTTGAGGAAAAGCATAGACCGAGGGCGCATCGACGCTGATCGCGAGGGCGCGATGAGCCCGGTCTACGATCAGGCCGCGTGCGCCCGGAATCTTGATTCGCGTGTGAATCTGGCGATTCCCTTGATCGACGGCGTCGGGATTGACGGTCGAGAGTTGTCCGGCGCGAGCCGCAAGAACGCCGAGAACCAGAAGGAGCACAAGCCGAATGGCTGTCACCCGCGTGGCCGCTGACCCGGTGGCTTGACTCCTCACGGTTGTTCTCGGCTTCCGAGATCGAGGAAGGAGGCTGCTGCCAAGGCAGTGGGATTGAGGGGCGGAGCTGCGGGTATCGGGAGCACGATCAGAGTTTCTGGCCGCACGAAACCGAGGGTTTGGGCCTCCCGGGCCAATCGGACGGGATCCCGGAGTCGTCGATGCTGGGCGATCAGGTCGCGTTCCTCTTCAACCAGCCTCTGTTCCGTCAGGGCCGCATCGCCCAATGCATAACGAAGGCGCAGAACCTCAAGGCGGAGTGCTGCGAGCCCGAGGGCGACCACGAGTGAGGCGATCAGGACGGGAAGCAAACGTCTCGCGGAGATGCGCGGCGCCCGTTCGGCTAGATCTCGACCGATCAGGCCCAGTCTCGTGGAAGGGGACCTGCTTCGGGACGAGCGTTTCGGGGTTTTGCGCGAGTTTTGAATCGGGCGTCGCGCCGATCGGAGCAGGGCTTTTCCCATTAAGCGGCCTCCTCGATGCGTTCGGCGGTGCGCAACCGTGCGGAGCGAGCACGGGGGTTTTGGCTGACCTCGGCCTCTGTGGGTCTCATGGGCTTCCGGGTCAGTGGATGGAGTCGAGGAGTCCGCCCGCAGGTACACATTGGTTGACGCGGCGGACAGATGCAGCCGCGGGCTTCCGCTCGAAAGCATCGCTTGACCAGCCGGTCTTCGAGGGAGTGGTAAGCGATGACCACAAGCCGCCCGCCCGGGCGAAGAACACGGATGCCTGCTTCCAATCCGGTTTCCAAGGCGCCGAGTTCATCGTTGACCGCGATTCGAAGCGCCTGAAAGACCAGGGTGGCGGGATTATGACGGCGACCTCGGCCCACTCGAGACGAATCGATCACGCGGAGGAGGTCCGCTGTCGTTCGAAGCGGTTCGCGCCGGCGTTCTTCCGTAATCGCGCGGGCCAGCCGTCGGGCGCCTGGGAGTTCTCCATACTCGCGGAGCCAGCTTTCGAGGGTCTCGGCGCTGGCCCGGGCGAGCAGGTCAGCCGCAGTGTCGCCTTGAGTTCGATCCATTCGCATATCGAGGGGCGTTTGTTCGGGAGGCGTGTCAGTGGCAAATCGAAAGCCTCGGTCCGGGGTGTCCAGTTGATGGGAGGAAACGCCCAAATCGAGTAAGACCCCATCGACCGCCTCGAAACCTGCTTCTTGGACTGCTTCTTCGAGACGTGCGAAGGAGCACTGTACGGTTCGTAGGCTCGGGCCGAATGCCGCGAGCTGGAGCCGCGCTGCTTCGAGGGCCTCTGGGTCGTGGTCAAGCCCCAGCAAGATTCCATCCGGTCCAGTCTGCTCCAAGATTGCGCGGGCGTGTCCGCCGCCGCCGAGGGTGCCATCGACGACCACGGCCCCTGGCCTCAAGGCCAGTTGCGCGATCGATTCCTCTAAGAGGACGGGTCGGTGTTGAAAATTGGAACTCACGAGCTCACGGCGCTCCGCGGTGCGACCCCGCGCGCTCGGGCATATGCGGCCAGGCCGGAAGTGGTTGGGGCGCCTCGAGACACCTAACAGGAACGCGTACCCCCCAGTCGCACGTTCCCGTTTCAATGGCGTCTCGAGGACACCCCAACCTCTCTGCTGGAGGTATTCCTCCAGCTCCCCCCAAAAAAATCTATGCGCCGCGCGGGCCGCGATGGCCGTCCACTGACTTCTGGATCTCGTCGAGGCGCCGAAGCGTCAAACGCTTCTTTTCTTCGAATCGCTCGGGGTCCCAGATCTCAATCTTCTGGAGCACTCCAGCGAGTAGAACTTTGCTGCCCAGTCCTGCTTCATTTCGGAGCAGGGCGGGTACCAGGATCCGGCCTTGGCCGTCCAGCGGCGCATCGTTGGCATCGGCCACCACGTAGCGCTGAAAATCTTGGACATCCGGCTGCATGTCAGAAAAGTCGAGCAGGTCTTGCTCTTTCTGCTCCCAGACGTCGGCGGGATACAATGCGAGATGGTCTCCGTGGTTGGTCAAGACCGGTGCCTTTTCACTACGCCTCTGTAGTTCCATTCTAAATCCGGAAGGCACGCTTAATCGGCCCTTTGCGTCCATCGAGTGTTCGAATCGACCGCGGAACATTGCCTGGATTGCTCTCCGTTTTGTTCATCCGGTCGTTTGAGGGTCTGAGTCCGAATCGCATTGACGATCCGGGAACCCGATTGATCGGGTTGGTGTCTGATTTGGCTTTTGATTCGGTTTCCCACCGTTCCCCACTTAGAACCACTATCACCCACTCGAAGGCTCTTATAACCCACTTCCATGGCAGTGGGAAGCTTTTCCAGCCCCGAATGCCAAAAAAATTCCAGAATGATCGGTCGGTTGGCGCCTCGGCACAGAAGTTGACCGTCATCCGCAACAAAGCGGGACAGCAATTGTTCTGGTGCGTTAAAGGCGGTCGGGTGAGGTCGTGTGCACGCCCAAATAAAGCCGAGGTATTGGGGTGGGGCTCAGTGGGGAGCTCACTAGGCCGGAAATACCTCGTGAGGACCCCAGCTGCGACCAGATTTCCCGAGGGGCATATTGTTCGGTGAATAGTTGGGGGGGGGTGAAGCCG
>JAQWNI010000165.1 GCA_029268645.1 Myxococcota bacterium
CGACTGCGTTTCAAGAGCCCCTCTCCGGAAATGGAGGGATCCAGAATGCTGGTATGGCCGTAGAAAACCGTTGGCTGATGCCCGAGAGAACTCTGGATGTAGGGCGCCGTTTCGCCCCAATAGAGGTAGGAGAAATATTCACTCTGGCGCCTGAGCGTCATGATTTCGCGGTCAGCAATAGACCGAACACCGAGCACACCAGGCAGTTTTTGGGAGATGTAGTAAGTGCTCTGCATGAACCATGGCCAGATTCGGTCTGGTTGCCCCGTGAGTGAGGCGAGCATCTGATCTTCGTCGTGATAGCGCTCGAGCAGTCGGGTCGTCCGATCGTAAGGCAATGGGAAGTGGTTCGGTGCTGCCACAAAGATTTCAATGATTGCCAAAATAGGAAGGGTCATCGCAATGGCTGGGATCAGCCTCATGCGACGCATGGTTAAGCCGGTGCGCAGCAGCCCATCGAGCCCAATTCCCGCGAGCATCGCAAAGCAGATATCAGTGATGAGAAGCGCACGCCCTGGAATGCGAAAGTTTCCGACTTCTGGAAGTTTTAAGTAGAAGTCGAAGAACGGGGTGGCGGGTCCGAGGGCAAAGGTCAGGCTCAACGTTCCGAGCGCTAAAAAACCTAGAGCCAGCCCGCGATAGGGTTTTCGGAGGAAGGCGATGGGCAGGAGCAGGAGGCCGACGATTCCAAAATCGAGCCAGACCCCGGGCATCGATGGACGGGACAAATGGGCCAAAGTGAACGCGCGAAATAGATCGCCTTCAACAAACCCGAAGGGGAACATCATCGAAAGAGACAGGACGCCACGTTCGCGTCCCCCGATTGCAACCAACTCAAGTGCCGGCAAAATTTGCACAGCAGCCAGTAGGCAGCCCAGTGCAATGCCAGCAAGCCCGCCGAGCAGGGCAGGGGGCCACTGTCTAAGGGAAGTCCGCGCTTGAACTATCAGAGCGAGCAGCATAAAACCCCACGCGTAGGCGGAGTAGACAGTCAGCTGCGGAAAGCCTGCCAGCAAGCTCATCCCGGTAGCCAACGCGAGTAGTATGACCCCTAGGTCGCGTCGACCTTGCGCGACTTCAAAAACGGCCCAGAGCCCTACGGCTAGCCAAGCGCCGCTCTCCTGCATGCTCGAATTCAAAATGTTTCCGGGCTGTCCCCCACGCATGCAAAAGAGTACGGCGGCCAATATCGCGGCCGGCATGGCGAGTCGCATACGCCGCGCAAGGATCATCGTGGAGATTCCGGCGAAGGCCAAGTGCATAAAGCTTGACAACGCCATCGCGAGATGAGTTGGAAGTACGAGATAGAGCAAGTGCGGCGGATAGAGTAAACCCGACTGAAGATTGGCCAAAGTGGGAATGCCGCAAAGCTGATACGGGTTCCAAAGAGGAAAAGAACCGTTCGCCCATTGCGTGTAGTTCCAAAGATACATCGGATAGTAGAACGAGAACTGGTCGGTGATCGGGTGCTGGGCTTCAGCCCCGCTTGAAACGATGCGAAAGAACCAAAAGGGTAGCAACAGCGCCAGTAATATGAACAACCCTAGAACCGTGCGGGCCCCACTCTGCTTGGGAAGTTTTTTCACTGAGTGGTCCTACGCAATTTCTCGACCAGTTCGCCAGATCAGAGCGTTCTCCGAGGAATGTTTTCGCCATATGCGACCGTTTGAGTACTGCGAACGATCATACCCGATCACTTTGGAGTCATGGAACATGCTTTGAACTGGTCGTCAGGAACGATTTGAGGGTAGACGATTCCAATAGGCTTCCGTTTTCTAGCTCGTATCGGGAAGCGAGCGCGCGGGGGGGTTCTCGTCGCGAAACGGTCGGTATGTGGCTTTTCAGGGTTCTCATAGACGAACCTCAACCGGCAAACGAAGTCGTTGAAGACGCGCAGGAATCCGGAATCTCGGAAAGGACCCTAAACCGAGTCAACCGGGAGGCTGGCGTCACGAGCATCCAGCAGCCGGACGGGAAGTGGGCTTGGTCTCTTCCCCAGGAGGCCAGATGACTGCCATTCCCCGCGTGGCCACCTTGGCATTCTTGGCGTCCTTCACCGCAACAATGCCAATGCTCTCGACCCAGGATGCCAACTTTCTTTCTCCTAACTCTGTGTATCGATTGATAAGGAGGAAGAGTGACACCAAGGCCATGTCTGGGTCCTTCCCGGCCTTCTAACGGAGGGCGGCGGTCAATGAGGTGGCCGCCTTGTGTTTGCCGGATCAACTAGAAAGGGCACTCACAGTGATGAATCTAGAAAAAAGATTTCTCCTCGAAAACCGTGCTGCCTTGAGCATTCGCGAGGCGGCCGGCTCCGTCATCCTCGCGCCCAATGGGGAGACGCTCAGCGCTCCCCCGGCGCATACACTGCAGGCAAAGACAGCCTGAGCAGATCAATCATACGTGCCGTGATGCCCATGGACAAACTGCTCGTCTTTGCCCGCGGCCTGGGTGAGGGCAGCGACATTGTCTTTCGTGAAGAATCCCTTGAAGTGATGACAGCGTTCGACGTACTCGGTGATCAAAATCGAATAGGGAGAATGTTTAGAGAAGATCTGCTTCAGGTTGGGCGTATCTTTGCATTCGCCCACGACGTGAGCCAGAAATTTCTGACCGTGCTCCTGGAGCAGATCGACCACGCGATCAACATTCTTCTCGCCCTTACCGTCGTCACCGTCCTTCACCTCAAGTGCGATGTGATGCATCCGTCGCCCAAAATTCCGAACAAAGTCCTCGGTGGGCATCGGCAAGTTCTTGATTGAATTGAGGTAGGCCGGAACGTTATTGGCCGTAAAGACTTTGGCAGGCGAGTTCTTGTCGTCGGTTACCTTGGGGTTTCGAGTGACGTTGGTCGACGAGTTCTGGTCGCCAATATTGTAGGCACCCCAGAAATAGTGAGGAGAGAGACTCAAAAATTCCAATAAGGCGTGTTCGCGATCACCCATCAAAACCCGCGTGGCGAGGTGGTCGATGCCCAGAACGAGCCCTTCGACGCCGCTGCCCTCGACCCAATCGGCGGCCTTCTTCAGCCGTGCTTGTTCCTCCGATGAAAGGGTCAGTGTTTCGCCGAGTTCTAGCGCTTCGATATCGGGGGAAGAGACGTCCCAGTAGCCCACTTTGTTGCCCGTGAAATCGCTGGGGTAGGTGAACGCCATATTGGAATTGATGAAGAAGTGATTGGGTGTTTCACCTTCTTGATATGTGCGAATGCTCTGGGCCTCAAGGACTTTGCGCGTTTCGGCGACGTCCTTTGTCCAGAAGATCTCTCCGACGTAGCGAGCATGGGGTTTCTCGCGCGAGAGTGGATAGAGAAGGTTCAGTCGAACGAGGTCATCCATGTAACCCGTGGAGAGTGGTTCAAAAACGAGCATGATCGGTGCGTCCGCGAGACGATCGTTCTTCAGGACGTACACCTTGTGGGTCGCATCGATATGTGCGGAGCTCAGTCGATAAGGCCCCATCGTCGCCAATTCTTCGATGTAGTTGATGGCATCGCCGGGGTCAACCTGAATCATGACGGCCGCCATTTCGGTGAGCATGTCGTCGAGTCCGGAGGATACGCGTCGCTTGTAAACCTGCGGGAGGTATTCCTTGAAGAAATCACTGTTCTTTTTGTCGCCCTCTGGCTTGTAGCCAATCAGGTCAAACTCCGGTGCAGCTGTCATCGTCACTCCTCCAGGGGCTTTGAGTTGTCTTCTTCAGACTAGCTCCAGATGGCCTCGAGTGCCTCGTGTGAAGGCGTTGAATCGGTCTCGTCTGAGCCGCTTAGGGGGCTTCTGGCGCTGAGTCTGGGTATGGGCGTCCGTTTTACTCCATAGGGGAGCTCCGTCGCGGGACCATCTCATTCTTGACTTTCGATGACCCGCTGCTGTTTTTGACGCCGGGCCCTTCTCTGCCGTTAGCGAAATTCCAGGCCTTTGAACTTCCCTGAGTTGCGCCACTTTTTCAGGTATTTGAAGAAGGCGACGGCTCCGCGCGGATAGCCCATGACCTGGCTGACCAGGCCACCTTGCTGGCCTTCGTTGTTGTAGTAGCCCGGAGTACATTTATCCAGCATCCGGGCCTGCATGGCCCGTTGGCCTCTGTTGCCGCGTCCCAATAGCCTGAGCCAGTCGTCCTCTGCTTTTTGTGTGACTGCGATCTCCTTAAAGCCCTTGTCTCTGGCGTGGCGGATCATCATGGCGATGGTGAGGCCGGACTCGGTGAAGTTGTGGGGCACGTTGGAGAGCAGGGCCGCCCCTTGGAAGCCCCCCACGATGAACATGTTCGGGAAGCCGTGGACGTGGATGCCGTGGAGCGAACGCATGCCGTCGCTCCAGGACTCGGAGAGCTTGAGTCCGTTGGTGCCGGTGACGTCGAAGCCATTGCGGCTCGTCTGGTCCGTATTGACCTCGAAGCCCGAAGCGTAGATGATGCAGTCGAGCTCGTACTCCTTGCCGGCCACGACGACGCCCTTCTTGGTGATCCGCTCGACGCCCTTTCCGTTGGTGTCGACCAGGGTGGTGCCTGGCTCGTTGTAGGCCTGGAGGTATTCGTCATGGAAGCAGGGCCGCTTGCAGAGCTGGCGGTACCATGCCTTCAAGTTCTCCGCAGTCTCTTCGTCCTCGACGAGGGTATCCACGCGCTCCCGGATCTCGGTCATCTTCTCGTGGTCGAGATCTTCGAAAGCCGCCATCATGTTCTTGGGCGTCATCTTGTAGAAGGGAAGGGAGAAGATCCGGCTTCGAATGCGACGGGCGAGGTCGGTCCAGCCATCCTGGACGAGGTCTTCTTTCGGCATGCGCAGACCCATGGTCTGATTTGCGGTGAAGTTCTCCAGCCACTTCTGCTGCCAGCCGGGTTCTTTGACTTCCCGCTCAAACCAGTCCATGTCGGTGGGGCCGTTTGCGCGCACGTCTATCGACGACGGTGTGCGCTGGAAGACGTAGAGCTCGCCGGAGGCCTTCGCGAGGTGGGGGACGCACTGAACGGACGTCGCTCCGGTCCCGATGATGCCCACCTTCTTGTCGGCGAGATTGGACATGAGAGCGCCCGAGGCGTCGCCGCCCGTGTACTCGTAGTCCCAGCGGCTGGTGTGGAAGGAATGCCCTTCGAATTCGTCGATGCCTTCGAGGCCCGGCAGCTTCGGTACGTGCAGCGGCCCGGTACCAAGCGTGATGTACTGGGCCGTGAAATGATCGCCGCGGTTGGTGCGTACGATCCACACGGAACGCTCCACATCCCACTCAAGGTCGCTGACTTCGGTGTGGAAGAGCGCGTTTTCATAAAGCCCGAATTGTTGACCGATGCGCCGGGAGTGCTCGAGAATCTCGGGTGCGTGAGCATATTTCTCGGTGGGCACGTGCCCCGTTTCTTCGAGTAGCGGCATGTAGACAAAGGACGCCGTGTCGCACTGCGCGCCCGGGTAGCGGTTCCAGTACCAGTTGCCGCCGAAGTCGCCCGTCTTGTCGATAATGCGGATCTTTTCGACACCCGCCTCTTTGAGTCGCGCTCCGGTGATCAGTCCCGCGAAGCCGCCACCCACCAGAGCCACGTCCACGTGATCCGTGACAGGCTCGCGCTCGACGACTGGCATGTACGGGTCGTCGATGTAGTGCGAGAGGGCGGTGCCTGCGAGTCGAAGGTATTGGTCATTGCCGTCCGGGCGCAGCCGCTTCTCGCGCTCTTCGGCGTACCGGGCGCGGATCGCCTCTTTGTCGATGGGGTTGTTGGCAGTCAAGATGGTTCCTTTCGAAAATGACCGGTCTGTACTGACATTTCTGCGGATAGGAAGTATAGGCCGGCTTTTGGAGTCACGAGAATCCGTGGGTGTCCGCTTTTTAGAAGGACTGCGGAGGGTGTAGAATAAGCCTTTGAAATTCCTATCCATCCGGACAGAGGTTCGCGCCGACCTCATGCAGACAAGGCCTTCCCTCGGCGGGCCTTTCAAGCGCTTGGAGAGAATCTCGTCATGCTGAAAAACATCATCTTCGCAGTCATTGTGCTCGCCATCGGTGTGTATATCGGTTTCAGCCTTCCTCGTGGAGCCAGCCTGATCAGCACCGTGATGAACCTCGGCGCGGACCCAAGCGAGGACTACAGCCAGAGCGCCTCTCACCAAGCCCTTCTTCAGATGGAGGAGGTCATTTCGAGCACGCGTGAAATGGTCCTCGCAGATGCACGTACTCAACAGGAGGCCAACGAAGGGATGCGCTGGATACTGCGAGCCCTCGCGATGAGCACCGAGGTCGCCGCCGACACCAACCCTAGACTCCCCCACTTCCAGCGGATGGACACCCTGGCCCGAAAAGTGGGCGGAGACAACCCCGATGCTGAATATGAATTCGCCCAGATAGACGGGCAATTTGATTACAAGATCACAGGCAATCTCGGAAACATCAGGTATCTCGGCTTCACCATAAATGCCGGACAGGGGATGACCCCTCGGCGACAAATCGGATATATCAGCGATCAGATGCTGGATGTCGATGCGAAGGGTGATTTTACCATCCTGCTCGCCCAGACAAAACCAGACGAACCCGGCAACTGGATTGAGATCCCCAAAGACGCATCGGGCATCCTGGTCCGTGAGTACATTGCGGATCGCGAAGTAGAAACCCTACCGACCTTGAATATCGAAATCCTCGGAGACGCTCCCGACTTCGCGCCTCCCTCGGACGACCAAGTGGCCCAGTCCATTATCGGGACCACGTACGCATTTTTGCGCCTCACCACCCTGCATCGATCAGTCCTGCCACAACTACTCGAAGACCGGAACGACTTCATCCGGGCGACGTCCGGGGAGCTGGGTGGTGCGATCAGTGGAGCCGACAATCTATACATGATCGGCAGCTACCAAATCGAAGACGACGAGGCACTCATCGTCAATGTGCAGCCACCGGATACTCGCTACTGGAACCTCACCCTCGAGAGTCGCTGGCACGAAATCGGGGACTATCTACACCGCCCTACCTCACGCACGCTTGAGGCTGTCGAGTACAACGACGACGGTTCCGTACAATTTGTAATCGCTCACCAAGACCCCGGACATCCCAACTGGCTCGACACCAGCGGTCACGGATTCGGCTTCATGACCTTCCGCTGGGTCGACGGCGAGAGCACGGAAATACCCATGCCGACGACCCGCTTGATCAAGGCCAGCGAGATCACCGCGCTGCCGACGACCGCATCCAAAGGCCCACTCTACACCCTGGACAAGTGAGGGTCAGCCTGTCCCCCTCCCACATCCCCATGTGAAGCCCGGTTGCGGGGCGATTGGGGTGGGGTGCTGGCGCGGTGGCGGAAGCGAAGAGCAGAGTTGGCTTCGAACTTCGACTTGGCTCAGCGAAGCCTGCATCCCTGTCTCAACTCGTCAGCCTAGATGTCAGGGAGCGCTCTCGAGTGTGCCATTCTTCCTCTCGTCTATTCAATGAAATCGTTGTCGTCCTGCAACCCGGGGGTGAAGGAAACTTCACGGGTCCAGCGTGAGAGCCCCCAACCGATTCAGCGGCGAGATTATGATCTTCTACGAAGCAAACCGGTCCCTCGTCCAGCGCCTGTAGGGCGCCTATCGGCAGCCGCGGCGAAACGGTCCCTCCGGTTCACCTTCCGGGATCGATGGGTCGCCCTCCCAAGGGGTCGGTTGCGAACATCATCTCGAACAGGCGATCGCGATCGTCGCGGCCAAATCGCCGCTGGGTGAAAAAACGGGAAAAGGCGTCGCCCGGCGCATCCGGGTCGAGGCGGATGCCCCAGAGTGGATCGATGCGGTTCGGTAACATGGAATATCGGATGTCGATGACATCGTCGGTTGAGCGTGCGTCGATCGCGAGATGGTCCTGCGAGAACCAGCGAAAGCGTTCGAGGTCACGGGCTTGTTGGGTACCCGGATCAAGCCAGGGCAGGTCGCGGCCAAGCATGAGCTTGGCTGCGCTCTGGCCGGGAAAGTGCACGGGGGCCCCGCCAACGCGAACAGCGTCGACGTAGTACCGCCCCCCATGCTCATAGATCGTCTTCCAAAGCAACAGGCTCGCGAAGGCGGGCTTGGCTTCGACCGATGCGGGGGCGTGGTGACGCGCCCGGGCGATGGCGAACCCCGCGGACTCGGCACGGTCGCGCTGCACCAGCCCCATGGCCAGGTACAGGATCACCCAGGCACAGGCCACGCGGGCGAAGAAAACGCGACCGCGGTGCGCCGCAAGAATGACGAGGACGAGGATTGGAATCGTAAACAAGGGGTCCACGATCGAAATGTTGTTCCACGCTACCCGGGTGTTCGAGAAGGGCCAGTAGAGCTGTGTGCCGTAGGAGGTGCACGCATCGAGCAGCCCGTGGGTCGCGTAGCCGAGCACGCAATAAAGATAGACCTGCCGCGCGCGGCACCGCCGACGCACGAGCGGAAATAGCACCGCAGCACACAGCGCGGCTCCGATGGGGATAAACGCGAGCGAATGGGTGAACTGCCGGTGGAACTCAAGAAAGAGAAGCGGGTCCACCGACGAACGAATCAGCACGTCGAGGTCGGGCGCCATTCCGGCGAGGGCCCCCAGCAGACCCGCCGCGGCGACCTGGCGGGGTCTAGCGAACGCCTGGGCCGCGGCAGCGCCGAGTACGCCCTGACTAACCGGATCCAAGGGCCGCTGCCTCCCTGGCGAACCGTAAAGGCGGCGACTCAGCCCCGGTACCGCGCCCAGCTGCCTGGTCGAGCACACAGGATGAGCCGCACCGGGCCCAGCAATCGGGGCGGTGGTCCGAAAGAGCATCGTGGGTGTAGAACCGCATGGCCGGATCCTACCGCTTGGGAGCGCAGTTGTGGGTGATGAGCAGGGTATGGCCGGCCTGTTGAATCCATAGGGTGAGCCAAACCTCGAGCGTGGGCGTGACCGAACCCTCTCGTCCATCCTTGCTTAGCGAGAGACTCAATCTGCTTGTCTTTTGCCACCCCAGAGCGGCTTCGACCTTTCAGACTCGGAAGGACCCTTTGGGTTGGGATTCGTCTCCCTGGCGGGGAATTATTCTTGATTCAAGAACATTCTGTTGTTATTCAGGTGGAGTCATGAGTCAATGACTCGGTAGGGGTGCCGGAGCCTCGAGACCCCCTTGACCGCTTGACGCAGCTGGAAACTTGCTTGTGTGGACCGACCGAGCGACGGGCCCTCTTTGGAGGCTCGCCCCCAATGGGGAAACAACCCAGGTAGCGCGTTGGAAGGCACGTTTTATGTCACGGCCGTGACGAGGAGACTTTGAGGATGT
>JAQWNI010000166.1 GCA_029268645.1 Myxococcota bacterium
CCTTCGTCGTAGACCTCAGCATCGGGAGAGTCGCCCGATGCTGAGCACCGCCGCAAGCGCGGCGAGTTGAAGCCGCGGTCAAGGGATCGTCGTAAGAGGTGGACACGTTCCGAGCATAGGAGTGACCGCGATTTCTTACCGCTTGCAACGTGTTGACCCGAGGGCGCGGCCCGCTTTGGAAATCGCTGAACAACGATTCAGCCGCCTGGAACGGCTTTGGTTAACGGTTAACGCTTTTACGCGTGATCTGGCCTCTCGCATTGCCGCTTGTAGACCATTACTTCAGAGCGAGTCGGCTCGGTTTGATATGGCCGGTGGGCATCCATGCAATTGACGAACAGGAACAGTGGTGCAGTACGAGTATCTAGATCGAGCTGCCGAATGGCACGTTGAGTCACCTCGGCGGCTCCCTCAGAATCAATATCCTCAATTTTAAACCCGCGAGTGAGGCCGCAGTTAGAATTCACCTAACCTGAATTGGCGACGACAGCGGCCGTCTGGTGGCCCAGCCGACGAAAAGCCTCCGCCAAAGTCATAAATTCATCGGACAACGCAATGCATTTTACTTTTTAGACGTATCTGCGTGAGTCGAGCTGAATCGCGCTAAACTGTCCGACGTGACTGAGCAGGCCCAATCGTGCGGGCCGTTCGGTCGAGCGGCCCGAGATCGAGTGTTCAGAGGGGATTTTGGGGGAGCGTATGGATCTAGCGGAGAAGGAAGGCCGTATGGCTCGTAGAAGTGATTCTGGGCATCCATCGGCCGATTCGACTGTTACTGCGGGGCAAGTGGATATCCCGCTTGGCGACCTTGAGAAGGCATGGGCCGGACTTGACGAGGGTGCGGTAAATTCGCCCTATCAGTCGATCACTTGGCTCGAACAAGGGCTCCGATATCTCGGAAATCGTAATGACGCACGGCCGCTAAAGTTAGACGGAGGCAAGACGATCGCTCCGTTGTTCAATAGGAGGCTCGGGGGCATCAAAATCCTGGAGCTTATCGGGACTGGCGCATCGGACTATACTGGCCTGGTATCGTCTCGCTCTACTGCTGGTGCATGGGAGTCTCTGGCAACGGCCCTTGCGGCCAAGCGAAGCTTGGAGCTGCTGTATCTGAGCTGGGCGCTGGATGTGGAAGCCTTTCGGGCGGGCCTCTGGCGGAGCTTGGCGGGAAAAGTTTGGGTCCGTCCGCACGAAATCTGTCCGAGGATTTCCGTCGACTGCAGCTGGAGCGATTTCCTTTCTGCGAAAAAGAAGTATTTTCGAAAAAATGTTGGTCGTTGGGAGCGACGGACTCTTGCGCTCATCTCTCTGGCACGCTGGAGTTTCGCCAGAAACGAGAGAATTCACAGGCTTCGTTCGCGACTCTTGAATATCGGCGATAGGCGCCAGTGGCTGGCATGAAACGTCGTTCGCCGATGGGTGGTGTTTCGAAAACAGAGAGACCCAAGCGGATTCGCGTGGCTCATGTGACCGATGGATCTCGCTGGGCTGGTATCGAAGCCAATCTCTACAACTTGCAGCTCGCGGCTCGGGATGATCCAAGGCTTGAACTCTTCTTCGTGTTCACGGAGGAAGGTGAACCGGCAAGGAGACTTCGGGAAGTCGGTGGCCAAGTGATCGTACTCAAGGGATCTCGGTTCAAGCAGCTTCTGGCTCTGCGGCGCCAGTTCGCCACGATCCAGCCGGATGTTCTTCATCTGCACGGGTATCTGGGTGTCTTTCTTGGGGTGCTCGCATCTCTCGGAAGCCCAATCGTAAGGTTGGCGACCCTCCATGGAGCAATTGAGCCAGAGCAAGGTCCAAGCACACGCCTTTTTTGGTATGCCCGTAGTGCCCTGATCATTCTCAGATTGAGCGGGGCTCGATTCCTTGCGGTCTCGGAAGCCATTGCCGAGGATTGGATCAGTTATGGCGTCTCGAAGTCACGGCTTTCAGTGGTCCATAATGGGGTTGTGATACCCACGGAGTCTGTTGCCCGCCGCGAGCTGAGGGCTAGGGGCCCGATCCAAGGCCAGCTTTTCAGGATTGGTATTGTTGGGCGCCTCGTCCATGTAAAAGACCACAAGCTATTCCTGCATGTGGCGCGTGAGGTTGCCAATCATCGGCAAGATGTCGAATTTCTAATTATTGGTGAAGGCTTTCTCGAAGACGAGTTGAAAAAGGAACAGCTGCAACTTGGACTTTGTGATCAAGTGAAGTTCTTGGGATTCCGGCCAGATGCTAAACAGCTCATCGAGAACCTTGATGTACTGCTATTCACCTCGAGGTCGGAGGGAATTCCGTTTGCTCTACTAGAGGCTATGTCGGCTGGCGTTCCGATCGTTGCGCCCCGGGTTGGCGGAATCCCGGAGGTAGTCACCGATGGCCAAAGTGGTCTAATTTCGCCCACTCGTGACTCGGCGGAGCTTGTTCGTAGAATCCTGAAAGTCCTGGACGACCATACGCTTCGGATGATGCTCTCTGCCGGCGCTGTCGCGCGAGTCCGCGAGGAGTTCTCCGCGACCGGAATGTTGGAGCGCACGCTCGAAGCTTATTGGTGTTCCCTGGCTGCTCCAGGCGAGCCAAATGATAGGGAGCCGAGCGTCCGGTGATCTTTCAGCCCTATCGATCGATTTCCATTGGACTGTAACCGCCTGGCCAAGCTTCCTTGAAGACTGTCTCGAGTTCTTCGATGTCGTTCGGGCTGAGTCGAAGAGTGGTTGTAGCAGAGAACGGTTCTTCAATTGTTTTGAGTTTATTAACCGAGACACCATTCGCGACAAGAAACGCATCTATCCGTTCGAGCCAGCTTTGAGGGTCGGCGCAGAACCCATCGTATGGTAGATCAAAGAACCGGTGGGAGCCCAGCTCTTCCCGGGCGCGCTCGATTGCCTGATAGGTGTATGCGAGCTGATACGCAGTCTGCCGAATCGGTGATTCTCCCAAATGGTTGAGCATCTGTCGCGGGCGGATGGACCAGAGTTCCCTAGAGTCGCCGATTTTTTTGCGTCTTCCCTCAAGTAGGGATTGGGCCATAAGCACCGGATTGCGTTTGAGAACCACGAATATTGAATTTGGAAGCGCCTTATTGATCGCATTTAACCGTATTGAATTCCATAGATTCTTGGCGAGGAATGGTGCTCCGTATTCGGTTGACAAACGATGGACCATTCGTCGCAGTTCTTCGGCTAGGTCGTCAGGGAAATCCTCAGGGTCGACACTGTGATGTGATTCCCACGGAAAGATTCGATCCCAGAAGTCTCCCCCCTCGCTCGGTCCGGCGAGCCCATCGGTGTCGCCATAGTCGCTCTTGAATACCTGAGGTCGAGGCCACCTTCCGACCATAGTGAACGCGGCTATAGCCGCCCCACTTTGAGGGAAGCGACTCACTAAATTGTTCATATAAGCAAATCGCCTGCATACAATCATAGACTGGCAGACTAGGGTGCTCCCCGATCGGGGTCCGCCGATGAGGAAGACGCACGGTAGAGCCTTTGATGGGCTTGGCGGCGGTCCGGCAAGAGGTGCGGCCATCCGGTCTAGAAAACCAACTCCAGCCTTCGCTAAAGAACGTAATGACGACATCAGTCGTTCACCTCAAGTGACAGCGATTGTAGGCGAAGCCTGAAGCTAACCGATGAACTTTCATTTGAGGGCGTAACCTCCTGCCGGCTAGTGGCAAGAACGAATGGTGCCGTTAGGCAAAACTCGCCAGTTTTAGTCCCCGTTATATGGCCCACTATGCTGGCCGATTCCTTGTTATTGACGGTGGGAGTATTAAGTATAAACGGTGTTTTCGGGTCCTGCTCCAAGATTGATATCACCAAGAATCCCTGCGGGTGCAGTCGGAGTGATGTCGCTAGGGGTAGATTGATCTCAGGGTATGACCGAGTTCAATTCCGCAGATTTGCATGCTCATTCTAGATCCATCAGCAGGTTCCTGGATATAGGGTTATTGGTTTGTGGTATTTCCGTTTTTGAGATCGATATGTTGAGAAGTATTCAATCGCTGAGAGGACGCCCTTCACATTCACAGCTGAGCACTATTCAGCATTTCTGAGCTCCAATCATTTTCGCGAATTCATCTTTTTGGTGAAGGGCGATCGAGTAGATGAATAGATACCCAATGATCAAGATCTGGAAAGTGGCTGTCGACTGAATTCACATTCCTTGTTGTTATCGAGATAGGGTGCTTGCGATTTTCTGCACTTACCTCGAATCTTTCTTGCCCTGCAAAAAAGGTGGACTAATCTCCGCGATCGTAAGTGTAGGTGTGTATGTATCCCCAGCCGGAACCCGAACCCAAGACTTAACGAATAGAGGGTTTTAGGAAAGTTCTGACTTCTTTCTGTTTCGCTGGCGTATCGATCCAAGCATTGGCGTCAGCTGAGGAAGCCAGGCCGATACGGCTCTCCGGGGGGTGGAGGGTAAAGGCTTTAGGTTAGATGATAGGAAATACCAGCTGCCTTCCGGCACAACATCCGAGTATGGGCGTTATGTTAAATCGCTAGGGGAGGCCCGTGACAGGGTGAGAAGAACTCCCCAACCTACAAGGAAGGGAGCCCACTGTTTCAACTGCGGCATCTAAATCCCGCTACGCCCAGCAGACCGTCCAGAAACTCGACTTCAGACCGCAGGAGAAACCATCGTCGCATCCGCCTCCAGCGAGAGGATTTGACCGCGGCGAAGCCAGACGTCTTGAGTTGTATCGGCCGCCACGGCCATGGGTGCCGAAGCTCGATCCCCAAGGCGTTTCCACCAAAACAGACGGCACGGGTCATAGCACGATTCGATGATCATGGGCTCGCAAGTCGAGCCCCCGCGCCTTGTCGTAATAGGCCACCGTCGCACTACAAGGGAGCGCGAGTGCGTCGATTCGGCTGAAGTCTTCCGCCTCGAGTGCGACGCCGACCGCACCGAGGTTGTCCGTCACCTGCTCAAGTGTGCGCGGTCCGATGATCGGTGCGGTCACGCCCGGCTGCGCCGAACACCAGCCCAACGCGAGTTGTGAGACCGAGCACCCCTTCTCGTCGGCCATCGTCCGCAGCAGATCGAGGACATCCCACGCGAGTGGGGTCACTTCCCGGTTCGCGTTGTCTTTGCCGTCCTGCCAGCGTCCATCACTCGGCCCGGAATCCCGCGTGTACTTTCCGGTCAGTAGCCCACCACACAATGGACCCCATGGAATCACCGCCATGCCGAACGTCGCTGCCGCAGGAATCACTTCCCGCTCCGCCGTTCGGTCGAGCATGTGGTAGCCAGGCTGCTCGCAAATGAATCGATTCAGGCCAAGCTCCTTCGATACCCAGAGCGACTCGACGATCTTCCAACCCTGAAACATGGAGCCGCCGATGTAACGGACCTTCCCCGAACGGATCAAATCGTCGAGGGCGCGAAGGCTCTCATCGATCGGAATGACCGCACTCGACCGATGCATCTGATACAGATCGATCCAATCGGTCTTGAGTCGACGGAGCGAATCCTCGCAGGCCTTGACGATATGTCGCCGGGATATTCCCATCTCGTTGATGTCGTCGCCCTGGGGCATGTAGAACTTCGTCGCGACGATTATGTTGTCACGCCTGCCGTCTTGGGCCAGAGCCTCCCCGACGATTCGTTCGCTCTCGTTCCCGGTGTAACCATTGGCCGTATCGACGAAGTTGACGCCCTGTTCCAAGGCGTAATCGATGATCTCGATCGAGACAGCCTTGTCCGCTCGCCCTCCAAACATCATTGCTCCAAGGCAGAACTGGCTCACCTTGATTCCGGTCCGACCGAGTGATTTGTATTCCATACTGGCTCCGCCCTTCTTTATGAATCTATGGGCACTCCCACAACTTTCCCAGTGAGGGATGATAGGATATTCAAGCTGGGTTCTGGCATAACGCCCGAGTCTATGCGGCATGTTAAATGCCTATGGGAGCTCCGTCGCTGGCCGCGGAGCAAGGGCGGGGGGCGATTTATTGTCCAGCTTCCGTCTGCTGGACGTCCACGACTTTGCCCGTTCATTGGGGCCAAAGGTCTAGGGGCTGGGCGTTACGGATCAGAAGGAAGACCCGACTGAGCGTGCCCGAGAAGGAGGGCGTAGCGCCCCTCTGAGAAAACTAGTTGTCCGAAAAGCTGAGCACCATGCTTGGTGAGGTGCATCCGATCCACGCTGAGCAATCGACCTTGCCCATCTGTAATTGGCATCTGGCCTTGCTTCAGAACGGGTTCCAAGAGCGAGATCATATGATCTGGAGGCACAACCGCCGCCATTTCCGCTTCTCTCTGCAAAATCTCTACCGGCAATGGGTTGTATTGGCTTTTTCGCCCCTCAGCATCCATTCGAGTGATCCAGTTCAAGTTGTAACCGAAGTGTTTCGTTCCCGCGTAGAAAAGATCAAATCCGTTTGCTTGCGCAAAAGCCAAATTGTCATTGACGCACCGTAAGGGGACATCGTCGCTCGCGAGTACGACGACATCGGCTGTTGTTAAGAGTGATCGGGCCAATTTGTTGAGTTTTTCGGCGAAGCAGCTTGAAACGTCATCGCGATAGATTAAATCGATTTTATCTGCGCCGAAGGTCTCGATCGTCATGTTGACGAAATCCCGGCTGTAGCTATTGCCTACAATCAGCAGGTTCAAGTCTTCTCGGGAATCAAAACGATCCTTCTTGAATTCGTACGCACCTTGGTTGTAGCTGATGTACATGTCCGCTGTAGACGCCAGATGCGTTGGAAAAACGCGTGTTGGAATCCCATGGCTCACGTATAGAATGAAGCCCGCCAAGATAAAAAAGGCAGATCCGATGAGCGAGAAAGTAAAGATGAAGCGACGACTAAATCTTTGCTTATTGCGAAAGGGTGTCTCCCAGAAGCGCCAACTCAGATAAGCCAACGCCAGGGTCAGGGCCGACAAAAAGATCATCAAACCAGGGCCGGGCTCTTCGATGGAGTAAATTCGTGCGAATGCGAACAGCGGATGGTGCCACAAATAGGCGCTGTAACTGATGAGTCCGATCGCAACGACCCAACGCTTACTCAGAAGCCAGTGAACAAGAGTGCCCTCTCGGGTGTAGAGGATAATCAGGACCGTTCCGACGGTGGGGATGAGTGTATAGAGACTCGGGGAAGGTGTGGTTTCGCTGAAGGAAACGATGGATACGGCAATCGCGATCAAGCCTATGAGGCTCAGTCCGTGTTCGAGTGCTGTCGCGGATCCCAACCGATCTCGATCAATCATATAGAACGCGCCAAATGAACCCAGGAGAAGCTCCCACCCTCGTGTGTGCAGAAGATAGAAGGTGGCGTTCGGGTTGTAGGAGACACCCCATTGGGCCATTAAGAGACTGATCAGCGCCAGCACCACAAGAACCGCCACGAGATGGCGACGAAATAGTCGCCAGCCCGCCATCATCATGAGGGGAAAGATGACGTAATACTGCTCCTCGACACCAAGACTCCAGGTGTGGAGCAAGGGCTTGAATTCGGAAGCGAGCGCCCAGTAGCCCGATGTCCGCGCAAGCAGGATATTGTTGGAGAAAATCGTTGTGGCCAGAAGAGATTGCCCGAAATTCTCCAGCTCTTCGGGCAACATCCAAAAGTAGGCTACGGCCAGGCTGACAGACATGACGAGAAAGAGCGCTGGCAAGATGCGCCTTGCTCTTCGTTCGTAGAAGCTAGCAATGGTGAAATCGCTTTGACGCAGCTCTGACAAGATGATCCATGTGATCAAGTAGCCACTGATTACAAAGAAGACGTCTACGCCGACAAATCCGCCGCTGAAGACGTCTAGACCCGCATGGAACAAAATGACAGGAACGACGGCAACGGCCCTGAGGCCATCGATTTCTGCGCGGTAACGCAATGGGCCATCCTATGAAAAGTGAGAAGTGGTTACAGTCAAGAGGTTGACACGATTATCATATCGATTCGGAGCTCAAAGGTGTAGGAAATGTCGAGGAGGGAGCGCGCCAGCCAAGGCCTCGATTTGACGGATATGGCCCTTTCGGGTGGGACCAGCCCCATCAGTTCTTTTGGATTTGGCTCCGGGAAAAAGCGATGACGGTAATCAGATTCGCGAGCCCGATCCCAGTCGAAGCGGCCAAAACCGTGATCTTTCTATGCCTGGCTTGGCTAACGGGTTTCGATTGACTGTGGGAGAGGACGTAGAAAGTCGGTAGGGTTCCAGTCAATAGTCCGACGAGCTGGCGTACAGGAATCGGCAGGAAACAGAAGCGACGATTGAAAGCATCCTGTTCAGAAACATTACTTCCCCAGACTGTGGAGTACGCGGCGAAGTATTTGGCCTCGTCGTAGCAGAAATGCTCACTGGGTTTACGACCAGATAGATCGTTGTAATTCGTGAGAATAGGACATTCAAGCTGTGTTGGAAGGCGGTTTGAATGTCCTATCCTGATAGTGCGCATGGGTGCGCGTTCGGCTCGGATGTGCGTTATGGCCCGAGGCATGGCCGGGTGTGCCAGAATAAGCGGCCGATCGTTGCGCTCGGGTCGCCAAATGAACTCGTCCGACGCGCGTTAGAATGGACCCATGCCTGCCCAGATGAGCGATCCGACCCCGCGAAACCTCTGGCTAATCCGATTGCTGGCCGTAGGCACGAGCCTCACAGTGACGTTCGTCTTCGCGGAGATCGCACTCCGGATTCTGGGGATCAGCTATCCGATCCTCTACGAAGCCCACCCCGTCTCCGGCGGAGCGATGCGCCCATTCGCTAAGGGCTGGTACCACCTCGAGGGACACGGCTTTCTCGAAGCCAACGACATCGGCTTCCGCGATGTCGTCCATCCGCGCGAAAAGCCGGCTGGTGACTACCGGATCGCGTTCCTCGGTGACTCCTACACCGAGGCTCAGCAGATGGCTCAGGAGGAGACGTTTCGCGCGCAGGTTGTCGACAAACTCAGCGCCTGCCCAGCACTTGCCGGCAGACGGCCGGTCGGGCTCAACTTCGCGATCTCAGGCCACGGCACGGCACAGCAGTACGAGATCCTTCGGCAGATCGCCTGGGACTACGATCCCGACTTCGTGCTCCTGACGTTCGTTGGCAACGATCTGCCCAATAACCATCCCGCATTCGGGGGAAGCGGAGACAAGCCGTTCTACGTCTTGGACGACGCTGGGAATCTCATGCTCGACGACAGCTTCAAGACGTCGCCGGGCTTCACTTCCCGGAACGCGCCGAGCACGCGTTTTATCCGAACGCTGAGCGACTATTCGCGCGTGGTGCAGCTCGTCCTCGAGGCACGACGCGTGATCCGGCGCGTGGAGATCGAAACCGCACAAGGCACCGAGGAGGGGCAGTTCAACCAATCGCCCGTCGAGCCGAAGGTCGCGGAGGCCTGGAAGCTGACGGAGGCCATATTGGACATGCTCGTCCGTGAAGTGCGTGGGCGCGGTCTCGAGATTCTGGTTTCTGCTGCATCGAGCCCCCACGCGGTCAACCCCGACGCCGATGCGCGGCGCGCGTACCTAGAGTCGGCGGGGATGACGCACTTCGACTACCAGAACAAGCGCATCGGCGCAGTCGCGACACGGGCAGGTGCGCACTTCATCGATCTCAACCCGCCGTTCGCCGACTACGCGCAGACCAACGATACCTGCCTGCACGGTTTCGAGAACATGCTCGCGTGCGGGGGGCACTGGAACCAGGCGGGGCATCGACTCGCCGCCGAGTTGATGGCGAAAGCGACCTGCCGCGCGATCACGGAGTCTTCGCGCTGATCAACCGTCGCTCGCCGCGAGATCGCGGTGCGCCGCATCCCGCGTAAGGCTCTTCTTGGGCACGCCCCGGACTCACAGCACGAGCCAGAGCCGTGTCTCGTGGGCGGTCGCCCCCGGCCACCTGCGCTTCGAGATCGCACAGCACGGGTGCGAGCTGGATCAAGCCGAGCGCCGCGGCGGGACTGTCGCGCATGAGCGCTCGCAACACGTTCGCGAACCCGCAGAGCCACCAACGCGCCATCGGCAGCGCGAAGCCCATCTTCGGGCGATAGACCACATCCGCAGGATGAGAATAGGACATACAAGCTGGATTCTGGCACAGCGTCCGAATAGGGGCGTTATGTTAAATCGCTAGGGGAGTCCATAACGGGTTTCCCACCGTGACCGACCCGCTGACGAGATCGATTCCGGGACCGCTGAAGACGTCGAAACCACAGGGCATGGCCCTGAAGGTCCCCGGCGGATTCCCGTCCCTAAGTCCTGCGCGACCTGAAAACCACGACGACGTATGCGATGATGAGTGCGGCTGGAGCCCGCCCAGGTCCGCTTGATTCTTCCGGCCGACTATCATACGCCCAAGGGAGGTCCAGTCCGTTGAATCAAAAACTCATTCGCTCGGCAGTCCGAAAATCCCAATGGAAGATCCAATTTGCAGTGGCAGCGGTCTTGAGCCTGGCGTTCTTCCAGATGACGGGATGTACGTCTTGGTTGGCCCAGCCCGACGCAAGCTTCGTGATGCGTGCAAATGAGATCTGCGAACAGGAAAAAACGCAGACCCAACGCAAGTGGAAGGCTCTGACCACACAATCATCGGAAGTTAACTCCGACGAGAAGGAGAATTTTGTCCGGAATGTCTTCATTCCGAACAGCCGTCGACAAATCCAAAAGATTGGCGACCTGAAGATCGATGTGCCGGCATTTAGCGAGGTCGCAAATGCCGAACTTCAGGCGATGACGACATCCGCGGATTCTGCCCTGAGCACGCTCGAGAATGACCCGGCACTCGCTCTTGCGGAGGATAGCGCAGAGCCCCTCTTTGCAGCGATGAATACTTCAGCAGAGGCACTGGGACTAAACCAGTGCACGTTGGATCCGCTCTCCTAGACGCGCGAAGGGCCCGCAGGCGCTTCCTGAACGTCCCGAGCCGAGGAGCCGCGGTGAACACCAGCATGCTCCGCTCTATGACTGTGCTGGAGCTGCCTCCACTCCATAAACGGATATGGCCGTCAGCGGCCGGGGCTACTTTCCCAGAACGCATTGCGAATCCCGAGAGTATGTCGAAGCCGAATGGACCGCGCTGTTCACAGATCTGCTGCAAGGCCTTGGTCGGCGGCATGCTCAGGTCAGAGTGGTTCTGCGCGTATCATCTTGTGTCGAGTGCAGACTTCGTCCCGGTGTGAGGTAGAACTCCTTCGTGCGCGCGAGCAGGCTCTGCCGATCCCAGCAGCCACGAGGTACAACGAAGAAGGAGCCAGCGGATACGCGCGTCTTGACGGCGGCCTCACCGCTCTCGGGAAGTACTTCGAACCCGATCTCGCCTTCGAGCACTTGCAGCATTTCGTCACAATCGGGATGCATCTCCCAGGGCGAGGGTCCTCCCACGTCGGACCAGAACACACGGGTTTTTCCAGCGTCGAATGGCGCCAGTTGGCGGAACTCCATCTCGGCAAGCCCTTCGGCGACTGCTGAAGGGTCTTAGGACTCAAGCTCGGCCGCGCGCGATTCCTTCCACGAATTTTCCGCTTAGCAGATTGGTTGTTGAGCGGCGTGGCTCGTCACCGGGCCCGCTACGCCAACAAGGGTCAATGCCTAAAGGCTACTAAATCACCAATGCCTCACTCATCACACGTTCGAAGCCTCCGGCCGATTATTGCCGGGCGCTACCGCGATGCGTTTAAATGCCTCAACGGTGACTCGTGCTTCGATACCCGTATCGTACTCTTCGATCTCCCCGGTGACTTGAGTCAGCACCTGCTCTTTGAAATCACCGAAGGCGAAGATAGAGCACTCAAACCAGGTTCCTGCGCGACTGTACGCTAAGGGCGCGATGATCAATCCCTGGTCGGGATTTTTTTGATGGCTCGTGCGACGTCTCTGTCAAGGCGTGCATTCGTTCAAGGTGGTCACGTAGGCTCCCACGCATTGCGATACATCTTCTGTCAACAACGGCGTCGGTGCGTTTACACAGCTCCCAAAATTCGCCAAGGAATCCACCCCACATTCCAAACAGTTGCCGAAGGAATCCCATTCCTCGTCCCTGAAGCGTTCGCGGATACAAGACGGAAGAGGGCCAGGGCCATCAATCGTGCATCCAATGACGGCTCGAGTAAAATGAACGATGAACAGCGTCCCTGCGACATCGCAGCCACCTGAGGAAGGGGTCATGACCAGATTATTGGCGCAGACGGGTTCGTTGTAATCCGACGATTTATCGATGACCTCTTGGAGCGTTTGATCACACGCGGATTCACTGGTTGGGGATTTGGACTGAATATTGTAGTTCCTAGACAATCCCGAATTCGCGTCGACACAGGCGGCGCCACATGTCAGCGCGCTCGAACCCGAATTTGAGTCGCAACCTTCCAGGCCCATCGCAAGCCCGAAACTCACCAATCCCAAAAAAAGCGCAAAAAATATCGACCAAGATCGCATATGCCACATCTCCCGGAGTGATTAGTCTTGTCCTCTACTTTTTTGCCTCTACTCAGTTGAGCCTTTCCTAAGCCGAGTGGATTTGGGACGTAGCCGGGCAGGGGACTGCAGCCCGAGCCCACCTTGGAGATTTTCGCCTTAGACGTAGATTCCCATTGGGGCGTGTCCAACTCCTCGCTGTCCCGGTGCGGACCAACGTCGTATTTAGCAAAACAGGCTCCCAAATCGGCCGGCTCCATGATCGCGCATCAGACCTAAGCCCGCGACCGCTGGTATTCACGAAGTTGTATTCCCCCAGCGGCCGAAATAGGTCTTCTCCTCGGCGGGGCGTCGGCGTACCGGGCCGAAGCGCCCCATTGGGTAACCGATGGGCATGGTGACGACGACGCCGTATTCCACGGGGATCTGGAAGCGTTCCATCAGTTCTTCTTCGAACACCTGGTGCATGGTGGTGAGTGCCGTGCCCAGTCCCACCGCGCGGCAGGCCAGCAGGATGTTCTGTACGCAGGGATAGATGGCACCGTAGTTGGGAGGCGCGAGGCCCACGCGTTCGGCTTCGGGCACCTTGAAGGGCCAGTCGCGTAGGCCGCACACGATGAGCAGTACCGGGCATTCCTGCATGTGGTTCATCTGGTACTGCAGCGCGCGAAACTGGCGTGCCAGGGGAGAGTCATCCTCGTCCGCAAACGAAAATCCTCCAAAACGCGATTCGATGGCGGCCTTGTAGCGTTCGGCGAACCACTGCTTGTCTTCGGCTTCGCGCAGCACCAGGAAAGACCAGGGCTGGCTGTTCATGCCCGAGGGCGCCTGGACCCCGGCGTTCAGCACCTTCATGAGGAGATCCTCGGGGACCGGGTCGGGCTTCAGTCGCCGCATGGCACGAACCTGGCCCACCAGGTCGAAAAAGCGCGGGTTGTCTTCCATCGGTTTGTCCTTGCTCGATTCTTGTCTACGGAAGGTTCTTGCGAGCAGCCAAGGCGTTCAATCTCTATTTTCGAGGCGTTGCTTGCCGCGATGGCGGCCGTGATCAAGAAGCGCACAAACAGAGCGTCAGCGACGGCCTTAGAATCCTTAAGAATAGGACATACTGGCTGGGTTCTGGCATAACGTCCGAGTATGGGCGTTATGTTAAATGCCTACGGGATCCTGGTGGCGGGCTAGGGGGCCCTGTGACGGGTCCGAAACGTTTCGACGACGTATAGGCGGGACTCAGTGACGACCACGCCTCCCCAGCGCCCCGAGCGCCATAATCCCAGCACCCAGCCCGATGATCTGGTTGGGCTCGGGAACCGAGATGAGATCTTGCCGCGTGGTGAAACGCTCAAGGTTCCTGATAAAGATCGTCCCGCCGAGTGCGTGTAGTGTTGTGATTCTGCTCAGTCCGTAATCGATCGGCCGAGCGTCGTTACAGAAATCGCCGGCGTCCTGCTGCTGGAAATCACCGAACGAGAACTCCTCGTCGACCTGAATCCCATCACCGAAATCCATCGTCTCATCGTTAAAAATACAGTAGTTCGTACCCGCGGTCTCCGTGATGATCATCCCATCTAGATGGACCTCCGGCGCCATCATGGATCTCTCCTCAAACACTCCCATAAGCCCCCGAGGATACGTTTGCGTCACCGCGACGTAGTTTCTCGTGAAGCGATGCACCCCAGGCTCGTACCCATCAAGCACTGAAAAGTTTTGTGCCCAGCTTGCGATCCTGGGAAACACGATTACGTTGTCTGTGAATTCAAAATCTTTCGCATGGAGAGATCCGGCCGTTCCGCCCGTGATAATCCGAACAATTGGGAGGTGCGGTCCGCTTACATTAGAGTAGTAGCTACGTCTCCAGCAGCCTGCGTGGGACATGCCATTCCAGTACTCTACGGTCGAGACGACCGAATCCTCGATGCAACCACTAATGTAGAGGTTTCCTGAATTGGTGTGGTAAATCAGAATGTTCCGGTGAGTAGGGCCGTAGGTGTAGAAGTCGTCAAAGCTCCACCATCCGTGTGTCGCATTCCCGAACGGCGAAGAGAGGTGGATCTTGTTATTGCTGGGGCCGGATGCGCTGTCATTTCCACCGATAATGAAATCGGTCATTATAGACTTGACTGTTTCATTGGATACGGTGATGTCGCCCACGCCCATCACCATCATGCCACCAATGTCAATCGTTCCCTGCTGAGCACGCGCCTCGGAGATATCCGCACCGTTAATTTTGCTTGTGACGGAGAACCTAGAACCGATAGAAACCCTGTCCGATCCGGGCTTCTGATCGAATACGAGTAGTTCGTCGAAGTCGCCGCTCAGTGTTGGGGGTCCTCCGATCGACCCGACCAGATAGCCTGCGCAGCGCTCCGATCGAAGTCGGCTGACCTTGGAGTTCCTCGCGGCATGCGACATGAAGCACGAAAGATGTGATGGGGTCCCTGTCTCGAATGCTTGATCGTGGATGTACGCTCGATCAAACGTAAGATTTGTGTGCGTGCCAGCAGAAATCGTTGTCGTCTTCGTTGCCCTCTGTAGAAAACCCACTGCAGTTGCATCCTGCGTTGCGCCTGCCGCTCCAAAGTAGGCCCACTCGGTGTTGGTCACCTCAGAGCTTGCAGCTGTTGCCGTATCCAACTCGGCATAGAACGCATGGATTCCACGATCAGCGCCAAATCCACCCGGCACAAGGATGTTGGAAGTCTCTTGGTCACCACGATGGAATTGGACGAAGTTCATGTCTGTTTCGCACTCGCTGATGTCCCACGAGGTCCAGCCCGTCCCTTGGAGATCGATCGTTACGGGGTTGACGAGATGCACCGGGTCACCGGGACGAAGTCCGATAGACAACTCGATGTTGACAGTAGCGTTATCCCAGCACTGCTCGTGGGGACCCATCACCATGATCTCATCGTCTGCCTCAGCATTGTGCCAAGTGTTGAGAATCTTGCTGTATTCACCCGTACAAGGACCGTCTATCCACTTGACGTACCACTTGCCCAAATCGGCATCATC
>JAQWNI010000167.1 GCA_029268645.1 Myxococcota bacterium
TACCCAGGATCAGCCCAACTGGTATTTCGAGGCCAACAATCGAAATAAGCGCTCGATCACCCTCGATTTAAAAAAGCCGGAAGGGGTGGAGATCGTTCATGCCCTTGTGGAAAAAGCCGACGTCTTTGTTCAGAACTATCGCAAGGGTGTCGCCGAGCGTATCGGTCTCGGTTACCCGGCGCTCCGTCAAATCAATTCCCGTCTGATCTATGCCAGCGCAACGGGCTATGGGCCCGAGGGCCCCGATAGCGAGGAGCCCTCCTTCGATCATTTGGGGCTGGCGCGTTCAGGGATTATGAATGCGGCCGGGGAGCCCGGCATGCCGCCCCTGGCAATCGCCGGCGGGATCGCGGACCAGATGGGGGCGATCATGATGGCCTACGGGGTCATGACGGCTCTGGTGGCCCGGGAGCGCCACGGGGTGGGCCAAGAGGTTCATGCTTCGCATTTGGGCTCGATGACGTACCTGCAGGGGCTCTCTGTTTCGATGAAACTGATGGCGGGCATGGCGATGCCTCGGAGTCAACGCAGCCAGGCCTTTAATCCGCTGTGGAATCACTATCGCTGTGCGGACGATCAGTGGATCGCCCTGGCGATGTTGCAAGCCGATCGCTACTGGCCCGATGTCGCGCGGTTGCTCGGGCATTCGGAGCTGATTGAGGATCCCCGTTTTCGAACCATGGCGGACCGAGCAGAAAATAACGAGGCCTGCGTGGCGATTTTGGATGCGGCTTTTGCGCGGCGGCCGCGGCCCGAGTGGCTGGCGCTCTTTCGGGAAGACGCGAGCGATCTGATTTACACGATCGTGAACACCGTCGACGATCTCCCGCAAGATCCTCAGGTGCTCGCCAACGACTACGTGGTGGAGATGGATCACCCGGCCCACGGCCCGACCCAGGTCGTGGGGATTCCCGTGGGACTGAGCATGACACCAGGTTCGGTCCGGGAGCCCGCACCGGAACTCGGTCAGCACACCGAGGACGTTCTGATGAATGTGCTCGGGTGGGACTGGGATCGCATTGGCGAATTGCGTGAAGGCGAGGTCATCTAGCCGGACGGAGCCTTGCCTGGGATGGGGGCGACCGAGGGCTAACGGATCATGCGGGCGTACAGTTCCCGGTAGCTCCGCGGAAATTCCACGCCCTCGTAGAGGCCTCTGCCTGACAAGAATTGGTGAAAGCTTCGCAGGTGGTAGCAAGGCACGTTCGCGTGGATGTGGTGTTCGAGGTGGTAGTTGAGTTGGAAGGGCGCAACGAAGGGCCTTTCCCACCACCTGACCAAGGTCGTGCGCGTGTTGCGGCGGGGGTCGCGATCATACAGGTCCGGCACGGCGCCATGCTCAGCCACTTGGCGGAGTCGCGCGATCAGCATGTAGGTGGTGAGGTACGCGACGGGCCACATCCAATAGAGCCAGGGGTGGCCGAAAGCAAGCAGAATGGCGAAGAGGATGACCTGGACGATCAGGTGCCCCAGGAGTGCATTGCCGTTCCACGGTGCCTGCAGGATTTGGTCCCGGCCCCGTCTCCAGGTGGCCTGGAGCGAGCGCCATCCGGTGCGTCCGGTCAGGTCCCGAGCGATTTTTCGCCGGAAGCTTGCTCGAGTCACGGGATAAGCTTGGTAGTTGGAGAGATCTGGGTCTTTGTCTGTTCCCGCCAAGGCATGGTGTTTGAGATGGCCCGCGGCGTAGCGATGGACATCAGAAAAAACCGGATAGGCGCAAAGCCACTGTCCCACCCAGGCGTTGGTTTGGCGGCTTGAAAAAAGCAATCGGTGTCCGCAGTCGTGCATCAGGGCGGCGCAGGCCAACTGCCGGCCGCCGAGTAAAGCCAGTCCGATCAGGATCGTCAGGGGGTTCGTCCAGAGGGCGACGCCTGCGAAGATCGCCGCGATTGCGACCCAGTTGAACACCACGTAGGCCGCCCCCAAGCGATTGTCTCTTTGGATGAAGGGGGCGAGTTCCTCCCGGGACGCGAAGTCACTGAGTTTCATAGCGAGGCGCTCTCCTCGAATCGACGCGAACGTGTGGCTCTCGGTCAAAGGGCCCTGACTGGGCCGGCTTCCCCAGTTTACTTGAATGCGCCGCGGGAATCATTCAAGTAATGCTTGAGGGTTTGGACCCCCGACGGAGGCGGCCGCAGGCAGGCGAGGGGCCCTAGCCGAGGCGGGGATTGAGGGGGCCGGCGGCGGGTTGCCCGGGTTCGCATCCCGCGAGCCAGAGATCCCGGTCAAAGCGGCGGGCGGGGTGGTCCAGTGCGCCCACCGTGGCCCCGTCGGCGTAGTAGATGATCGTGAAGGCCTCTCGCATGCGTTCGGTGTGGTTCGGACCTGCGCGGTGCAGCGTCCAGCCCGAATGGAAAGAGGCATCTCCAACGGCGAGGCCGTCGGGCGGTGTAATGGGCCAGCCCTCCCGCTGGACACGATCCTGAAAGGCGGCTTCCGAGACGTCACCGATCGCGAAATCGCCGAGGGGGCCGGGCTTTTGGGATCCCGAGGCAAAGCTCATCGGGCCCATCTCGATCTCCACGGGGACCAGGGGGAGCCACAGCGTGATGGTCTGAGAGGTCTCTAGAGGCCAGTAAAATTGATCTTGATGCCACGGCGTTAAGCCACCGCCTGGCTCCTTAAAGAGGGCTTGGTCGTGGTAGAGGCGGACGGCCTCAACCCCCAAGAGTTGGGCGGCTGCCCGGGCAAACCGGTGGGCGTGAACGAAGCCCTGGATGTCTTCATTCAGGGTCCAGAGGTTCATCATTTGAAGGAAAGCCTGGCCATAGGTATCGCGTTCCTCAAGGGGTCGATGATCGAAGCGTGCCCGGGCGCCGGTTTCGACCACCGCGGGCCGAATTCGTTCGATGGATTCCGCCGAGGCAAGGCCGGGGATCCGAACATGACCGTTCTCTCGATAAGCCGTCACGGCCTCCTCTGAAAGGAGGGGAGACTCATTCAGCTCGGGGATGGGGGATCCCATGTCGGACTCCTTTTGGACCGGCGAGGCCGGCTCAGCCTTTGGATTCCCGGTCGCGCCGGGCTCGCCATTGCGCCAACTGATCGGCCATCGCCTTCTCGGCGCCGCGCTGGGTGGGCTGATACCAGGCTTCGTTGGGCACACTGTCCGGTCGGTTGGCTCGGGCCACGAAGGCATCGGGCTGGTCGTGGGGATAGTCGTAGCCTTCGCCGTAGCCTAATTCGCGGCTGAGGGCGGTGGGGGCGTTTCGTAGATGCAAGGGCACGGCCGCCGATCCGGTGCGTTCGACCGCGGCCTCGGCTCGCCCGAGAGCCGCGTAGGCCGCGTTGCTTTTGGGCGCACAGGCGAGGTAGGTCGTGGCCTGGGCTAGAGGGATGCGGGCCTCCGGCATGCCGAGTCGTTCAACCGCCTGATGGGTCGCAAGCGCGAGCGGCAGGGCTTGGGGGTCCGCGTTGCCGATGTCCTCGGACGCAAAGATGAGCAGCCGGCGGGCGACGAACAGCGGGTCTTCCCCCGAGGCCAGCATGCGGGCCAAGTAGTAAAGCCCGGCATCCGGATCGCTGGCCCGAAGGCTTTTGATGAGGGCCGAGATGACGTTGTAGTGCTCCTCCCGATCTCGGTCATAGAGCAGCAACTTCTGGCCGGCGGCCTCGCGCACGGTCTCTGGGGCCAGCAGGGAGGTGGCCCCCGCTTTCTGGCGGTGGAGTGCGGTGGCGGCTTCCAAAAGGCCCAGGGCTTTTCGGGCGTCCCCCTGTGCGAAGTCCGCGATGGCCCGGAGGCTTTCCGGGGCTGGCTCGATCCGGCTGGCACCCAGCCCGCGGTCAAAATCCGATGCCGCTCGGGCCAGCAGCGCTTCGATGTCGTCGCTAGACAGGGGATTGAGGGTCAGCACCCGGCAGCGGGAAAGCAGCGGGGCATTCACCGTGAAGGATGGGTTCTCGGTGGTCGCGCCGATCAGTGTGACCGTACCGGCTTCGACGTGGGGCAGCAGGACATCCTGTTGGGCCCGGTTGAGTCGGTGAATTTCGTCGATGAAGAGCAGAGTTCGCAGCGCCGTCCGCCGCGCCCCTTCGACGGCGGCTCGGATTTCCTTGACCCCCGCGATCACCGCGGAAAGGGCTTCCATCCGAGTATCCGGCGTGGAGGCGAGAAGCCACGCCAGGGTGGTTTTGCCGCTCCCCGGCGGACCCCAGAAGAGCAGAGAGGGGATTTCTCCGCCCTGGATCATGGCCCGGAGGGCGCTTCCCTCGCCGACCAGCCCAACTTGGCCGATCATCTCCTCGAAGGATCGAGGTCGCATCCGTTCGGCGAGCGGAGCGTGGGGGTCTGTTCTGCGCGCGGGACGTGTGGGGAAGAGATCCAAGGTATGGTCCGAAGGCATAGAAGCAGGGTAGCTTTTTTAGGGCGTCGCCCGATCCGGACGGAATCAACACATGAAAATCCAAAGTATTGGGGTTTGCGTCAAGGCGGATCACCCTCGCGCAGGGGAAACCCTCGAGGTGTTGTCCCGCTGGCTTGAGGAGCGGGGGATCGCGGTGCATGCGGACGAGGGCAGTGCGCCAGCCCTCGGGGTGGAGCCGGAAAGTCAGTCGAGCCTCGCGGAACACGTTGATTTGATCTTGGTTCTGGGAGGCGACGGGACCTTGCTCTCGGTGGCCCGCTCGGCAGGGACGCGATCGGTTCCGATTCTCGGCGTCAATCTCGGACGTCTCGGGTTCCTGACCGAAGTCAACGTGGACGAGATGCTGCCGGCCCTTGAGCAAGTTCTGGCCGGCGAGACGCGAATCGAATCTCGCATGCGCATGGAGGTTCGCGTTCTTCGAGACGGCGTATCCCTGGGCGCCTATCAGGCACTGAATGATGCGGTGATTACCAAGACGGCCTTATCTCGAATGATCGACCTCGATGCTTGGGCGGATGGCGCTCATGTCACCACCTATCACGCGGACGGGCTGATTGTATCGACGCCGACTGGGTCCACCGCCTATTCACTGTCGGCCGGAGGGCCTCTCTTGCTGCCGGGGCTCGATGCGTTGGTTCTGACGCCGATTTGTCCTCACTCCCTCACCCAGAGGCCTCTGGTCACGACCCGCGAGACGGAAATCGAGATTGTGGTGCAGAGTGGGGGAGAAGACGATGTGGCCCTCACTGTCGATGGGCAGGAGGGCATGCGGTTGATCGATGGCGACCGGGTTTTGGCTCGTGCCTCCGAACATCCCGTGGCCCTGGTGGGCTCTCCGTTTCGGAGCCGCTACGAGATCCTGCATGCGAAACTGCGTTGGGGGGAACGTTGATCGAGAGTCTGAGGATCGAGAACCTGGCCATCGTCGAGGAAGCTGAACTCGAATTTGAGCCGGGACTCAACGTGTTGACGGGTGAGACCGGGGCCGGCAAATCCATCGTGCTGGGCGCGCTGGCCTTATTGCTGGGCGAGCGCCCGGAGCCCGGGGTCCTTCGCGAGGGGGCCCAGCAAGGCGGGGTCGAGGCCTTGTTTCGGACCGAGGGGCTCGAGGCCCTAGAAGCGGAGCTTCGTTCGAAGGACTTGGTGAGCCTGGGTGAAGTGGATTCACACGAGTTGGTCGTCCGCCGGACTTTGAATTCCGGGGGCCGTAGCCGGGCTCGCGTGGGGGGGCAGCTTGTTCCCGCGGCGACGTTGGCGGACCTCTTGGCCGGGCGTTTGGAAATTTCCAGCCAGCATTCCTCTCATTCCTTGCTGAGAACCGAAACCCATGGATGGCTCCTGGATTCTGCGGGTGGGCTCTTGAAGTCACGCCAGGCGGTGGCAGAGGCGTTTAGCGCGCTTCGCCAGCTGGATGCGGAATTGGAGACGCTCCAGGCTGCGGCCGCGGAACGGGAGCGACAGCGAGATTTCATCGCCTACCAACTGGCAGAAATCGATGAGGTCGGCCTTCAGCCCGGGGAACTGGACGACCTGGACCGGGATCATGCGCGCTTAGCCCATGCGGATGCGCTTCGTCGGGAGGGCACCTCGTCGCTCGTCGCTCTTCGGGGAGACGACGCCGGTACGGTGGCCAGTGCGGCTGATCGTCTGGCGGAGGCGGCTCGGGCGGGTGAAAGCATGGCCCAGATGGACTCGGCCCTTGAGGGCTGGGCCGCCCGTGTCCGAGCCCTTGGGGATGACGTTTTTGAGGCGGCGCGAGAGCTCGACCACTACGTGGAGGGGATTGAAGCCGACCCCTCCGCCTTGGAGGGGTTGGAGGCTCGCCTATCCGCCACCGAGAAACTACGGCGCAAATATGGCCGGGATGAGACAGCCATTTTGGCGACCCGGGAGACTTTGGCTCAGGAACGAGATGCATTAGAGGGAGCCGATGCGCGGATTGAGGAGCTGATGCGGGATCGCGAACCGCAGCGAGCCGCCCTCGAGGCCGCGGCGCAGCGCTTAACGAAAGGCCGAAAACGCGCGGCCCGAGCGCTTTCGAAAGCCGTCGAAGCCGGGCTCAAGGACCTCGCGATGCCGGAGGCGAGTTTTCCGATTCTTCTGGAACAGGCGGATCCAAGCGGGTGGCCTGATGGTGCTGTTTCCGGCCCGTCGGGCAGCGAACGGCCGGAGTTCTTTTTCTCCGCGAATCCTGGCGAGGCGCCCCAGCCTTTGCGGAAGGTGGCGTCGGGGGGAGAGCTATCGCGGGTCTTCCTGGCCGCAAAGAATGCCCTTCGAAAAACCGGTGGGGGCATGGTTTTGGTTTTCGACGAGGTCGATGCGGGAATCGGTGGACGCGCCGCGGAACGGGTCGGTCGCGCGTTGGCGGATCTGGCCCAATCCCATCAGGTGCTGTGCATTACACATTTGCCTCAGATCGCCGCCTTTGCTCAACGGCATTTCCGGGTCGAGAAAGCCGCCCGCCAGGGGCGGACTCGCACCCGCATCGGTTTGCTCGACGACCGACAGAGGGTCGAGGAAATCGCCCGGATGGCCGCGGGAGAAGACATCACCGAAGCCACTCGCAAGCATGCCCGGGCCCTGATGCGCGCGGCTGCTGCGCGCTGAGCCGGCAGGCGAGTCCAGCCCCAACCGAGGAATCCTGGGTCAGCGGACAGCGCGAGCCTGTTTTCAAGCGCCGGCCTCGGCTCGCCGATGAAACGACGAAACGAGATTCAGGGGCCAGGGCGTGAGCAAAGGGATTGGACGATCTGAAATCGAAGCGTGTGACCCGAAGCAGGTCGGGCGAGTGGTTGTGAAGCACGGGTTCTACGCGGGCCTTGAGACGCCGCTGGAGGACTCGGGCTTGGTGATCGGTCGAGGCCGAGAAGCCGATCTCGTGATCGCCGAATCGACGATCTCGAGAGCTCATGCTCGGATTGATCCGGGCGCAGGCGACGGCTGGCTGCTCCAGGATCTCGGCAGCACAAATGGGACCCACGTGAATGGGTCTCAGGTGAGCACTCAGCGCCTAGCCGACGGTGATGAAATCCGAATGGGTCGACTGGTTCTGGGCATTCAGCTCGACTGAATACAGGGAGCGGTGCGGCACGGTTTTGGCCCGCTGGGCGGGAGTCCGCCTTCGGGACAGCTTCGTTAGAAAGGGCTCGATGCATACCTATACCGTCATGGTCGTCAGCGATGACCAATCGCCGGTTCGGCGTTTTCAGCTTGCCAAACGGACGCTCAGGCGCGCGGGAGTCGCTCTGGCGACCCTGATTGCATTGGGCGGACTGGCGGCCTTCGATTATCTCCAGAAGTGGCGCGATACGGCAGAGCTGGCCGAGCTGCGACTCGTTTCCGAGCAGCAGGCGGATCAGATCGCTCGCTTCTCCGAAAGTCTGGAGGCGGCGGAGACCGATTTAGCCCGGATTCGAGATCTTGAGCGGAAGATTCGGATCATTGCCAATCTGCCCGTTGCCACGGCGGTGGGGGGCAGCGAGGTAACCGCCTGGGTTCCCGATCAGAACCCCGGGCCGCCGGCCCGGTCGGGTCAGCAGGCCATTCCCGTCGGCGTGCCGATCCAAGCAATTTCGCCGGCGAGTCAAGCCGTCGAGTCCGAATCGGCTCCGCTGGACTCGGCTCGCTGGAAGGCTGTTCAAGACGCCTGGGCTCAGCTGGGCGGGCGGGCCGAGCGTCGTGTGGAAACCCTTGAACTCCTGCTCGAGGAATTGGACGTAAAAGGTCAGAAGCTGGCCTCGATGCCTTCTGTCTGGCCGGCACGGGGGTGGTTGACCTCCGGATTCGGCAGTCGAGTCTCACCGTTCACAGGCCGCAAGCAACATCATTCCGGAATCGATATTGCCGCCGCGGAGGGCACAGCCATCGTTTCCCCGGCTCGCGGTCGCGTGCACTTTGTGGGCCGAAAAGGAGCCATGGGCAACACGCTGATCGTTGACCATGGGTTCGGGGTCAAAACGGTGTACGGGCATACCTCGAAAATCCACGTGAAGCCCGGTCAAGAAGTGGCTCGTGGACAGAGAATTGCCTCGATCGGTTCAACGGGGCGGAGTACGGGACCTCATCTCCACTATGTGGTGGAAGTGGCCGGTCAACCCCGCAACCCCCTCGATTACATCTTCGATTGAGTCGCAGGCCCGGGCGGTTTGCTGCGGTGTCGGGGCTCTCCTAACTTCGCGCCCAGCGCAGGTCGACCCTGCGGGAGTCGAGCCAGCCATCCATGCAGCGCTTTCTCAGTCAGATCTTCGGAACCCGAAACGATCGGGTCATCAAGGGCATTCTGCCCCTCGTCGAGCAAATTAACGCGCTCGAGTCCGGCTTGGTGGGCTTGGATGATGCGAGCCTGAGGGGATTGACCTCTCGGTATCGAGAGCGTCTCGATCAAGGCGAGCCTCTGGACGACTTGTTGCCGGAAGCCTTTGCAACGGTTCGCGAGGCGGCCAAAAGAACCCTGGGGCAGCGCCACTACGACATGCAGCTGGTGGGCGGCATCGTGCTTCACCGGGGCGACATTGCCGAAATGAAGACCGGCGAGGGGAAGACGCTGGTGGCGACCCTTCCTTGCTATTTGAATGGGTTGACGGGTCTCGGGGTTCATGTCGTGACGGTCAATGACTTCCTCGCCAAGCGGGATGCCGAGTGGATGGGGGAAGTGCACCGCTTTCTCGGTCTTTCAGTTGGGTCGATTGTGCACGGACTCGACGATACGCAGCGACGTGCAGCCTATGATGCGGACATTACCTATTGCACGAATAATGAGCTGGGTTTTGATTATCTCCGTGACAACATGAAGTACTCGGTGGAGCAGTTTGTTCAGCGCGAACTCAATTATGCGATTGTCGACGAGGTAGATTCGATCCTGATCGACGAAGCCCGCACGCCTTTGATTATTTCGGGCCCATCCGAGGAGAACACTCAGCTTTACGAAGTGGCGAATCGCGTCATCCCCTCTCTGAAAGAGGGGGAGCAGGGAAATGCTTCGGAAGGCATCGAGGAGAGCGGTGACTATTGGATCGACGAGAAGGCTCATTCCGCAACATTGACCGAAGAAGGCGTTCATAAGGTCGAGAAGATCCTTCGGGTGGACAATCTCTACGACCCCTCGATGCTGCCTGTCAATCACGCTGTGAGTCAGGCCCTTGTGGCGCATACTTTGAAGCGCCTGGATGTCGACTATGTGGTCCAGCTTGGGGAGGACCGCAAAAAAGAAGTCGTGATCGTCGATGAGCACACCGGGCGTTTGATGCCAGGGCGGCGTTGGTCTGACGGACTGCATCAAGCGGTGGAGGCTAAGGAAGGGATCAAGGTTCGAAGCGAGAATCAGACACTGGCTTCAGTCACGTTTCAGAATTTCTTCCGCATGTATCAAAAGCTTTCGGGCATGACCGGGACTGCGGACACTGAGGCGTCAGAGTTTGCCAGTATTTATGATTTGGATGTCACGTTGATCCCGACCAATCGACCTTTGCTCCGGGATGACACGCCGGACGTCGTTTTTAAGAGCGCGAAAGAGAAGTACAACGCGGTCGTGGACGAGATCAAAATGCGTCACGAGGCAGGGCAGCCGGTGTTGGTCGGAACGATATCGATCCAGACTTCCGAAATGCTTTCTTCGAAGTTGAAGAAAAAGGGAGTCAAACATGAAGTCCTGAACGCGAAGAAGCACGCCCAAGAGAGTGAGATTGTGGCCCAGGCGGGTCGCAAGGGAGCGATCACGATCTCGACCAATATGGCGGGCCGCGGCACCGATATTGTGTTGGGTGGCAATCCAGAGGTCATGGCGCTTGCCAAGTGCGGGCATGATAAGGATCACCCCGATTACCTCGATCGGTTGGCGGAATTCGAGGGGCAGTGCGCGGCGGAGCAGAAAGAAGTGCTGGCGGCCGGGGGCCTTCATATCTTGGGTACCGAGCGCCACGAGAGTCGACGAATCGATAATCAACTCCGCGGCCGATCTGGACGCCAGGGAGACCCCGGCTCAAGCCAATTTTTCCTCTCGCTGGAAGATGACCTGCTGCGGATTTTTGAAGCAGACCGCGTCAAGCAGTGGTGGGACCGGGTGGGCGTCGAGGAAGGTGAAGCGATCGAAAATCGGATGCTCAGCCGCGTGATCGAGGGTGCTCAGAAAAAAGTTGAATCTCGGAATTTCGACATTCGGAAGCATCTCCTTGAGTACGACGATGTCATGAATAAGCAGCGTCAGGCCTTTTACGGCCGCCGGTTGACGGCGCTGCAGCGTGAGGACGTCGATGAAGAAGTTCGGGAGATCGCCGAGAGCGTTCTCGTGGGGTTCTTGGCTGATGCGTGGCCTGCCAAAGGTGATCCGGAAGCCGAAGACTTGCAACATCTGGCGGGGCTGATCGAGCATCAATTTGGCCTGACCTTCTCATTGGAAGAACCGCCTTTCAAGGTAGATGGCCGCGGTCCGTCGGATCAGGAGGCTTTCGGGCGAAAAATCCTAGTCGAGTTGGAGCGCGTGATTGAGGAGAAACGAGGCACCTGCTCTGGGCTTCAGGAAGAGTTCAAAGAGGTGATGGAGTATCCCACGTTCGCTTGGTTTCAGAGAGACATCCTGCTCCGTATTTTGGACGCCCAGTGGAAGGACCATCTCCATTCGATGGATGGGCTGCGAGAAGCCATCGGATTGCGGGGCTATGCCCAGAAGGATCCGAAGCTTGAGTATCAAAGAGAGGGCTTCGAACTCTTCGGCGAGATGGAAGATCGAGTCGACCTGCAGGCGATCGAGACCATCTTTAAGTTTGGCTTCCCGAAACCGCGTCTTCAGACGCGATCAGAGGCAGCCGCGGATGGCGGAAGTCTGGCACGAGCCGCTCAAGGGCCAGGCGGGTCGGACTCCGGCGCCGACCTTGGGAAGGTTTCGGGAAAGGTCGGGCGGAATGATCCTTGTCCCTGCGGAAGCGGCAAGAAGTACAAGAAGTGCCACGGCGTTCGCTGAGGGCCCGCATTCGATCTTCGCAGGGGGGGAAGGCAGACATGCCGAGGAACAAGCAGCTGCGGGTCCCCGGTTTTCAGGCCAGCGGGATTCATAGTGGCATCAAGCCGCTGGATCCGGACCTCGCCTTGATCATCAGTGACGTGCCGGCCCATGTGGCGGGCGTCTTTACGCGCTCGACCGTTGTGGGTGCCCCGGTGGAACTGGACCGCGAGCGGGTGCGATCTGGCATCAGTCGGGGTGTGGTGGTCAACAGTGGCTGCTCGAACGTCGCAATGGGCGATCGGGGCCGGCGCGATGCACTTCAAATGAGCGCGCTCGCCGCAAAGGCTGTCGGCTGCCCACCGGAAGAAATATTGGTGGCCTCCACGGGGGTGATCGGAGCGCCTCTTCCGATGGGCGCGTTGCGCAGAGGGATTCCGAAAGCCTTGGCCGCGCTGTCGCCGGAAGGGCTTCCGGCCGCCGCTGAGGCGATTCGAACCACGGACACCTACGCGAAATCGGCGGTTCGTCGAATCCGACTTGGAGGGAAGCCGGTCACCATTGCTGGGATTGCAAAGGGGTCCGGGATGATTGAGCCCGATATGGCTACGATGCTGGCGTTCTTGGTCACCGATGCCGCCGTGGCCCCGGCCGTGTTGCGATCGGTCTTGAAGCGGGTTTCGAATGAGACATTCAATCGGGTCAGCGTCGATGGGGAGGGCTCGACCTCTGATACCGCGCTGCTCTTCGCCAACGGTGTTGCGGGCAACCCGTGCTTGAGCCGCTCCAGGGATTCCGAGGCCTTGGTTTTTGAGGCGGGCGTTCAGAGCGTCGCTGAATCCCTTGCCCAGGATCTGGCTCGAGATGGGGAAGGGGCCACCAAACTGGTGACCATCGAGGTGGGCGGAGCTCGAGACCCGAAGCAGGCCGAGGGGGCTGCACGCCGGGTGGCGAATTCGATGCTGGTCAAGACTGCGCTGTTTGGTGGAGATCCCAATTGGGGGCGCATTCTCCAGACGATCGGAGCGGGTCGCTATGCGATCAACCTAGACCGCGCTTGTATTCGACTGGGGGGAGTCACGGTCTTTCGAACCGGCCAGTCGACCGGGGCGGCGGCCCGGCGTCGGGCCGAGGCGGCGCAGGCCCGGGACGAGATCCGCATTGAGATCGACCTCGGGGTTGGGGAAGCCACGGCGCGAATCTGGACCTGTGATCTCAGCTACGACTACGTCAAAATCAACGCCGAATACACCACCTAGGCGAGGCGAGTCGGTCCCCCAAGGGAGAGCTTCTTTCTCGCAGGGGGGAGGGTGCGCGTTGGTCTGAGCCCCTGCGTTTGCTAAACCCCCGGTTCCCGACCTCTCACGGTTGGGGAAAACGCACGTTCAGAAGCCCCTTCCCAGCGGTGCCGGCCCCGAGCCGGTTTGGGGATGACATGGGGCCTGGGCGGTGGAGACCAACCGCGAAGGAGAAAAGGAATGTCCGAGACGACGGTTGAGCCGTCGGCGGCCGATGATGTGTCGGCAGCTGCCCCTGTGACCCCTGCAGCGGCCCCTGAAGAAACCGCCGAATCCGCCATGTCGGTCGAGAAGGCCGAGTTGAGCATTCGCAGCCTGCTTGAGGCCGGCGCCCACTTTGGGCACCTCACCCAGCGTTGGGACCCGCGGATGCGCCACTACATCTTTGGCGCGCGAAACGGCACTCACATTCTCGATCTCGACCAGACGCTTCCGCTTTTCCGTGAGGCCTTGTCGTACTTGGAAGATGTCGCGGCGGGAGGAGGGCACGTTCTTTTTGTCGGAACAAAGCGCCAAGCCGCTGACATCGTGCGCCGTGAGGCCCTACGGTCAGGCCAGTATTACGTCAACAATCGTTGGCTGGGTGGCATGTTGACGAACTGGAAGACGGTCAAGAAGTCGATCGATTCGTACAAGGGGCTTCTTGAAATCCTGGGGGACGAGGAGAAACGTGCCGAGTACTCGAAAAAGGAGCTTTCGAGAATTACTCGCCTCTGCGAGAAGTACCAGAAGTCCCTTGAGGGCATCAAAGAAATGCAGCGGATTCCCGACGCGATGTTCGTGATCGACGTTTCGCGAGAGGACATTGCGATTACAGAAGCGCGCCGGCTTGGGATTCCGATCGTCGCGATTGTGGACAGCAACTGCAGCCCGCGAGGCATCGACTTTGTGATTCCCGGCAATGACGACGCAACCCGTGCGATCGATCTCTATTGTCGTTGTGTGGCTGATCGGTGTTTGGAGGGGGCGAGCCTTCATCAGCAGCAGCTGATCCAGCAAAAAGCCGAGCAGCCGGCAGAAGAGAAGCCGAAATCCACAACAGGCCGCCGGGTCGTTGAGATCAAACAAGCGCCGCGCCGCAGTCGAGGCGCTTCGGGTCGGACCCATACCAGCGGTGGCTGGGGGGACAAGCGCGGTGGGGACTCCGCGGCTGGGGGCGAGCCCGTTGCCGGCGATGCACCCGCGCCGGCTGCAGAGGCGCCCGCCCCGGAGACGGAAGGCAAAACCAGTTGAAACCGAGAACAAGCGGGTGGGAAGACCGCTCGGGAGATTTCTCAAGGCATTCGGGCCCGCAAAGCGTGGCCGCTTGACGACGCCCTCAGGGCGAGTGAGCGGTCTGGGGCCGCGGGCCCAGCAATTCAAGGAGCAAAGTGAGGACAAGTGGCTGAGATCTCGGCGAAAGATGTAAAGGCCCTCCGGGAGCGCACCGGTGCGGGGATGATGGACTGTAAAAAAGCACTTGGCGAAGCTGCAGGCGACGTCGAACGGGCCATTGAGGTTCTTCGAGAGAAGGGCCTAGCCAAGGCCGCCAAGCGTGCCGGCAGAGATACGAGTGAAGGGGCCGTCGCGGTGTCCATTGAAGGCGGACGGGGAACCATCGTTGAACTGGGATGCGAGACGGATTTCGTGGCCAAGAACGAACAATTTCAGAACCTCGTTCAGGAGATTGCCGACGCCCTGCGAGCCGCAGGGGGGGTGTCCGATGTGACATCGGCATTGGCGGCCTCCATGGCGGGGGAGACAGTCGAAGCGCAGATTTCAGCTGCCGTGACTCGAGTCGGCGAAAATATCCAGCTTAAGCGCGTAGACAGCCTTGAAGCCGATGGTGTCGTGGGTGGGTATATCCACGGCGTTGGTAAGCTGGGTGTTCTAGTGGGCCTGGACGGTGCCTCGGGGGCCGAAGGCGCAGGC
>JAQWNI010000168.1 GCA_029268645.1 Myxococcota bacterium
ATCCGTCGGGTGATCCAAGCCGTACGCACCCCTAGCTCCGCCGCTCCTCGGACGTCTGCCTCAAGATTGTCACCGACATGGAGAGTCTCCGATGGTTCGGCACCCACCGCCTCCAAAGTCGCCTCGAAAATTTCGCGACGAGGCTTGCGGATGCCAACGTCCTCCGAGATCACGATGGCATGAAGATGCTGGTCCAGACCACTCTCAGCGAGAACGGCCAGTGCTGTCTGAGAGTGGCTAAAATTGGAGCAAACCGCGACGCGCGCCCGACGCCCCAGTTCGGCCACGACGTCCACGTGGTGGGCCAAAAGACCCACCTGCCCACGCAGTGCCCCCATATGGGTCGCGACGAGATCCTCACGAAGAGGATCAGAATCAATTCCCAACCGATCCACCAGCGCGCCGAACCGAAGGTCGCTCGGGACTTCACGTCCCTCGGCGTAGTGACTCGTTCGGAAGCCCTGGTCCACTTCACGAAGGAGATCTAGAAAGTCACTGGGTTCAAGCGATACATGACGACTGACTTGGGCATGCAAATCCACAACGCTCCGAGGGACCACCCGTCCGGCCCATTCGGCTCGAGGCGTCGTTTCGACAAAGAGGTCCACCAGCGTATCGAAAAGGTCGAAAGTCACCGCACGAATTATCATCAAAACGAGCCTAGCTCAGTCCGACCCTCCTTAACTCGGCTAAGAGTCCTCGCGAAGTTCTTCGTCGATCATGCGCTTGAACGATTCATAGGGCTGAGCTCCGGACAGAAATCGGCCATTGATAAAAAAGGAAGGGGTTCCTGAAACACCCAGCTCCATGGCTTGAGCCATGTCGGCATCAACCTGGGATTTCACTTCCGGGGAGCTGGCGTCCGAACCAAACTGGTCCATATTCAGTCCCATTTCCGCGGCCCAAACCGGGTATTGGTCGGGCCCCATGGCGGCGGGGTCGGCGAAGATACGGTCGTGCATCTCCCAGAAGCGACCCTGTCGATGGGCCGCCTCGGCCGCCGCATGCGCTCCGGGTGCCTTCGAATGCATGGGAAGCGGGAGATGCTTGAAGACGACGCGGACCTGATCACCGTATTCTTCACGAACGCGTTTCACGGTCGGCCAAACTCGCGAACAAAAGGGGCACTGAAAATCAGACCATTCGACCACGGTCACCGGGGCGGATGCTGGGCCAAGAACCGGCGCGCTACCCAGGTCAATTTCATAACGCTTTGCCGGGTCTGGACGTCGACCGCGAGCGGGAGCCGAGGGGGCAGGCTGAGCATCGCCCCGTTCAGCAACATCCAAGGTCATTGCAGCCAAGCGATCGGTGACCCGGTAGACCGATTGGGACACAGCCCAGCTCGCACCCAAAACAGATACGGCCACCATGATGGATCCCAATAAAAGTGCAGAACCAAACTTATCCGAGTTCATCGATTCTCCTGATAGGTGAGAGGGTTCAGAGAGCATTGCGGCTTTTGCCGCATTCCGCTCCCGCACCCAGTCTTCGACGACAGCCCAAGACAGAGGCCTTTGTCGAAGACGGTTTAACTAGATCAACGGCGACGACAACGGGCCCGCGGCACTCAGTTCCCGTTGGACTGTTCGGAACGCCTCGATTAGCTCGGTCGCCGAGCCGATGCGATGACTCGCTTCTTTATCAAGGAGCCTGAGTAGAAGCTCGGCCAGAGAATCGGGCAGATCCTCCCTCAAGACTCGAGGGTCTGGAGCCGGCGTATGCCGATGATGGTAGGCAATATCACCCTTAGCAAAGGGCACTTCTCCGGTCGCCAGCTCGTAGAGTGTGACGCCGAGAGAATAGAGATCTGTCCGCTGATCAACCGCGCCGCCGAGAATCTGCTCAGGGGACATATAAAAAGGTGTTCCGCTAATCACTGTCGTCCCCGCCCGAACCTCTTCAAACATTTTGGCCAAGCCAAAATCCATGACTTTCACCGTTTTATCGGTCGTCAGAAAGAGGTTGGCGGTCTTGATATCCCGATGCACGATGCCCTGTTCATGCGCATATTCCAGGGCCGAAGCAACCGCGGTCCCCACGCGGATGACGTGGGTGGTCGACAACCGGCCTCGCTCCCGGAGAATCCGGTTAAAGGGTGATCCATCGAGCAATTCCATGGTAATGAAGAAATGGCCTTCCTCTTGGCCCGTGTCGTGCACCGTCACGATATTGGGATGGTTGAGACGCGCGGCGGCCTGGGCCTCCCTCAAGAAGAGCTGAACAGCACGCGGGTGATGACGGCGAAGATCCTCGGGCAGTCTCTTGAGTGCAACAATGCGATCAAGGCGTCGATCTCGCGCTTTGAATACAACGCCCATACCTCCCCGACCAATTTCTTCCAACATTTCATACCGGGCATCGGCGACCAAAGCCGTCGGGGCATCAGCCCTCGTCGAGAGCGGCGATGACGACGACTGAACGAAGCGGTCGGCACTCCGTTGTTTGCGGAGAGACTCCACCCGCGATGCGATATTGGGATAAGTCGGCTCCCGCAAACGAAGGTCTTCCAGCACCTCAAGTGCTCGCTCCAGATGTCCGGCCGCTTCGTAGAGTTCGGCCAATTTTGCGTATCGATCAGCGGCCGCCCCCCGCGCCGGATGACTCGCAATATGCTGCTCGAGCTTTTGCGCCGCGAGGTCAAAGTGAGATTCCCGTTCGAACGCACCCACCAGCATCCAACTCGCTTCGGTGAAATCGGCGTCATCCGGCGAAATGGCCTGCATGAGACGAATCGCCCGGGGCCGTTGGTCGGCATCGAGGGCCAGCTGAGCGGCTTCAAAAGTACGCCCTCGCCTCTCCAAAACCGAGATCCAGCTATCGATGGCTCGCGTCTCGCGATAACACTCAATGGCGGCTTCTAAATCCTCGGCCCGCTCAAAGGCCTGGCCGGCTTCAACAAGACGGCCTGCCTGTCGCCACATGCGAGCCGCCTCTCGATCCAGCCCGGCCTGATCGTAGAGCCTGGCCGCGCGAATAAAATCACCGGTCTCCGAACGAATTTGGGCCGCTTCGCGAGTATCGCCGGCAGACTCAAAATAGTCCGCAGCCCGATCCAAGTGACCGGCTTCGACCTGGTCGCGGGCGAGCATTCGATACGCCAAGACCTCCTGGCCATCCCGTTCGAGCGCTCGAGCGACGGCCTCGATATTGCCCTCTAGATAGGGTGCGACCGCCGGCGGGCACCCTTTGAAGACAACTTCTGCGCCCGCCAAGTCCATCCGGACCGGCGTCGGCCGATAACTCGCCACTTCAATCATCCGCTCGACGACGCGGTCGCCCGCCCCGACCACCAAACGATGACGCCCAGGCGGCAATCCGAGCCGCACGCCCTGCCCACGCGCGCGAGGGACTGCGTCGGGCTGATCGATGGCTCGGACTGAGACATCCTCAGCCGGTGCGTCGTGCCAGAAAACGTCGACGTCGACAGGGCAGGACTTGGGAGACGCATCGAACTCGAGTCGCACCGTTCTTCGATTCCGCACCCGGATATTTTTTCGATCGCGAAATTCGCTCAAGACCTCCTCGGTCTCCGGATCGAGCAACAGCCCCTCGACCCAGACTGCGTATCGGCGCACGCCCAGTCTTGTCAGCTGTGTTTCCCGATTGACAAAGTGGCGCTCATAGCGGGTCGAGGCGCCCCCTTTTCGCACTTGAGCCCGCCAATCCTCGGCAAGCCCCCGCGGACGCAGCCGCGGGCTTGAAACGCGAACCCTGAAGACGCCACGGAGTTCATCGGGGTATTGCACGGTGACGATCAAATCGCCTCGCTGACGAAAAACGCGCATCAGGACGAGGAAACCGAACAATCCAAACATGGACAGCAGCACTGTCCGACGCCGTCCATCCTCCTCGACCCAAGTCCTCGTCGCTTGCCATCTCGTCTGCACAGCCTGTGGAAGGAGATCCGCTGCCACCCGACTCCAGCGGGTAAGGGGATCCGCAGCCTCACGCTCTGTATCCGGCCAATCGAGGGACAACAGAGGCGTCCCCTCGATGGGCAAGCCACTGGAGGCATAACGCTGACGATCCAACCAGTTGGCGGTGGGACGATCTGTTGGAGAAAGCCCATCGACATGACCGAGGGCCAGCATGGCATCGCGCCGCCGTCCATCCAACTGATAGATCAACACCAAGTCCCGATGGATCTTGGCGCGCAATTCAACGAATTGGATCGGGTCCTCAACGGCTGATAAATGATCGAGCGCCGCCAATTGAGCGGCTTCGGCCAAAACGGTGTCGTGACTCGCCAACGCCACCCGGGCCAGGCCGCGAAAAGTTTCCACCCCCTGGGCGCCCTGCTCGATCGCTCGGAGGTAGGCAAAGCGGGCCGCCTCCCAATCCCGGGCTGCAGTAAACAGGGCCGCGGACTCGAGAGCCGCCTCCCTCTGCAGCGGATCAGAGACCGCCACCGGGTCCCCCAATCCCTCGCGAACCCGAGCCCTTCGCTCGCCCTCGTCGGCCATCGGCGATTGCCGCGGCGAATTTCCAAGGCCCAACGCCTCCGGGTCAGGTTCCCAAGAACCGGGTGGCAAAGCCGATGCATACGGGGGCCGAATCGGCTCGGGCGCCACCGCCCAAAGACCATTGGAATCGGCTCGACTGAGATCAGGCCCGACACACAGCCCGATCCACAGACCGGATAGCGCCAAGGCGATTCGCCTCACGCAGGGCCGGCTGAGCCGATTCCTCAATGCTTGATTCGATGGAACAGACGAATGAGTCGTCATACCTGAAACGCTCCGGTGCCGATCTGGAACTATGCCCAACCGCCTCTCACCGGCTGCCAGATTCAACACAGGTCGGTCCCCCCGAACCACTTCAGATGATACCACTCCGGCCCGGAGGCAATCACGAAGTATGGCGGGACGATCAGGAACAGCTCGCCCAAATCACTCGATGGGGCCCCCATGGGGTGCCGCACCGAGCTCTCCCGATCCTTGGAGTCAGGGGTTCAGGGGTTCAGGGGTTCAAAAGTCACCGCAACCCGCCATGTCCGGAACGCCACCATCTCGCCCACAGCCGCCGCCGCGTACCCCAACTCGTCCGGCATTCCTTCAAGCAGAACAAGCGCCCGTGCACCCTCCGCTCCCTGGCACAGATGCTTTCGCATCCAGCCCACGGCCTGCAAGGCTTCCGAAACGATGGCTGGGCCCGGCTGACCCGAACGGACAAAAAGCGCCACCCAATCGCCGGAACTACTCCGAGCCATCCAATCAAACGAACCCGCCTCGCCCACATCAAAAGGGCCCCGCTGGGAGAGACTCGCAGGATCTTCGAGGACCAGCCCAGACTCGACGCATTCGGGATGCTCACCAACCCAGTGCCGAATCTGATCCGCCGACAACGCCAAAAGTCCGATCTCGGGAGTTGGAACCGGCAAGCCCCCTGTCGAGCGCAGCCCCGCCGACTCTTTTTGGCTCTGTGGACTGCGTCGGGTCGCCCTCCCCGAAACCGCGCCCCCCTCGTTCGGAGATCCCGCCCCGCTGCCCAAATCATTTGATTGACTGACCGCGACTTCTTCGTCCAAAGGCAGTTCGATCTCCTGATCCCGTGCAACGGGTTTGGGCGAGGGAGCCTTCTCAGGGGCTTTTCGCTTCGCCGTCGAGGGCGAAAGAGGCGCCGTGGGTTGAGGCGTGGAGGAAGCCCGCTTAGAGCGGAAGCTTCTCTGGGGAGCTGCCTGTCCACAATGAGGACATTGGACGGCTTTCGCCGGAATTCTCGTGTGACAGCCTTTGCAGTTCGCCATGGGCCCCCTCCCTGCCGGATCATCCGGAGAGGCTTCGGTCTCATCGACCAAGCGCCCCCCGGACCTTGAGCCATTCGGCAGCGTGCAGTCCCCCGGCAACTCAGGAGCCTTCTCGCTCCAATCCTGCGGCCTCAGCCCTCTTTAGTCGCGCGTAACCTCAGCACCGAGGGCCGCGAGCTTCTCATCCAGTTGTTCGTAGCCCCGATCTAGAATCTCAGCATTTTGCACGATGCTCGGACGCCCCCGAGCACACAGGGCCGCGATCAGCATCGCCATCCCGGCCCGAATATCGGGACTTCGGACCGTCTGTCCACGCAATGCGGTGGGACCGGACACGATCACCCTGTGCGGATCACAGACGATGATGTTGGCCCCCATCTGAATCAACGGATCGACAAAATACATGCGACTCTCAAACATCTTTTCAAAAAACAAGGCGGTGCCATGACTCTGGGTTGCCAAAACCAAAAGCGTACTCATCATGTCGGATGGAAACTGGGGCCAAGGTCCATCATCAATGCGCGGCGTGATCCCGCCAGCATCGGAACGAATTTTCGCAACCTGCCCCGGCGGCAAAACGATGCGGTCGCTTTGAATGTCCAGTTCAAGCCCAAACCGTTCGAAAACGCGATTGATCATCCAATAGTGCCCACGAACCGTGTCATGCACCGTAATATCCCCGCCCGTTGCGGCAGCGAGGGCCAGAAAACTCCCGACTTCAATATGGTCAGACACCACGCGATGACGCGCTCCGTTCAAGACCGGCACGCCTTGAACCAAAAGTGTATCGGTGTACAAGCCCTCAATCTGGGCCCCCATTGAAACGAGCAAGGCCGCCAAATCCTGAACATGGGGCTCGCTGGCTACATTTCGCAGAGTCGTGGTGCCTTCGGCGACTACGGCGGCCATCAGAATATGTTCGGTGGCCGTCACAGACGGCTCGTCAAAGAACAGGTTCGCAGCCTGAAAACGACCTTGGAGGCTGAAGTCAAACCCCTCGTCGTCCACCACCGCCCCTAGGCCCCGAAGTCCGTAAAAATGCGAATCCAAGCGACGGCGGCCGATTTGGTCGCCACCCGGAGGATGAAGCCGAGCTCGGCCGACTCTGTACAGAAGAGGCGCGGTAAATAGAAACGATGTGCGGGTCTTCTCGCACAACTCAAAAGGGATGGCGTCTCTCTTGACGTCCGCGGTCTGAATTGTCACCCGACGATCCGCTCGCTCCACCCGGGCGCCCAAGTGAGCCAACACCTCGAGCATATGAGTGACATCACGCAGATTGGGCACGTTGTCGAGAACCACTTCCTCATCGGTCAACAACGTCGCCGCGATCATCGGTAAAATCGCATTCTTATTTCCGCTGGCCGTGATCTCGCCGGAAAGCGGTTTACCTCCTTGGACGATAAAGCGACTCATGCCTCGCTCACCCCTCTTAATGCATCGGATCGGCCGGCGCGGAGCCCTCCCCGCTCGACCCAGACCCCGTGCCTCGCTTTCGGGTTCAAATCTTCGAGTCCCCGTACCGCAGAAAGCAGGGGCGCTGGTCCATCCTTTTTCCGCAGGTTATTGACAAAGTACCGGGGATCGCTTTGCTTTTCCTCCCCTAGCCCCAACCACTGGCTTCGCAGATCGCTTCCGGAGTCCAAGCAACAGAAAAACCGGGCGAAAACAGGCCGTGCCCACAGCAGGACCTCAACCCAATGCTTCTTAAGCCCCTCTAAACAGACGGAGAGCGCGAGTTGGCCCGAATCATTCCTGGACCACACGACGCAACTGAAATGGCGGCTTTTCTTGAAAGCTTCCTCTATCGCGAAGAAGCTTTCCTCATCGATGAAATCCATCGCATGGATGCCGAGACTAAAACCATTGAAGCGGTTCTCGACACGAATCGCCCGCTTCCTTTTGCCGCGGCTCAACGTGTCGATTCGCTTCACCCCGCCCATGTTTCTGCAGCCGAGATGCTGATGGCCACCGGCAGCCTCGGCTGTCTCCACGCCTGGTTCTTTCACGGCTGCCGCTGGGATCAGGGATGGGCGGGATTTGGCAACCGGATTCATCGTGCCGACTTCAAACGGCTCGCCACACTAGGCCCCCCCCTGATCTTGCAGTCCCGCGAAACCCGCACCCGCATCGGCCCCTCCCGGGTCGTAATCCGATACGCGTTTGATTTCCGACAGGAAGACGAACTCGTCTACCAAGGAGACCAGACTGCGATGTTTTTCAAAGGGAAGGCGATTTGAACTTGGAGACCGACTCGGAGGTTTCATGTTCTAACCAACGCTGAAAATCCTGTCGGATCATGGCCTCATTCCCTTCTCCGCCATAACGCAGGGCCGAGTATCGCCGGAGCAGAAGAGCGGCCTCGACCAAATTCAGGTGCAACGGGGCTGCGCTGTCAGAGCACCTTCTTAACCGTCGAGCAAATGACTCCAGGGATTCCGACGGTCCCCTCGAAAGGCCCCGACGTGCAAGGGTCTCCAGAAAGTCGCTTAGCCAAGGCGGGGGCACGGCAAAATCGGGGGACCGGGAAGCTTTCGGAGCCGTCCGCCTACGAAGCAGTCGCACGACCTGAACCGCAGCCAGTCCCGCAATCAGAATGATCAGAAGTGTTTCAAGACCCCGGCGCTGAAGACCAAAAAGAATCCAATCCCAAAGCCCCTCGACCCAAGGCGTTAGGGCCGCCATTTCGCGGGCGCCACTTCGCAGAGGACTCGGATCCACAGAAACCCATCCTGGGTCCTCCAAATAAATTTCGGCCCAAGCATGGGCGTGTTTCTCGCGCACGACGGCATAGGACCCAAATGGATTCCATTCGGCGACTCGGTATCCGGTCACCAAACGCGCCGGCACACCGGCGACCCGCGACAAAAGGACCAAAGCCGTTGCAAAATATTCGCAGTGCCCCGCCCGGGTCTGCGTCAGAAACTCTGCAAGAGCCTCTCGATCGGAAGAACCGGACGGAGTCAATGAATAGGTGTACGCCACTTCGAGGTGTTCACGAATCGCCTCAACCCGCTCAAGGGGCGAGGCGCCAGGCCGTATCCAGTCTGCGGTAAAAGATTCAAGCAGCGCGCGAAGCTCCTCAGGCACCTCATAGTCGGCCTGCCGCGGCGGATGAATGGCGAGGGGAAACTCGCCAGATCCGAACACCGCGATCCGCTCGACGGCATCGCGACCGGACACCCGAACCACTCCCATTTCATCCACTCGTGCATTCGCTGGGGCAAGGGCAAGGCGGCCTCCGTCTGACGGGATGAAGTAACGGTCTGCGCCATCTCGGGCGTAGCGGATGACGGCTCGAGCCCCTTGACCCACCTCGATCGTCGGATCCGCCCAGTCAAATCGGATGTTTTCTTCCCGGGGTCTCGGCGGGGGAAGCCAGCGCCCCCGTGCATAGTGGGTATAGACGTTGCCCCGTAATCGCTCACCCGCTTCTCCTTGCACACGCAGCACCACTTCATCCGATTGCAGAAGGCCATCCAATGAGCGAAGCGTGATGGGGCCATCGTGAAAACCCGCACGCTGACGATCATCCACCCACTGAACAGCCCACGAGTAGGCCAAGGAATAGAATCGTGGAACGGCGTCGGCGAGAGCGAGGGTCGAAAGCAATGCGATCGCGAGCAGTCCCGCAGCCACGGCCGCAGTTCTCTTCCCGTTCACTCCGCCCGCCGGACGCCCCCCCTGCGCCACCTCTTCATAATGCAGCGAAATAAAACTCAGGAATGCGAAGACACCCAGCAGAAACGGATAAAGGGAACCGATGCGAACCGTCCCACATGCCAAAAAAACCAGGAGCCCAAGGCCCAAAGTGCCTGACTGACCCAAAGCGGGTTGACGAAAATGGAGTCGGAGAACGGAAAACACCAAAGCCCATTCGCCCACCTGGAACCAAAGCGGCTCCATCTCCACGCCCCCAAAACCTGGACCATTCGGGTCAATCGCCTGCAGGAAGAGAACCAGCATTGCGACTGCGAGAGCAGCCAGAACCTGGGCCGGAACCGTCAGGGCCCAACGTGCTGGACGGATGCAGGCCCAAAGCATCAGCATGGAAAGGGCCACGGCTCTTTCGGACTGTCCTGAACTCAACCCCCAAAGCAGAGTCGCCACCAGCAGGGGCAAAGGCCGCAACTGAAATCGCATCAGAGCTTCAACCCCGATCGGCGACGGATTGCGTCTTCGATCAAATCAACGGTCAAAAGACCAGCCTTCGGACCGGAAAAAGAAGGAGAAGGAGAACCGTTTGTTCCGTCAATCACGCGAATCCAACGGACTCCGAGCCCGCTACTCCGGAGCGCCTCGATCCAGCCCAGTCGGCTTTCCCCCTCCGCCGTACCGATCAAAAAGGCGGCCGAACATCCCTTTAGCCCCTCCGTCACGCGAAACGGTCCCGAGGGTTGGCCAAATGCCGGCACGCTTCGAACTGAGGCCAGAACATCGAGGGCCTGATCAAGTCCACCCCGACTACGACCGAGCGGGACCGCCCCTGACTCAGGACCGCCGACAAATAGGTCCACCAGCGACTCGCCTCGCATCAAAAACTCGACGATGCCGGCGGTCAGCGCAATCGAAGACTCAAAAGCCTTCTCCGAGGCCGCGCGGCCATCGGGGTCAAAAAAAACAGCGACCCGGCTGAAATATTCCTGCTGGTACTCCCGCACCACCGGCTGACCACGACGAGCCCACCCTCGAGCCGTCAGATCCCTTAAACGATCGCCCTGACGCCAGTCTCTCAACCCAGCCAACTCGAGAGACTCCCCAACCCGAGAAGCCTGCTTCACGCCGCCGGTCTGGTGGCGGACCCGACCGGGCCATCTCAAATCCACGACCGGAGCGATCGGGGGAACCACCATGAAGTGCGTGCCTCGACTTTCACGGGAAGGCCCCACCGCCAAGCCGAAAGGGACCAGAGCACCGACCGAAAAAGGGTCAAGGTGATGGGGTCCACGCTCGACGAAAAAAGCCGTCGCTGGAATGCTCACCCGGTCGCCTGCCCGCAACTGTGCAACACGAGGATCGGACTCAAGCCAAGTCCCATCCCAGGGCAAAAAGGGCCGCTGCACACGCACACCTGTGTAATCCCGATCGCCCTGATGAATCAGGGTGATCCTAAAATGCGCGGAGGCCCCCAACGCGACCCGCACCGGACCGTCAACTTGGACGGACACATCCCTCAAGGCCATCCAGGGGCGGACTAGCACCGAAGCCACCACGAGAGATAGGCAGCCCGCCCACAGCCAATACGTTTGGCCATGCAACACATCGAGGCCAACCAGACTCGCCAGTAGGGTGAACGCGAACAGCCCCCTGCCCTCTACGGTCAAGGAAAACCAAGTCCGCGCAAGCGGCCCCACGACCCATCGCGCGAATCGATTGCGCCGAAAACGATCACGGCCCTCTTTCGTTGAGGGGATCAGAACGTGATTAAGACGACTCCAATTGAATCGCCCTGCTCCAATGCGCCGAGCAAAAGCGTTCAAAGGGGCAGCATCACTTCAGCGACCAGCGCATCGATCAGGGAACCCGCCGAGCGCCCTCCGTAACGCGCTTCGGCCCCCAGGCCGACCCGGTGAGCCAGAACAGGACGGGCCAGGCATTGCACGTCTTCAGGTGACACATACGATCGGGATTGGATGAAGGCACGAGCCTGGGCGGCTCGAAAGAGAGAGAGAGCACCCCGCGTACTGACACCCAATTCAATTTCGGGGTGACTGCGGGTCCGCTCGACGAGGCGAAGCAAATAGAGAGCCACATCGCGACTGACCATGATGCCACGGACCCCCTCACGAGCGGCCCGCCACGCCTCAACTGAAGCCACAGGCTCAACCGCCTCAAGGGGATCTCTGGCCTGATGGGCGAAGAGGATTTCAAGTTCAATCTCGGGCGCGGGATGGCCAAGCCCCAGACAGATGGCAAACCGGTCGAGCTGGGCCTCGGGCAGTGGATAGGTGCCCTGGAATCCCACTGGGTTCTGGGTCGCAATCACGCAGAACGGCTCGGGGAGCGGGCGGGTAACCCCTTCTACCGTGACCTGGCCCTCGTTCATGGCCTCGAGAAGTGCGGACTGGGTTCGAGGTGATGCTCGATTGATCTCGTCGGCCAACACGATGTGAGCGAAAACCGGGCCCGCACGGAAACGAAAAGAACCAGTCTGGGGATCCAAGACTTCGGAGCCCGCCACGTCAGCGGGCATGAGATCGGGTGTAAACTGAATCCGGGAGAACTCGGCGTTAAAACAGCGCGCCAAAGCCTTGCCGAGGGTCGTTTTGCCCACCCCGGGGACGTCCTCAAGCAGGATGTGGCCGCCCGAGAGAAGGCCGACCAGGACCCACTCGATGGCCTCGGGCTTGCCTTGCACCACTCGCGCCAAACTCTCCTGAATGGCTTCGAGATCCAGACTCTCGTGATGCCCCATTCCCGTTCCTCCTCGTTGCCTCTTCCAGACACAGCGGAGCATAGTCAGCCAACCGCCAGGTCAAAACTCAAGATCGCTTCCAAGCGCTTCGGAAAACTGAGCTCGAGACATAAGTTCTCTCCCCAAGCCTTGCTAGCGTCCTAAAAACGGATTTTACGGCCCAACGAGAGATCCTATGCCGCAGTACGGCCCGCGACCCCTCCCCCCCCATGCCCCTCCGCTCCCGAAGCAACCCCAGGGCATTCCGTGGCCGACGCGGGAGTGGCCCCGCGATTGTCCCAAGACCTCGGGTGATCCCTCTGAATCCATGGCCGTCATCGAGGCTTTCTTTGATCCGAGGGAGGAGACGCGACTGGGAACGACCCATGCGTTGCTCGTCGTCCAGCAAGGATCACTCGTGGCAGAACGCTACGGACCCGGGGGAGAAGCCTCAAAGCCGCTCTCGTCTTGGTCAATGGCCAAAAGCATCTTGCACGCCTGGGTTGGCATTCTGGTTGGGGAAGGCCGACTGCAATGGGATTCTCCAGCCCCGATCCCCGAATGGCAGGCACCCGAGGACCCGCGAAGAGCGATCACGCTTGACCAGCTGCTCCGGATGAGCAGCGGACTCGAATTCAATGAAATTTACGAAGACCACAGTGGGTCGGATGCCATCGAAATGCTCTTCCGAGGAGGAAGAGAGGATGTTGCCCACTACGCCGCCGCCAAGCCGCTGATGGCCGCACCGGGAACGCTTTGGAACTACTCCAGCGGAACCTCAAACATCATCGCCCGCCTGAGCCAGAGCGCTGTACAACTCACAGGCGACGCCTTCATCGCGTCACTCCGCGAGCGACTCCTCGACCCGATCGGGGCCAAGAGCTTCACCCCGCAAGTCGACGGCCGGGGAACATGGATCGCCTCCTCATTCGCTTCCTGCACGGCCCAGGACTTCGCGCGATTCGGACTGCTCTGCCTACGCGATGGGTGCTGGGAAGAAACAAGGATTCTGCCCCCGGGCTGGATCGACTATGCGCGGACTCCCACGGCGTACTCCGGCGGCGAGTACGGGGCCCACTTCTGGATTTCCACAGATGGGAGTGGAGTGTTCAGCTGCAACGGTTTTCGCAGCCAATACATCGTGATCGTGCCGGAGCGGGACCTCATCGTCGTCCGACTCGGAGACTCCGAAAGTGATCAGAAGGGAGCCCTTCTGACCGCACTCCAGCAGCTCACTCAGCTCTACCCCCTGCTCGATGAGGCTCAGCCATGACCGAAAAATGGACATTGAAGAAACGAACCGCCAGTTTTGGGTATGCATTTCGAGGCCTAGGCATCCTTCTAAGGGACGAGCCCAACGCCCGGGTTCACCTATTTGCGTCCCTCGTCGTCGTTTCAACCGCCCTTTTTCTATCGATCGATGCCACCGGTTGGCGTTGGCTCGGTCTGGCGATCACCGCGGTGTGGCTGACCGAAGCCCTCAATACCGCGATTGAACGCATCGCCGACGCCGCTGTGCCCCACCCTCACCCCCTCATCGGCCAGGCCAAAGACGTCGCCGCCGCCGCCGTCCTCCTCGCAGCCCTCTTCGCGATCCTGATCGGTGTGAGCGTGCTCGGCCCCGCCCTCCTACGCGTGTGGGCTCGGCACATCTAGAGGCTGACTCCGAGTCGCCTTCCCGGGGGCTCCGAAGACCAAGCCCTCCCTAGAAGTGACTCGCAGTCTGTCCCCCAGGACATAGGCTGTAGGGTGGAACGGCCGTCCACCACGAAGCACCGAGGTCACTGCGACGGGCCCAATCCTATAGGGAGTGCACAATGCGTGAGTATCTCAACGACGCTGTCCGGCTGTATTTCAACGAATTAGTGGACTGGGATACTTTCTTCCTATGGACCAAGGGCCCGGACTGTGATCCCAAAAGCGAGCGGGACGCTCTCTTCACCGTCGTCGAGACCGCAGCCCAAATTTGTTCCGAGATCGAAGAAACGACGCGGGCGGGCTGGGCCGAGGAAGCCCAGCTGATCGACGGAGAAGTTGTTCCGCCGCCTCACATTGTCGCCGCCTATGAACGAATTCGTGAGGCGGGACTCATCAGCTTTGGCGTCCGAGAGGAGTACGGAGGATTCGGCCTCCCGGCTTTCGTGGCGAATCTTCTCCTGCAAATGATTTCCCGAGCCGACGCAGGCCTGATGACGATGGTGGGCCTTCAAGCGGGCGTAGCCGAGGACATCCAAGAATTCGCCTCGGAAGAACTCAAGCAGCAATACCTTCCCCGGATGGCCTCTGGCGAGTGGATGGGCGCCATGGACCTGACCGAACCCCAAGCGGGCTCCGACCTCGGCCAAATCACCACGCGGGCCACAGAGCGAGACGGCTTGTGCTTCATCTCCGGTGGGAAGATCTACATCACCAATGGCGGATCAGAGATCCATCTTGTGCTGGCCCGAGACGACGAGACCTTTGATCAATCCAAGGGAACCACCCGGGGACTCTCGCTCTACATTGTTCCGAGGACTCTCCCCGACGGGGCCCGCAACGCAGTCACCGTGACCCGATTGGAAGAGAAACTCGGCATTCACGGATCCCCCACCGCTGCGATCAGCTTTGAAGAAGCCCAAGGCTTTCGCATTGGGCAAAAGGGAGATGGCTTCAAGGCCATGCTGAGCCTTATGAACAACGCTCGACTGGGCGTTGCGGCCCAAGGCATTGGCATCGGCGAAGCCGCTCTCTCCACAGCGGTCGCGTACGCAAGGGAGAGACTACAGTTCGGCGTTCCCATCGCAGAGCAGCCACTCATGAAAGACAAATTGGCCCGCATGACGCTCTCGTTGGAAGGAAGCCGCGCTCTTCTTTACCGGGCATGCATGCTCACTGATCGCAACCGAGCCATTGGCGAGGCCTTCTCCCGCCCAGACGAATTCTCTGAATCGGAACAGCGCGAAATGAGCCGTGAACGAGAACTCAACGACACCCGAATTCGGCTGCTCACCCCTCTCTCGAAGTATTTAGCCACCGAGGCGGCGGACCAGATCACCCGAGAGGCCATTCAAGTCCACGGCGGACTGGGCTTCATGGCGGAGTCTGAAGTTGGAAAACTTCACGCGGATGCCATTATCACCACGATCTACGAAGGCACTTCCGAAATCCAAGTGAGCTTTGCACTCAAAGAAATCGGCAAAGGCGCGCTCTCAACGGTCTTTAAAAACCTTGAGGTCGAGCTCAAAGCCTTTGACGACGAAGAGCTCCAACCGTTCGCGGACAAGGTCCTCGAAGGCATGCGGCTCATCGTTGATGCCTCCAGTGCCCTACTCGCCGATATGGGATACGCGCTCATGTCCGCCCAGAGCTTGGCTGAGGTCGTCAGCAGCGTAATCGCCGGCGCAGAACTCCTGAGCCAAGCCAGAGCAGACCGCCGAAGGCTCGACCTCGCCGCATCATGGATCAATCGGCGAATGGTCGACCTCGAAAGTCGTTGTCGGCGGATCAAGGAAGGATCTTCCGATCAACTCGACCGCTGCGCTGCGATCATCGCCTTGAACGACTGAGGGATGGACCACCGAAGGGGCCACGGAGTCAAGCCGCACCCTGAACCTTCCGGGGAATCATCGAAAGGTATGCATCGACCGCCCGGCTGCGCTCCTCCATGCGCCGGTCCGACGTATCGAACCAAGAGAGGAAGAAGTCTCCATCGAGCAACACCACAAGCCCCGTCGCAATGGCCACCGAGTCCTGATTGGGCGGAACGATCTGCGAAATGATCTCGGTGAGGGCGCCAGCAAATCGTTGGTGAAAATCGAGTAGCGTGGCGACCAACCACTCCCGAGCCTCCGGTGCTTCTTGGGCCCAACGAATGAAAGCCTTGATTGCCTCCTTGTGGCTGCCTGAGTAGGCCCGGTAGGTCGCCACCTGCTGCCTCAACTGTTTCTCGGGCTCAAGGTCGTCAAAGGTCCGATCCAAGGACTGACGGAGCGGTTCTACGAGACGGTTGAAGGCCTGCCGAAAGAGGCTGGCCTTATCGTTAAAGTGCCAGAAAACCGTTGCACGGCTCACGCCGCCTCGTTCCGCAACTTCGGCCACCGTCGTCTGCTCGTACCCTTTCTCCAGAAAAAGCTCCGTGGCCGCCACCAGAATGCGTTCTTGGGTCGCTGCTTTCCCGCTCAGGGGTTCAGTCGCCATTGCTCGGTTCTCACCTCTTCCGATCACTCAAAACGCCACCAGGGCGCCGGGCGCAATCATCGACGACAGGAAGGTATCCAGCAAGCTTTAGCGACGGACCCCCCGGGCAAAGCCATCAGCCCGGCTGGACCCCAGATACGCCTCACCGAAGTCGAAATCTGCATCCAATTTCGGGTTGAAACCGGTCTGTTACTCCAGGGCTTGCTCTTGTCCCTTCGGCATTTGACGGAGCCCTCTGTGCCCGCAACCCTCCCTCCCTCTCGAAAAGGAGTCCATCATGCATGCTGTTCTTCGCGAAGACGCTTTTCTCGGCGAAACCCACATCGTCACCGGAAGCGGGCAAGGCATCGGCCTCGCCGTTGCCACCGTCCTCTCCCAACACGGGGCCCAGGTTGTGATGGTCGATCTCGACGAGGATCGCTTGACCGAGGCGGCAGCCCAACTCACCGACCAGACCGCCGCGGCCCCCCTCGTCGTGCCAGCCGATGTCAGCCAAGAGGCCGACGTCCAAAAAACGGTCTCTCATGCTCTCGAAGCAACCGGTTGCATCAATGGGGTCGTTAACGTGGCCGGCGTCACCCGAGATGCACGGATCGCAAAAAAAAGCTTCGACGACTTCAAGTTCGTTATGGCCGTTCATGTCCATGGAACATTCCTCTTTACGAGAGAAATCGCCGCGCAACACTGGCACCCGATGTTCAAAGAAAATGACAACCAGCCTCTTCGAGATGGCGTCAATCGATTCGTTGTCAATTTTTCGTCAGTCAGCGCCCGCAGCGGAAACATCGGCCAAATCGACTACACGGCCGCCAAGGGTGCCATCGAATCGATGACCAAAACGACGGCCCTCGAGTTCGCGGGCTACGGGGTTCGAGCCAATGCGGTAGCCCCAGGCCCGGTGCGGACTCCCATGCTCGCCAAAGTCCCCGAGCAGGGGATCACGGCCATGGAACGGAGCACCCTTCTGGGGCGACTTTGCGAACCCGAGCAGATGGCCGCCACTGTGGCAGGCATCGTCGACCCGAGAGTCTCAGGCTTCACTACAGGTCAAGTCTTTGCGGCCAACGGAGGCATGTACCTCGACTAAGTTCCATCGTTGGCCAAGCAGCCTTCTCCCTCCCCTCGAATAAATTAAGAACCTCGGAGAGCCAACCGAACCACTTCGTCGAGCCGGGAACGGAATCGGGAACGGTCCTTTGAGGAAAGAGGAGGAGGACCTCCGGAGACCATCCCCGCACCCCGAAGGTCGGCCCGGAGATTGCGGGTCGCCACCAAACCACCGATCGAATCCTCGGTAAAGATTCGACCGTTCGGGGAAAGCGCCTGCCCTCCTCGCTCCAAGCAGCGCGCCGCAAGGGGAAGGTCGGCCGTCACCACGACGTCATCTGCCCGCAGTTGTTCCACGATCCAATCGTCGGCCGCGTCCGCTCCCTGGCCCACAACGACCATTTCAACCCCCAGATCCTGAGGGACCGACTGACGAGCATTCGCCACAACCACCACAGGCAAACCGTGCCGAGCGGCAACGGCGTAAATCTCTTCTTTGACCGGGCATGCATCGGCATCGACGAAAATTTCGATCAATATTTTGTCTCCCGAGCAGCGAGCCTCCCCGAGCTTAGCCCGACCGCGGCCGCGCAAAGCCGCCTCGCCGATCTCGGCCGGGCGAGATAGGGTCTCCTCTCCAGCGGGGAGCCAAAGTGAGCCTAAAAGAGACAACTGATGCGATTGAGGAATCCGCCGTCGAGGTCCCGTTGGAAGCCTTGGAATCGCACACCCTCCAGAGGCTGGCCGAAGAATTCGTGACCCGCAACGGAACAGACTACGGCCTCAGGGAGCACAGCCTCGAAGAAAAAGTCGAGGGGCTGATGAATGCGCTTCAAACCGGTCGGGCTCGGATCTATTACGAGGCCGAAAGCCAAACCATCAACATCATTCCGACACCCGAGAGCCCGTCCAGCTAACCGCAGCCGTTCGGGATCGTCCGCATTGATCTCTCAGACCATCCAGTCGGCCGGGAGCTTGAGCCCCGTTCCGCCCAGTCCACAGTAACCATTGGGGTTCTTGGCGAGGTATTGTTGATGGTAGTCCTCGGCGTAATAAAATGGCGCCGCCGGCTCAATCTCAGTGGTGATTGAGCCATGGCCGCCTGCATCGAGCTCGCGCTGAAAAGCATCCCGAGAGGCCTCCGCGGCGCGCAATTGCAGATCGGAAGTTGTGTAGATCCCCGATCGATACTGAGTGCCCACGTCATTGCCCTGTTGCATTCCCTGAGTCGGATCGTGCCCCGCCCAAAAGACTTCGAGCATTCGCGCATAGGAAGCGCGAGACGGGTCGAAGACCACCATCACGGCCTCGTTATGACCCGTCAGACCGGAGCACACCTCCTCGTAGCTGGGATTCGGGGTCAGACCGGCCGTATAACCGACCGCGGAAGTCACCACACCGGGCTCCTGCCAAAACATTCGCTCGGCACCCCAGAAACAGCCGAGTCCAAAATAAGCCAGCTCAAGACCTTTAAAATCACCCTTTAGGGGGTGCCCATTGACGAAGTGAGCCGGGGCCACCGGCATGACCTCAGACCGACCGGGTAAAGCCTCTTCGGCCGTCGGCATTTGTGGTTTCTTCCTGAACAGCATTGCTTGTTCTCCTTCCCTGGCCCCGGACAAAATCGCCGTGTTTTCTCTCCAAAGCGTACTGCACGCCTGGGGTGAAGACCCTGCCGGCCCTCCCTGCATTGCATCGCTTCCGGGGGAGCCGGTTGACTGGCCAACCCCCCTGGAATTTGAACTCTTGATTGCGGTCAAGTCCTTCAGGCCCGGTCAACGAGTCCAAAATCTTCACGCCGACTGAAGCGGCCTTTCCTGACAGGGGCCAGAAAAGGCCGCTTCGCTGCCCTGGGCCCGATACACCCGAAGGAAACCTTTGGAGACCGAGGCTTTCAGAGCCCACCGGAGGCTATCGCCGCAAGTAGCTAACTATGAAGAATTATTTTAGCTTCGCTTCCAAACGGCCATCAGAAAAATCTGTCGCGTGTAGACTCGAGAATGAACCGTCTCTCAGGGCGTCCTCGCCCATCTGCTCTCGGCCTGGGTGTCGGGAGGTCTCCATCCGGTAGGCTAGGAAACCGTCCATTAAACCAGGGGAGCCATCAAGTTGTCCACGACCTTCGCGGGCGAAACGGCCATCGTCGGCGTCGGCGCGACCGAGTTTTCAAAACAGTCGGGCCGCAGCACCCTCCGTCTCGCCGTCGAATGCAGCGACATGGCGATCCGAGATGCCGGGCTACGGCCAGAACAGATCGATGGCATGGTCCTGTTTACGACGGAAGACAACCACGAGATCGACGTGGCCCGAAGCCTCGGGATTCCCCAACTCAAGCACTTCAGCCGCATCCATCACAGCGGAGGCGCAGCCTGCGCCACCATTGGCCAGGCCGCCATGGCGGTTCAAAGCGGCGTTTGCGACTACTGCCTCGTCTATCGCGCCTTCAACGAACGGTCCGAAACACGGTTCGGTGCCGGCGTTCAAGGACGCTCAGCCGCGCCCACATCCACCGAAATCGATTTCAGCTGGAGTTCTCCCTTTGGATTGCTCACGCCGGCTTCATGGGTAGCCATGTTCGCGCAGCGATACATGCACGAATTCGGTGCCACCAGCGAAGATTTTGGTCGAGTCGCTGTCGCCGACCGTAAACATGCGGCAACCAACCCGAAAGCTTTCTTCTTCGAGCGACCGATCAGCCTGGAAGATCACCAACAAAGCCGCTGGATCGTCAAACCCTTACACCTTCTCGACTGCTGCCAGGAAAGCGACGGCGGGCAAGCCTTTGTGGTGACCACTGTTGAGCGCGCTCGTGACTTGCCCCAGCCCCCAGTCGTCATCGCTGCTGCCGCACAGGGCTCGGGCCCCGACCAACAGATGATGAAAAGCTACTACCGTGACGAAATCACAAGCATTCCCGAAATGGGCATCGTGGCCCAGCAGATCTGGCAGGACAGTGGGTTGACCCCCCAAGACATCCAGACTGCCGTCATCTATGACCACTTCACTCCGTTAGTGCTTCCTCAGCTGGAGGAACTCGGATTTTGCCCTCGAGGCGAAGCCCGAGACTTCATTCAGAACGGCAATATCGAACTCGGCGGCCAACTCCCAATCAACACCCACGGCGGGCAACTGGGCGAGGCCTATATCCACGGCATGAACGGCATTGCCGAGGGGGTCCGGCAAGTTCGAGGCACCTCCGT
>JAQWNI010000169.1 GCA_029268645.1 Myxococcota bacterium
ATGCTCTCTAATGTGCTTCTGGTCGAAGTCTTCGCCGAACAGGTATTTGCCTGGGGGCACGCGGTCTTATCCAATCCTGAGATTTCCGCTGAACCCGATCGTGCAGCCGCCATGGTGAGCTACATCCAGAGCGACGAGAACCCTCATGTCGAGTATCTCCGAGTGGCTTTGTCCGAGTTGGCGACCCGCACCTTTCGAACCGTCGACAACAAGACCCTTCCTGGACGGGAAGTCATCTTTGGCATGCTCCACACGCTGCTCTCGCAAATGACGCGTTCAAGGCCCGAAGAACAGAAGGATCAGGCACGGGAAAGCCTGCAAGCCGCCCTGCAGGGTCTTGAGCATCGCAAGTCGATCGAGGAAGAATTCCAGTCACTGGAAACGGTTTGGACCCCGCCTGCCCAAACGGGTTTTGAGCCGCTGAGTGCAGGCCTGTGAAATGGCCCACCCTCGCTTGGCGTACCTGGCGGGTGGCCCGCACCGGAGTCTTTATTTGGGGTCTGTATAAATGGCCCTCGCTGTGGCAACCCTCGAAAGAAAAACGAGCCCAAGACCACGATCAGACTCATGAGCGTGCGGCCCAGGCCGTTCTCGATTGCGCGCTTGAAATGCGCGGTGTCATCATCAAGAGCTGCCAAGCGATTGCTACCCGCTCCGACGTCTTCCCAAAGCCCTTCGTCGAGGTCTTGAAACAATGCCACGACGCAGTGCCCGCGTGCGATTTTGAAGTGGTTCGGCAGGTCGTCGAAGAAGAGCTCCAGAAACCCCTGGATGCTCTTTTCGCCGAGTTTGACCCCAAACCCCTCGCTTCGGCCTCACTGGCCCAGGTCCACCGGGCCCGGCTTTTGGATGGGCGCGAGGTGGCAGTCAAGGTGCAATACCCAGGTCTCGAGGATTTGGTTGGCCTCGATCTGATGAACGTCCAGCTCGCCTGCCGAATCTATGAGTATTTCGACCCTCAGCCCATCGCGTTGCTCCCCTTGCTCAGGGAGATTACGGATCATCTTGAGATGGAACTCGACTTTAGGCGCGAAGCCGACAACGCCGATCGCGTCCGGGAAATTTTTGGAGAGGGAGAAGGCGTCGTCGTTCCCAAGGTCTACCGAGAGTGGTCTAGCCGTCGCGTCCTGACGATGGAACTCGTAGAGGGCATCAAAATCACCGATGCCGAGGCGCTCGAAGCGGCGGGTCTAGACTTGGAGCTAGTGGTTCAGGATCTCATGCAAATTTTCGTCCGCATGATTTTTGCGGCGGGTTTTTTTCAGGCCGATCCGCACCCCGGAAATCTGATGGTTCAGCCGAACCGCGATACCGTCGTCTTGGACTACGGACTCTGCAAGCAGCTTCCTGACGGTTTTGGAATGGGGCTTTTTGAATTGTTGTTCTCGATGATGACCGTCAATGAATCGGCCATGGTGCGAGCGTTTACCGAGTTGGGCTTTCGAACCGCAGATGGGGACACCGATGTTCTGCTGATGATCGCCCGCCGTATGATTGGCCGGAGCGACACGGGTCGTTTCGAAGGAGAGTTCACAGAAGAAATGACGGATGAGCTTTTTGAAGCTATTCGCGAAAACCCTCTTGTCGATGTCCCCACCGACTTCGTGCTGGTTGGACGGGTCTTCACGTTTCTCTCAGGGATCGCCCATAGCCTCGGGCATCGGGCGAATGTGTTGGCCGCGATGGGGGCCAGTCCGTGAGTCGATGGATTGGCCTCATTCGCCTTTGCTTGGCCTCGCCGTGCAGCCGACTCGAGTGACCCCGCGACGCTGCCCATGGACGGGTTCGCACCTTGACTATCAGGCCTATCACGACTGTGAATGGGGTCGGCCAGTGAAAGATGACAGTCGGTTGTTCGAGAAGATTTGTCTTGAGGGTTTTCAATCCGGTTTAAGTTGGCTCACCATCCTGAGGAAGCGCGAGGCCTTTCGAAAGGCCTTTCGAGGCTTCGACTTTGAGAAAGTCGCCCGTTTCAATCGTCGGAGCGTTGAGCGACTCCTCCGAGATTCAGGGATCGTTCGGCACCGTGGGAAAATCGAAGCGACTATCGAGAACGCTCGACGGGCTTGTGATCTAGTGGATCAGGAGGGGTCTTTAGCCGCCTGGCTTTGGCGATTTGAGCCGTTGCCCCATTCGCGACCCAAGCGAATCGATCGAGGCACACTGCGTCGCATGACGGAAACTCACGAATCTCGAACAATGAGCCAAGAATTGCGGGAGCGGGGTTGGCGTTTTGTGGGTCCGACCACCCTTTATGCTTTCATGCAGTCGATGGGGATGGTGAATGACCATCTCGATGCTTGCGATTTCCGTCTTTCCGTGGAGAGGGATCGGAAACGTTTTAGTAGACCGGAGTAATCGGAAAGAAAAACCCACTCGTGTGCTAGAGAAGGTCGCCGTATTTTGATCACAATGTTCACCGTCGCGACATCAGCCAACGAGATGAGGCAGAGAAGCGTTTGTTGAAGGCTTAGGGTGCTTGATGGCTGGCTGCCCAATGCCGGCATCGTGCCGCATTTCTATTCCCACACCAGGAGAATCTCATGCAAGAGTTTAACGACCATGTGGCGGTGATCACCGGATCAGCCAGTGGAATTGGGCGCGGCATTGCCCAGGTCGCTGCAGGGGAGGGAATGCGACTCGTCTTGGCCGACGTCGATGATGAGGGCGTCGAATCTCTCGCCGAAGAACTCCGGAGAGCGGGGACTGAGGTGTGCACGGTTCATACAGATGTGAGGGAGGCTGAAGCGGTCGATGCCCTCGCTCGCCAGGCACTCGAGACTTTTGGGGCCGTACACCTTCTCTGCAATAACGCAGGTGTGCTGGTGGGTGGCAATGCTTGGGAAAGGACGGACGACGATTGGCGATGGGTCATGGACGTTAATTTATTCGGAGTGGTCAACGGGTTGAGATCTTTCGTCCCGATTTTTCTCGACCAAGGTGGCCCCGCCCATATCGTCAATACGTCTTCTCTCGGAGGGTTGATGGTTGGCCCCTACCTTTCCCCGTACATCGTTTCGAAACACGCCGTTGTGGCTCTTTCGGAATCCGTCTTTCATGAGCTCGCGGGTTTGAACGCCAGCGTGGGAGTGTCGGTCCTTTGCCCAGGTCCGATCGCTACCGGAATCACTCGTTCCGAGCGTATTCGTCCGCCGGATCGCTCCGAAACTCGAGGGCTGTCTTCTCCTGCGGAACGCGCCTTTTCTGAGATGTTGAACGCCGGTGTCGAGGCCGGTATGGCGCCCGAAGAGGTCGGTCGAATTGTATTTGAGGCCATTAAGGCCAACCAATTCTGGATTCATACCCATCCGCTTCAAGCGGATTCGATCCGCGACCGAGCAGAACAGATTATCGAGGCCCGCAATCCGGCTTACTCCGCAGAGTTCAGTTCAGAAATTCTGGATGGAGACTAGATCGCCTCAGAGCTTCATAAAGGCATTTATGCAGGTTCAGTCGGCTTCTTCTAGACTGCGCGGCCGCGCCCTTTTCTTCTCCTTCTACGAGCCTACCCTTGGTCAAGTCCCACGCCGAAGAAAGTCTGGGCGCCAACCCCGGTGACGCCGCTCTTAACCCCGCCGACTCTGTCGCCATGGGGGTTCCGGCGGCGCGTGCACCAAAGGGCCCCCCTCCGGTTGCCCGCCCAGGTCTCTTTAGCGCGATTCGGCATCGCGCCTTTCGTCTCCTCTTCATCTCTTTCCTGATCAATCAGACAGGTTTCTGGATCTCCCATATTTCGCTGCAAGGCTTGACCGTCGAGTTGACCAACAACGACACGCGGCAGAGCGGTTTTCTATTTTTTGCTTTGTTTGTTCCGGCTTTTGCTTTTGCGCCGATCGCGGGGGTGGTTGCTGATCGTTTCGACCGTAAACGAATCGTCCTGTCGTGTTATATATCAGTTGCAATCTTGACGGGGGTTCTCGCATGGTTGACGGACTCTGGGGAGATCTCTCCTCCCACTCTCCTGGGCATTGCCTTCGGCATGGGAACAGCTTTTGCTTTTTCGGGTCCGGCCAGCATGGCGATCGCTGCCAATTCCGTCCCTAAGGACGACCTATCGAGTGCGGTGTCCCTGCAATCTGCGGCCAACAATCTGACCCGTGTGGTCGGGCCCCTTTTGGCCGCACCGATGGTGGCGACCTCTCGATTCGAAATTTCCTTCACCCTGTACGCCGTGGCGGCGACCGTGGCAGCGGCGTTGACGGCGATGATGCGGATTGAACGCTACGCGCCGGATGCGGAGGAAGGGGGCCTCTTTGCCCGAATTCGCGGGGGATTTCTACACGCGAAGGAGAGGAAGCCTGCTCTTCCCGCCCTATTGACCGTCGCCACGCTTTCCTTTTTTGGTGTGTCTCACGTGGTGCTCCTGCCTGCGTTTGCTCAAAACGTTCTCGGCGATCCTTCAATGTTTGCCTGGATCGTTGCGGTGACGGGGGTCGGTGCGATGGCGGGGGCCCTTTCCGTCGGTCGCTCGTCCCGTGCACCGAGTCTTCGTGGTGCGGCCCTTGGGGTAGCGGCCTTTGGGCTCGCGCTAGGTCTCTTCGCGGCCACGCGGTTGATCGTTGTAGCCCTCGCGGCTCAACTCGTTCTTGGATATTTCTACTTTGCGGTCATGACGGGGCTGCAGACCTTAGTTCAAGAAGTCGTGGATGAGACCAAGCGAGGAAGAGTCATGAGCCTTTTTCAGGTTTGCTGGGCAGGTTTGATTCCATTCGGCAGTCTATTGCTTGGTTACTTCGCTGCACCTTTCGGTGTTCCCGCAACCTTGGTGGTGTCAGCGGGAATTTGTGTCGCCTACGGGTGCGCGATGGCATGGTTGGCCCCACGATGGGAAGGGTCGGGGGGCTAGCGCCGAGAAGATAATGGGCCTGTGGCGTTGAAGCAGAGGATCGTCCCGCCATTCGAGGATTTTGCATCAGAGGGCGTCATAGAAGGCGCGGAGCATCGCGAATCCCCCGGCCCCCCCAGTGAGTCCCATTTGCATCTTATTCAACGTGTACCCGAACCCGACGCGCGCGTCGGGATCCGCCATCCCGATGGAACCCCCAGCCCCAGGGTGTCCGAAGGCCCGCCGGCTGGGGCTAAGGGGCATGACGGGAGAGCGAAGCATGAAACCGAGGCCAAAGCGCAGGGGCATCTGACCGAGAATGGCGTCGGGGCCATGGCTCTGTTCTTCGATGGCTCGATCGACGGTTTCCGGTTCAAGAATTCGGATCCCGTCGATTTCGCCCCCCCGAGCTAGCGCGCCGTAGATACGCGCAAGCGAGCGTGCGGTGCCGTGGCCGTTAGCGGCGGGAATTTCAGCGGCTCGCCAAGCCCGGGTGTTGACATCCCCGGATCGTTGTCGAGGGTTGTTGAAGGCCGCTCCCGCCATCGTATTGGGGTCGGACATATTTCGCATGAAAGTCTTCACGGCGTCGGGAATCTCGGGAGAGGGCGAGGCCTTTGATCCGGCTCGGGCTGAACCCGCGGACGGAACCATCTGACCATGAAGGTCCGATGTGCGGGCATCGAGTTCGGGGCCGAAACCGATGTGAAAATCTGCTTCCAGGGGCCCAGCAACGTTTTCTTTAAAAAATGTGCCGACCGACTGGCCCGAAACGCGTCGAATCACTTCTCCAACGAGATGTCCGAAGGTCAAGGCGTGGTAGCCCTGGTCAGTGCCGGGTTCCCACCAGGGCTCGGTGTTGGCCAGTGCTCGGGTCATTTCCTCCCAATCGTAGAGGGCGGCGTGTGGGAGGACTTCACGGATCGCAGGGAGGCCCGCCCGGTGGCTCATCAGCCACCGGACCGGGAGATCTTGTTTGCCCTGGGCGGCGAACTCAGGCCAGTACTGGGCAACGGGTGCGTCGAAGTCCAGAAGTCCGCGTTCAGCTAACTGATGGGCACATAAAGCCGTCATGCCCTTGGTGGTGGAATAGACGTTGACGAGAGTGTCGCGTTGCCACGGACGGGTATGCTCAAGGTCTAGAAAGCCTCCCCAGAGATCGATGACTGTCTCGCCGTCGAGGGAGAAGGAAACGGCCGCCCCACAATCGCGACCGGATTTGAGGTTTTCTGTAAAAACCTCCCGAACTTGGGCGAAACGATCATCGCAATGACCGTCAACCGGGGGCTGTGATTCCATGGAAACTCCGTTGGTGGCTGGATTGATCGATTGTCGGGCGAATCGAGGCAGGGAGCCTACCGCTCCCCTGGAGGCCTTCAATGCGACTTTCGCGCAGAGGCGGCAAGAGGGTCCCCTGTGGGTGACTTGTCCACGATCGGGGTGGAAGGTACATTCTAGGGGTTGCAAACAGCTGGAAACGATGAGTTTTCCGTAGTTTGTACCGATAGGTCATTCGCGGCATCTAATAGGACCCACCCCGAGATCAGCCAATGTTTCCAACCGACTTGGCCGGTCTTGTGAGAGGGGTTGGCTGCGCGGGGTCGAAGAGAGTCCCTAGGTAAATGAGGAGAATGAGGATGAGTTCGGGTTCCCCCACGGGAGGTGATCAAAGAAGGGCGTCGTCGAAGGGCGATCGCTCGCTCGCGTCGCTTCCGGCGGACTGGGTTTTGCCCGGAGAGGCACCGGCCGAGCAATCCAGTGCGGCCGTTTCCGAATCGGTGATCGAACTGACCGAAGCGGCTCAGGAAGAGGTGCGTCGTTTGGTGGCCGCTGAAGGAATGCCGGGCCTCCGTCTGGGCATCAAGGGGGGCGGTTGTTCGGGACTCTCCTATTTGCTCGAATTCACCGAGCAACGAGAAGGCGACACGGTTGTTGACTTCGAGGGCTTCCAAGTCTTCTTGGATCGCAAGTCCACCATTTATCTGCGCGGGGTGACATTGGATCACCAAAGCGGACTCGATGGGCGCGGCTTTGTCTTTAATAATCCGCAGGCGAGCAATACCTGCGGTTGCGGCGAGAGCTTTTCGCTCTAGAAACGGCCGGAGCCGACGATGACGTCTAGCACCGCCCTGCCGGCGATCGCGGGCTTGGCCGAGCAGGCGCGACGGGTGCGGGCTCAGGGTTTGCTCGCGCACCTCGGGTCTTCCGCATCCGGACTGGCTCACCTTGGGTTTCTCTTGGCCCGTGGGCCGGATGCCCTGACGTTCCTGCATTCCCAGGTCACGAATGACGTCGAGGGCCTTCAGCCTGGCCAAGGGAATCGGTCGGCGCGAGTGACCCGCCAGGGACAACTCGCGGAACTCTTTTCCCTGCATCGACTCCCTGATGGGGAGGAGGGGCCAGCTGTTCTGATCGTGCTTGAGCGCGAGCGCGTTTCGGGTTTGATGACCGACTTCGATGCCGTGCTCTTTGCAGACCGAGTCGAGTTGCTCGACATTTCCGAGAGATTCAACGTATGGGCGATTCAAGGGCCGACGGCTGATCAGGTTCTCGATGAGTGGCTGGAGGCCGATTCGGGCTCCTTTGCGGCGGCGCCCCCGGAAGCGATGGCGATGCCCACCGGGGGAGGCCTGCCTCCGCAAACCCTGCTCATTCGACACAGCTTAACTGGAGATTCGGGATGGCTGGTATTGCTCCCACGGCCAGCGGCCAGCCAGGCGACTGAGTGGCTTGACGGTCTTCGGTCGGCAGCCACGCGACTCGGCGTGGTCGAGCTGGCCGAGCCGGCTCTGTCTCCGATCCTGGAAACCCTGCGGATTGAGGCCGGTTTGGTTCGAATGGGACCCGATACATCGGGTCGAAAGCGAATTCTTCCCGAGACGGGGCTTGAACAGCACACGGTTAGTTACACCAAAGGCTGCTATGTGGGACAGGAAGTGATTGCTCGGGTTCGGACTTACGGAAAGCTGCCCTTCGCTTTGCGGGGTCTCGTGCTTGGGTCTCCAGATGAGGCACCCTTTGACTCCGAGGCGGCTTCACTCCTGGCTTCCGTGCCTGAGCCCGGCCTGCCGGTTCGTCTTCAAGACGAAAGCGTGATTGGCCAGTTTGCATCTCGCACCCTTTCCCCGGTGGCCAATGCGGCGGTCGTCTATGCCTATCTCGATAAAAAACACCGAATACCGGGAGCGAAACTCTCGTTGAAACTTGAGGACCGGTGCGTCGAGGCCGAAGTTGTGCTGCTGCCTTTTTACGACGTACCCGGGGCCGCGGAGCGAGTCGCTTTTTTGTATGACCGAGCGGTTCGCGCGTTTGCCGAAGGGCAGGAGTCGAAAGCCTTGGCCGGGCTCGAAGAGGCTCTTCGAATCGATCCGACCTTCTCGGATGGCTACGAAGCGATCGGCGTGATGCTGGGACGCTCGGAACGTTTTCATGAAGCGATTGACATTTTTAAGCGACTCGAAGAAATCGCTCCTGCCGAGCCGATGGTAAATACGAACCTGTCGCTCTATTTCATGAAAATTGGCGATAAGGAAACCGCAGAAGCGGAATCGGCCAAAGCCATGCAGAAAAGTATGGCTCAGCGTTCGGGAACGGCTGTCGACACTGAACGCCTGGATGACGTTCTCGTCGAGCAGAAGCAGGCGGACGCCCGTCGGAAGAAAGAAATGTTTGCCCAAGTGCTCGAGATCGATGCAGAGGACGGAGTCGCCCTTTTTGGGCTCGGCCACGCCCTGCTGGCTCTGGAAAACTGGCCGGAAGCCGCAGAGGTTTTGGGCCGGGCTCAAGCGGTGGATGCTGAAAATTCTGCGATCTATCTCGCTCGGGGCAAGGCCCTGGAGCACCTAGATCGTTCTCACGAGGCCGAGAAGGTCTATCGGGCGGGTCTTGAAGTCGCCTCCCGGAAGGGAGACCTGATGCCCCTCAAGGAGATGGAACACCGGGTCTTGCTACTTTCCGGCCAAGGAAACGGCCGCGACTGAAGCGGTTCGTTCGTGCGAGAGATGGAAAGGATGGCCATGGGTTTCTTGGACAAGATGCGTAACAGCTTTTCGAAGGAGGAATCTCCGGAGGTTCCGCAGGAGAAATCACGGATTTACCAGGTGACCTTTGAAGACCCCGGCCCGCATGCCGTCACCTGCCCGATTCGGTTTGACCAGGCGGTTTCCCCGGGCGGGACCTCGCTTTTCGAGACGCCAGAAGAGGCGGCGGCTTGGCCGGCCGCCCAAGCCCTCTTGGGCATTCCAGGGGTGCACTCGATCATCGGAAAGGGCGATGTCTTGGTGGTCGCCCGCAGAGAAAGTGTGAATTGGACCGACATTCTGGGCGCTGTAGAACCGGCGCTTTCCGAGGCGCTTGGAGAGGTGCGCGCATCGCCGCCTCCGGTGGCTGCAGCGGTTTCGCCCGAATCCTCTTCGGCCAAGACTGCATCACCATCGGATTCAGCTGAATTGCGTGAACGCGTTCAAGCGGTGATCGACCGTGATATCAACCCCGCGGTCGCAGACCATGGCGGTGTCATTACGTTATTGGACGTTCAAGAGACTCGTGTCTTTGTCCACATGGGGGGAGGCTGTCAGGGGTGTGCGATGTCAACCCAGACCCTGAAGCACGGTGTTGAGTCGATGCTGCGGGCCCAGGTCCCCGAGGTCACTGAAATTCTGGACACCACGGATCACGCGTCGGGCGCCAATCCCTACTTCCAAGCCGAGTGAAGCTGAGACCTGGGCGTGTCGGCATTGCCGCCAGAGGGCATTAGGGGGCGGGCGCTAAGATTGCAAGAACGAGGAGTCGTTGGTTTCCGGTATTTCGAATGCCATGCGGGACACCCTCCGGCGCGATCAGCATGACGCCGGTCGACATGGGCAGTTCGCGACCCTCAAGAGTGAAGAGGCCTTGCCCCTCCAGCACCTGATAGACCTTGTCCATGCCTTCATGGGCGTGGAGCTTGTGTTCTTGCCCGGGTTCGAAGGCATTGAGGCCCACGAGAATACGCTCTGAGGCAAAAAGCGTGCTCTTGCCCATTTTTTCGGGGTTGTAGACAGCGTGCTCTTCAGGTCGGAACGTTGTCGGATGATCCATGCACAAAGGATATCACGGGCGTTGCGGCGGCCCTAGCGGCCCTCGGCGTTACGTGTGGCGAGGTCAGAGCAGACGCGTTCGAGATCAAGCCAGTCATGGACCCGCTGGATTCGCGTGGACTCGGTAGAGAACCCCCGGTTCCAGGGGCGATCGATCAGCATCACCCGTGCCGGAGTCCGGTCACTCAAGAAAAGGGCCATCTCGCTGGAGTCTTCGATGACCCACGTATAGTCGCGATGGGCCAGCTCTTCTTTTGAGGGAATCGTGGTGTCGCCAAAACGGCCGTATTTATCAACGATTTCAAGCCCCTGATGGGGGATGCCGACCCGCTTGAGCCAAGCGAGAGTACTCGACTGGCTGCTGGGGGGGCGTCCCGTCACGATGCTAATTTGCGCGCCGGCTCTATGCCAGAGTTGGGTCGTCGCGACGGCATGGGGAAGCGGAGGGAGCGACTCCAAGAATTCAGCCTCGTGAATGGCCTGCCAGAGCTGAGCATGCTCCGTGCCGTCGAGTTTAAGCGATTGCGCGAGGTCGAATTCGACCATTTGTTCGAATTCGACTCGATGTCCAAAGAGAGAGGAGGCCAAGGCGTGGATCGCCCGGGTCGTCTCCGCCAGCACATCGTCTACATCGATATAGACACGGATGCCTTTCAGACGCACTTTGAGGCCTTTGGTCTATTCAGCGTCATGGAAGATCAGGCCCAGCGCCATGCGTTCACCAGAAGTCACCCGGCTGACCCCGTGGCGAACCGTGCAGGCGACGGGACCTCGTTTTCCGGAAGCAGGTCGGACCCGATTTGGGAAGACGACGGCTTCACCCAAGCGAAGCGCAAGCGCTTCACCTCGGGCTTGGGCCCGGGGTTTTTGCTCAGTGAGAAGAAATTCGCCTCCGGAGAAAGCGGTCTCCGGATTCGAGATCAAAATGGCGACTTGAAGCGGAAAAGCGAGTTTGCCGTACAGGTCCTGATGAAGGCAGTTATAACCCCCCTCTTGGTATCGCAGCAGCAGGGGGGTGGGGCGAGTTTGACCGGCGTCATGGCAAGTCCTTAGGTACGTCCGGAGACTTGATGGAAACCGTTCCGGGCGCCCGAGCGTTTCGGCCCAACGATTGGCCACCCGGGCCAAAGGACGGTAAAGCTGCGATCGAAGGTGGCGCACCAGAGCTGGCAAGGGATGAGCGAAGTACTGGTAGTCCCCCTTGTCCCCGTAGCCCTTCGCGCCCAGGTCCACGAAACTCCGAAAGAGTGCGCGCTTGCAATAGAGGGATCGCAATTGCTGGCAGTCTTGGCCGGTGATCAGGTCCGGAATTCGAGCGTAGCCACACTCTTCGAGGGAGTTCGCCACCTCCCGCCAACGAACGGTAGGCCCCGGGGAGGGCGAGCTGCTCCTCACAGTCATGTTTGTTCAGCCTCTCAGCGCCTTACATCTCGGATTGGAGGAAGGCCAGAGTTCGATCGACAACGCCCTCGCCGGCGGGAAAGGGGCTAGCGGCAAAGTCGGTGATGCCTGCGTCGCGGAAAGCGGCGATGCCTTGGCGCAGCGTGGCCTCGTTCCCGATCAGCGCAATGCCCGAGGGTTGTGCCACGCCTTCTCGCTCCAACATGGCGCGGTAGGAGGGAAGAGAGGGGTAGAGCGCAAACGCCTGATCGCACGCTTCACGGGCGCTCTCCACGTCGTCCGTGAGCGCGATGGGGATTGCGGCCAGAACTCTCGGATGGGGCTGCCCCGCGGTTGAGGCAGCCTGGGTGATCGAGGGAACGACATGTTCGGCCAGAGTCTTGAGGCCCGTCATCCAAGTCGAAGTACCCTGGGCGAGTCGCCCCGTCAATTCGAGCATCCTTGGTCCTAGGGCCGCGACAAGAACCGGGACGGGATCAGCATCGCCGACCGAAACACTGGCATTGACTCGATAGAGATCCCCTTGGAAGGCAGCGGGTCTGCCCTGGACCAAGGGCATGAGGACTTCCAGGTACTCCCTCATTTGCTTAGCGGGCTGTGAATAGGAGAGCCCAAACATGTCTTCGATCACAATTTTATGGGAGAGGCCGATTCCTAGGACGAAACGACCACCGGTCGCGGCTTGAGTGGTCAGGGCTTGTTGGGCCAAGGCTGCGGGGTGACGCGGCGGGCTCGGCACCACGCCCGTAATCATCTCAATCCGTTCTGTGCGCTGACCCGCCACGGCGATGGCCGTGATGGCGTCAACGCCGAAGATGTTGGGGCAGGAGACAAACGCGAATCCCTGGCGCTCAAATTGCTCGATTTCACGGACGACGTCCTCGAGGCATGCATGGGCGTTTCCAACCGATGAGTTGACAATTCCAATTTTCATATGAAGTGGAGCCTCTTTCTTTCGAGAACGGTGCGATATCCAGAAATGAACCCGGCGGCAATTCAAGCTGTAGTCGACCTGACCGCCGCTCAGGGTGCGCCCAAAGTAACCTGTCTAAACCGCCTTGCCCTTTCCATGCATCGACTCATCGCGAGCGAGCTTCGGTCCCGCATGGATTACCGAGCAATTTAGGGCGTGTATTTTACACCACATAAACGACAGGATTATACCTAGCCGCCTGGTTGGCCGCTTGCGTAATAGACGCCATCCGGTTCAGATTGAAGGTTCAGGTGTGACGTTTTGTGAGGAAGCTTGTGAAAAAGATTCGGTGGCACTGGACGAATCCGGGAGCGTTGACCAATATTCTCGGTCCCCCTAAGCGCTGCGAGGAAAGGCGATCACTATGGACGCAAACGATATCACTGGATCCACTCAGAACGTTGTAGAACTCATGACAGACATTATCTCGACCTGGGGCATTCAGGTTGTGGGTGCGATCGCACTGTTGCTGGTGGGCCGATGGGCTGCCGCGATGGTGCGACGAGGCGTGAAGCGCTCGCTTGAGAAGGGCAGTATCGATGCCGCATTGATCCCCTTCTTCAGCAGCATGGGGTACTACCTGACGTTGACGGTTGTCCTCATCGCGGTGCTCTCGCTTTTTGGAGTCCAGACCACCTCCCTGGTTGCCGTTCTCGGAGCTGCCAGTTTGGCGGTCGGCTTGGCCTTGCAGGGCACACTCTCGAGTTTTGCTGCGGGCGTCATGCTGTTGATTTTTCGTCCCGTTCGCATTGGCGACTTCGTTGAAGTCGCGGGTCAAGCGGGATCCGTCACAGAATTGGGGCTTTTTACGATGCTCCTCAAGACCGGCGACAACATTCAGATCATTATCCCGAATTCGTCGGTCTATGGTGCCGTGATCAAGAACTACAGCGCCCACGATACGCGACGGATTGACCTGGTGATGGGCGTTTCCTATAACGACGATCTCGGTACCGCCAAGCGAATTATCGAAGAAACCCTCTCGAAGGAAACACGGGTGATGGCGGACCCTGCCCCGACGGTGGCGGTTTCAGAGCTGGCGGACTCCTCGGTCAATTTTGTCGTTCGTCCGTGGGTCAAGAGCGGAGACTACTGGCCCACTCGCTTTGATCTGACACGCGCACTCAAAGAGAACCTTGAGGCGGGCGGATGCTCGATCCCGTATCCCCAGCAAGACCTCCACGTGATGGAGATGCCGGCGCAGGCCACTCACTAGCTACAGGCAATTGAGGGCCCCCGAAAAACTGGGGTTGATGGAAGTGGATTGGACGAATCCCTCGGTCTTAAGGCCGAGGGATTCTCTAATTGGCTCGGCTAGGGCTTTGCCCAAGGAGAAGGGAAACGTGATGCGGTTGTTCTGGTTCGCAGTGGTTTGCATTCTGATCGGGTCCAGCGCTGTTTGGGCAGACGAAATCCAGCTTGAAAACGGCGACAAGATGGATGTGAAAATTTTGTCGGAGGACGATGACAAGCTCGTTGTGGAGCATCCGCAACTGGGCGAAATGACGATCCCAAAATCCGATCTCAAGAAGCCCGACCCACCGAACCCGGGCCTGTTTGGGACCAAGTTCATGGAAGGCTGGGCGCGCAGTGTTGGTTTTGGCTTTAGTGGTGCAAGCGGCAACTCCGACGATGCCAGCGTGAACGGGTCCTTGGCCTTCAGCAATTCAACCAAGTCGTACCGCAGCAATTTTCAAGCCCGCTATTTCTATTCGAGTCAGCAAGGCGTTGCGAACACCAACTCCTTCACCGGGACCTACAACCACGACTTTCTGTTCGGAGACTCGCCCCTGTACATTTTCGGGCTCGCCCGTTATCAGTTCGACGAATACCAGGTGTGGCGCAACCGGATTGGGGCCAATGCCGGTGTCGGCTATGAGTTCTTACGCGGGGCCAATTATCTGGTCAGCACCCAACTTGGTTTTGGTGTGGCGTACACCACGGGATCATATGACGCAACCGTCAACGCTATCCTGCAACGCGAAACCCGGCCGGAAGGTGTGGTGGGTTTGGTGGGGTCCTGGAAACCGTTTAAGGGGCACGAGCTCAGCGCGGACATCACCTATTACCCGGATTTCGCCGATCTACCGCGATTTCGGCTGCTGGCGAACGCCGCCTACCAGATCGCCTTGGCGCCGATTGACGGCTTAGCGCTGAAATTCGGTGTGCAAAATGAATACGACAGCGGCATCAATACCCGTCTGCCTGTTCCGGGCTCCCCTCCGTTCCCCAATGAGCGGCTTCAAAAAAAGAACAACCTCAAGTACTCGGGCAACCTGGTCTACGAATTCTGAGGGCGCTCGACGGAAAACAGCATCAGGCTGAATAAGTTCTCCGGATCCGACCAAGATCGCTCGAATTGCCAGCCGGCGTGTGATGCGTTTTCCGCAAAGCTCTCGACGCTGAATTTATATGAGTTTTCGGTCTGGATGGTTTCCCCGGCCTTAAAGGCGAAATGCTGCCCCCGGATGTCGACAGTCTGATCGATTTCGCTGACGAGGTGCATCTCGATCCGAGCATGGTCTCGATTGAAAAGCGCACGGTGAGTGAATTGGTCGACGGCAAAGTTTGCGTCCAGGGCGCGGTTGATATGCGTGAGCAGGTTGCGGTTGAAGGCGGCGGTGACTCCCCGCTTATCGTCATAGGCTTGCTCGAGTCGTTTGGTGTCTTTGATGAGGTCAATCCCTATCAGCAGTTGGCCACCGCCGGGTCGGCAGAGCTGAGCAAATCGCTCGAGCAGAGCTTGGCGATCCTGCTCGCCGAAGTTGCCGATCGTTGAGCCTGGGAAAAAGAGCAGCCTTTGGCCGGCGTCGGAGGCCTCTTTCGGGACAGCAATGCTCTGGTTGAAATCGGCACACACCGGCCAGATCGGCAGGTCTGTGTAGTCGCGCGCCAATTTGTCCGCGGCCTCGACGAGGTGCTCCCCCGAGATGTCGAGGGGGACGTAACCCGCTGGAGATTCGAGGGCATCCAGAAGCAGCCGGACCTTGCGGCTATTTCCGCTCCCCGGCTCGATGACAAGCGCGCTGGGACCGATCGTTTGACTGATCTCTGCCGCATGCTGCTTCAAAATCGAAAGCTCGGTGCGGGTGGGGTAGTACTCCTCGAGCTCGCAAATCTGATCGAAGAGCGCTGATCCGCGAGCGTCGTAGAAATATTTACACGGAAGAGTCCGCGGGTGAGAAGAAAGTCCGTCGATCACTTCGGCCAGCATGTCGCTCGGGGAGGGGTGAAGATCGTGGAGGGGTCTGACTTGATTCATTGCTGAGCGCGTCACGAGGCGTCCTTCGCGAGCCGGATCCCGGAGAATTGCCAGCGGTCGGGCGGGTAGAAGAAATTTCGGTAGCTGGGCCGCAGGTGCGCCGCAGAAGAGACACACGAACCGCCTCGAAGCACCATCTGGTCGCACATGAACTTGCCGTTGTATTCGCCGAGGGCGCCGGCTTCGGGTTGATATCCGGGGTAGGGACCGTAGCTACTTCGGGTCCATTCCCATAGGTCTCCGTAGGCTTGTGCGGGGCCGCCTGCGGCTCGTGGATTGGCCGAGGACGGATGGTATCGGCCCGACTCGACGAAGTTACCCTCGATGGGAGTCCGGCCGCAGCTGATTTCCCACTCGCCTTCGCTCGGCAGTCGAGCTCCGGCCCAGCGGGCGAAAGCTTCTGCCTCGAGAAAGCTGATGTGAGAGACGGGCTCGTGGTCTCGGAGTTCCTGCTCTCCCGCAAGGGTGAAGGTCTGGTAGCCGTCGGGCCCGCCGCTCCAGTACAGGGGCATTGCCCAATCCTCTTTCCGCACAGTGGCCCAACCCGTATCCAGCCAGAGTTCGGGCTTCGTATATCCACCGTCTTGGATGAATCTCCGGTACTCGCCGTTGGTAATCAACCGATCCGCGATTTGGCCCCCTTCAATGAAAACCCGATGAGCGGGGGTTTCATTGTCAAAGTGGAAGCCGTTGGGATCTGCGCCGATCCAGTGGAGGCCTTCGGGAATAGGGGTCCAGCCCAGAGTGGGGGGGGAGGTGGTTTCGTCCGGAAGTGGAGGGCGATAAGCCGGGGTAAGGATGTTTTGGGAGAACAGATGTTTCAGGTCCGTCAGCATCAATTCTTGGTGTTGTTGCTCGTGGTGCAATCCTAGTTCGACAATCTGATGGACGGTGTCAAGGTCTCGGGGCTCGGTTGCTTCAAGCAACGTTAGAACCGAGCTGTCGACATGGTGTCGATAGGCAAGAACTTGGTCAAGGGTCGGCCGTGTGAGGAGGCCGCGTTGATGACGAGCTTGGCGTTCTCCGATCCCGTTGTAATAGGAGTTGAAGAGGTAGCCAAATTGAGGATGGAAGACTTCGTACCCCGTTAGATGGGGGGTGAGAACGAAGGTTTCGAAGAACCAAGTGGTATGGGCCATGTGCCATTTCGCAGGACTGCAATCGGGCATGGACTGGGCGCAGCAATCCTCTGGATCGAGATCCGATGTCAGGGCCTCGGTGAAGCGTCGGACTGCCAGAAAGCCGTCGATCGTGGATTGGGGGGTGGGCACCAACTCATTGGTCCCACTGGGCCGGACAGCCGGAGGCATCATTTGGGGTTGGGCCACGCTCGCTCCTGATTGAATCGAGGCGTCAGAGTCTAGTCGACTCCTGTTATCGTGCAGCCTTTTCTGTTTGGTCTTCAGAGTTTCCATCA
>JAQWNI010000170.1 GCA_029268645.1 Myxococcota bacterium
AGCGAACCATCGAGCTGCTCCGCGAGGCCATCGGGACCGAGGCCGACATTCTGATCGGAACCCACGGGCAAATGACGCCTTCTGTGTCCCGGCGGCTGGCCAAGCGACTGGAGAAGTTCGATCCCCTTTGGTTGGAAGAGCCGTGCCCGCCTGAGAATGCCGAAGAAATGGCCCGGATTGCCGAGAGCACGTCGATTCCCATCGCGACCGGGGAAAGGCTGGCCTTTGTGCACGACTTTCACAGACTTTTTTCTGCGGGGGCTTGCCATTATGCCCAGCCGGATCTGGGCAGCTGCGGTGGCTTCACCGGCGCCCGTCAGATTGCGACCCTGGCGGAGGCCCACTACGTGCTTTTGGCACCCCATGTTTGGGGGGGGCCGATCATTACCGCCGCCGCGCTCCAGTTGGATGCCGCGATCCCGAATTTCTTGATTCAGGAGAGCATTCATAAGTCGGACCTCTTCTTTGACGAAATTTTGAAGGACCCCTTTGTTTGGGAAGATGGAGACCTGCTGCTGCCCGACCGCCCGGGCTTGGGTTTTGAATTAGACGAGGCCAAGATCGAACCCTATTTGGTGAAGTGACGCTATGGCCGCTCGGGCCCCCGCACTTTTCTCTGTTGGGCTGAGGTGCATTGGGGCTTGGCCTGGCTGATCCAAAACACGCTGCCTGCTCGAGGTCGGGCGAAGAATGGAAAGCGTCAATCGGATCACATTCTGATCAGGAGAAAGATGTGTCTCAAGGGAAGATCCGAGCACTGGTTCCCATTACGCACGGCTCGGAAGATATCGAGGTCGTTTCGCTGTGTGATGTTCTGTCTCGCGGCTCAGTTGAAGTGATCTTGGCCTCGCTGGACGGCACAAACCCGGTCCATTTGATGAAAGGCACAAAGATCCAAGCCGATTGCGGACTGGGCGATCTTGAGCATGAGTCTTTTGAAGCGATCTGTATTCCGGGGGGCGTTCCTGGGGCGATGCATCTCGGGCAGTCGGATTTATTGCGCGCCATGATTCAGGCTCATCACAAACGTCGGGCGGTGGTGGCGGCCATTTGCCTCGCGCCCGCGTTGGTGCTGTCGCCCTCCGGAGTGCTCGATCAGAGTGAGAAGGTCACCGGAAACCCCCTTCAAATTAAAACTCCCGAGCGTACCTATGCGCCCGACCACTTCACCGCCATGCTGGGGGATGCTTTTGATCCCTCGACGTCCGTGTGTGTCGACCCCGATCTTCGCCTTGTGACGTCTCAGCTTCCAGGGACCACTATTGATTTTGCCCTGGAAATCGTGGCCATGCTTCGAGATCCCGAGGCTGCTGAGGAAATCCGCCGATATATCCAGCGATAGACGGGTCAGTTCGCCCTTCTGGCGTGCCCAAGCATCGGTTTTCCCCGGCTCAGCCTTGGCCGTCCTGCGCGTGACTCAGTAGCCTCCTCCTATACCACTTCGAACAATCCCAAATCGACCGGAGCCTTCTGTGTACGAAGATCTTTCTCTTGAACATTTCATGGCGGGGCTGAAGAAGCGAACGCCCGGCGAAATAGAATTTCATCAGGCGGTGTACGAAGTCGCCGAGTCGGTGATTCCGTTTATTTTGGAGAATCCCAAATATCGACAGGCAGGCATTCTTCAGCGTATGACCGAGCCGGACCGGACCATCATTTTTCGGGTCGAATGGGAAGACGATGCGGGCAATATCCGGGTCAACCGGGGCTACCGGGTGCAGTTCAACAACTCAATCGGTCCCTATAAAGGGGGCTTGCGGTTTCACCCATCTGTCAATTTGAGCATTCTCAAATTCCTGGGTTTTGAACAAACCTTCAAAAACAGCCTGACGACTCTGCCCATGGGAGCCGGGAAGGGCGGTTCCGACTTCAATCCCAAGGGTAAGTCCAACCGCGAAGTCATGCGCTTTTGTCAGGCCTTTATGACCGAGCTCTTTCACCACATTGGTCCCAACACCGATGTGCCTGCCGGCGACATTGGGGTCGGGGTGCGTGAGATTAGTTACATGTTTGGGCAATACAAGCGTTTGGCCCAAGAGTTCACCGGGGTGTTGACCGGAAAGGCCTTGGAATTTGGCGGTAGCCTGATTCGTACCGAGGCAACGGGTTATGGCAATGCTTACTTTATGCAGGAAATGCTGAAGCATCGCGGTGATGGGATCGAGGGCAAGACTTGCACTATTTCCGGCTCCGGCAATGTGGCGACTTACTGCACAGAAAAAATCACCCAACTGGGCGGTCGAGTGGTCACTCTGTCGGACTCCGGCGGCTTCATCCATGACCCGGCGGGCATTGATCCGGATAAACTGGCCTGGGTGATCGATCTAAAAACCCAACGACGGGGTCGCATCGCAGAATATGCGGAAAAATACGGCTGCGACTTTCATTCAGGTCAACGTCCGTGGGGTGTTCCCTGTGACTTGGCCTTTCCGTGCGCGACCCAAAATGAACTCGATAAATCCGATGCCAAGTCTCTCGTGGCCAATGGTTGTCAGGGGGTATCCGAGGGGGCCAATATGCCTTCGACTGCGGACGCCATTGAGATCTTGCTGGGAAACAAGCTGCTCTACGGCCCAGGCAAAGCCGCCAACGCCGGCGGCGTGGCGGTCTCTGGTCTTGAGATGACACAAAACAGCATGCGGATGGCTTGGACGGCGGAAGAGCTGGAAGCCAAGCTGGTGGAGATCATGGTCAATATTCATGCACAGTGTGCCGAATTCGGGCATGAGGGAAATTTCACCAACTACGTGAAGGGTGCGAATATCGCCGGCTTCACGAAAGTCGCCGATGCGATGTTGGCCTACGGGGTCGGTTGATCCAGCCAGTGCTCGCTTTAAGATCGATCTAGCAAGTGGGCGGCATCGTCGTAGTCGACAAGGCCCAGTCGGCCGCCTTCTGCTGGCGAGTAAGAGCGGAATCCGAGCAAGGACTGCACGCTTGCTGGAAAGCTCTTTGCGGCTTCCAGGGGGATAGTGAGTTGGAAGTTCTCCTCGGAGCGGAGCCAGCCTCGACAGAACCCGGCGTGCAGCCCAATGCGCCACTCGCTCTGGGTGGTGTTTGCGCCGCCGCCGTGGATGACCTTCCCGCTGTAGAGCAGGGCTGAGCCCGCGGGCATGACGGCCTGGCAGGCAGACTCTTCGGGAACGGGGGGCAGCAACCCGGGCCAATGATTTGAGCCCGGGGCAATCACGGTGGCGCCATTTTCTTTTGTGAAGTCCGTGAGGGCAAAGATGGCCGTCACGGTGATTTCGTCTTCGCGCACCGCGTGAGGCCAGTTCAGTTCATCGCGATGCAGAATCTGCGGTGTCTCATCGGGACCAATGCAAATGAGTTGTCCCGTATTGAGCCAGTAATCGCCTGCGCCGAGATATCGATCCCCCATCGCGCGGTAACGCTCGTCGCAAAGAAGTTCGACCCAAGCTGGGGAAGAGGCTGCGAGGCCCGTCACCCGTTTCGTCATCGCGCCGTGAAATTCAGTCCAGAAGCCCGGATCGGCATTGCCCGGGGATTTGTCAGAAATAAGCGGGGTGAGCTCGTTGCGAAGACGGGCGAGTAGATCTGGTGAGATAAAGTTCTCGACGATCAGACCTCCATCGTCGTTGAAGGCTTTCCAGATCTCCGACCATTCGGGCGATTGTTCCGCATCGAACCGTTGCAATTCAGGCATCTTCCCCCCTCTCGGCGTGAGAAATTCAGCCACGATCTCAGGGCGCCCGCGATCAAGCGCGGCGGCTGAAAGGCCTTGCCTCTAGTCGATCATATCGAAGCTCAAGCCCGCACGGGAAACGAGGGCAGGGATCAACGCTGACCCGAGTGCGGTTCCCTGGGTCTAGGTGCCCCCCCGCGCCTCGCCCGGTCGAGGCCTATAGGGAGCGAGTGTAAAAGAGAGTGCCGCCGGGCGACTTGTCTGCTGCGGCATGAGAGAATCCGGCGGCATGGTAGATAGAACGGGCACGCTCGTTTTGGGCAAGGACCTCCAGTGTCAGTTTGCAACAACCCGAAGCCCGAGCCTCCGCCTCCACCGCTTCGAGGAGTTCCCGAGAAATACCGCGACTGCGGGCTTTCTCGCTCACAAAGAAGTCGTGAATATTGATAGACGGCCGCGCTGCAAAAGTTGAAAAGGTCCGAAAACAGATCGCCATGCCAATGGGCGACGCGCTTTCAAAGGCCAGAAAAACCAAGGTCGTGGGATGGGCACGCAGTCCGTCAATGAGCTCTTCGCGCACTGGCGTTGTCAAAGGCCGATTTGCGCCGAAGAAATCGGCACTGAAGGCTTCGACCATCTCCATGAGCGAGGCTTGGTGGTGCGAATCCGTCAAATTGGCTTTCACGATATTCATGAAAACAAGTCTATCGCATCGAAGGTGCGAACTGCTCGGTGAGCTTCGCAAGCCTTTAGTCTTGGGTCAAGATTGGCCGGGCAAACGCGAGTATCGATGCGGTGAGCGGTCTGGAGATAGTAGAAGGCGTCGTCAGGAATAAAGTCTACGATCCGGTTGTCGCCACTCGCCAGCATGAAAGCAAGCCCCGGTAACAAGACCAGGCCGCCGAGGCATGCGGGGGTTATCCAATTGAATCGCCCTTTGATTCGGGTCTCTAGAGGCAACTGCTGTGTCTCCTGCCGAATTAATGCGCTCTAAAAGGTCTTGCCGAGGAGAAAACGTTACACGTTCCTGCAGAGATTCGAGTGCTGCGCATCGGCTTGGACGCGCCATCACGCTAGGCCAATTGAGTGCGAAAGCCATATTCGCTCCCCCACGAGCATCCAAGACCCCTCCGTATATGCGGGCATGCTACAAGCCGGCAGAATCAAATTGCAGCCTGGATCTGGCCAGAGGGTTCGTGATATCGGCAGGGCTCCTTGCGCTCTATCCCCTTCAGAGATTAGTTTCCATGAGGACGGGTGGCGCCCTACCGCCAGCACCGTTTTGGCAGACCGGGAGGCCACTCCTCACCGATGGGAACGCATTCATGACGGGCACGACCTGAACAATGTCAACTCGGCTTGCCATCATCGTCGCGAAGATCGGGCTCCTTCTGGCCTCGACCCTTCTCTCTGTCGCTGCGCTGGAGCTTGGGCTGACGTTCTGGTATGCCGATCTCCGCGAAACCGGCCCATTCGAGCTTGTCGAGGAATGGGGGTCTCCCTTCATATTCAAGGCTCGCTCGCACCCAGAATCGAAGACATATGGTGTGAGGCGCAGCCTTCCGATCGAGCCGGCCACGCCCCCCCGGCACGACGAGAATTCTCTCCTACGGAGACTCGATTTCCGCCGGTCACAAACTGAGCGAGCCCGAGACCTACGCATACATGCTCGAAAAGCGACTGAGCGAGTCGAACGATGGAATCGTCGAAGTATTGAATATGTCGCGCGGACATTCACCGACGATTCACAGCTTTCACCTGCGTTCAGACGTACCCCGATTCAAACCCGACGGAGTCGTGCTCGAGATCGAGTTGATAAACGATGTGTCGGATGAAGCGCGGGTCCATACCTCGGGCCAGGACGAGGATGGCCTGCCCCTCCAGATCCATCGTCATCGCTACCTACTCGGCTGGGACGGCCACATCCTCTCACCCCTCAGCGTTTTCGGTTCGTCGATCGAACGCACGAAGCTCTACGCGAAGCTATCGCGATGGTACGGGCGGTTGCGATACAAGATGAATCCCAATCCAATCTTCGAGCCCGACTCGAACAAGACTTTCTACCACCTATACCCAGACCGTTTCCTACTGACCCAGCCCGCCCTCGACGATGGCTTCGAACGAATCTTCCGCACGGTTTCGGGGATCCAGCGCTACCTCGAAAGGCAGGGGATACGATTCTTGCTCGTCATCATCCCGTCGCGCCATGTCTTCACACGAGAGCAATACACCGAGACATCCACCGCGATCGTCGCGCGTGCGGAGAGACGCGCGGAGGAACTAGAGATTCCGTACGTGTCGATGACGGCGGCGCTGGCAGAACGGGGCGGTGCGGAACTGTTCATGGACTTCTGTCACCCGACCGGAGACGGAAACGAGGTGATCGCGGATGTGCTGGAGCCGGTGCTGGTGGGGTGGTGAAAGGGGGGCGGGGATCGGGCGACTCTGGAATCGAGGACTCCACCTTCCCCTTTTCCCGGAGTCGCGTAGCGCCGGGAGCCAGACCCGACGCCGCTGTACGCAGGGGTGTACAGCCAGTCGCAGAACGCTGACCGTCCGTAGTTGTTACTTCTTCCATTGTTACGTTCTTCAGCCCTGAGGGGCGGGGGTTATGGGCCAGTACGGCTGGCCTTTCATCCCTGAGGCCCTGCAAGAATCCGCACGGCAGGCGGTCTACTGGAGTTCGCAATAGAAGCTCCTCAATATCATGATCCGATTGATCCTCCGAAAAATCCGCTCCGATGTTGTGATCAGAAGCTGGTTGAATTCCTCAACTTTGAGTCGGGAGTTTGATCCGTTCAGGTCGATACGAAAACAGGCTTCGACCGATGCGGCCGGACACCTGATCCCATGGTTTGCCTACCCCGCGATCGACTGTCTCGATCAGATTGATTTTTCGAATCGGTATTCTCGGAAGTGGTCGCAGGAGCATCAGCTTGCAGATACCAAAGGCAGAGAAGACAAATCATCGCATACTTATCCCACGCGATGTGGGCTTTCATCAGAAGAAGCGCGTGGGTCCAAACCAGGGCCGAGGCCAGTGACCATCGGCGGAAGCGCCAGAAGCAAAGAGAGGCGGCGCCCCAAAGCGCCACGAGACGCAACGCTTCATGCTCACCTAGCACCCAGCGAAGGAATTTATCCAAGAAACCCATCGTCTCGATCCCATAATCGTCAGGATTTCCCAGTGGCGGAAAAATAAAGAAAGCCACCGCAAGCAAGAGCACGCTCGCGAGCAAAGCGCGCTTCATCCCAAAAGGCTCTTTGCTTGCGCCCCTGTCCAACAAGAGCCAAGCGAGGGGCACGTAGTAGGCCCCGATTACCGCCAGGAAATACAGGCCGTGCTGCGG
>JAQWNI010000171.1 GCA_029268645.1 Myxococcota bacterium
GCCTTCGACGAGGACATGGGGGTCCAAACACCTGACCCCGTTTTTGTGGGGCGCATGGAGGAATACATCCAAGGTTTAGGCGTGCCGATCCGACGCCACCCGGCGGCCCGCGCCGCCCAGTCTCCCAACGTGGCGCTGCGCGCGAGGGATGCGCAGACGCTGACAGACCCCGAGATCCTCGACGGCGAAGCGGCCTTTGCCGAGGCGGGCTGCGATGTGTGTCACGTTCCGGCTTTGCCCACCGGCGACAGCCATCCCATCCCGCAGTTTCGCAATCTCACCATTCGACCCTTGACCGACCTCTTGCTCTGGGACATGGGGCCAGACCTTTGCGCCGAAAGCGGCGAGGGCGACGCCGGGCCCTGCGAGTGGCGGACGGCCCCGCTCTGGGGGCTTGGTCTTCAGGAGACGGTCAGCGGGCACTCGACTTTTCTCCACGATGGTCGCGCGCGAACCGTGGACGAAGCCATTCGACTGCATGGCGGCGATGCGCTGAATGCTCGAGTCCTCTACGAAGGGCTCTCTGAGGCTCGCCGGGCCCACTTGATTCTTTTCTTAAGCAGTCTCTAACGCCAGCCGGTCTCGGGGCTGGGCCCGCTTTCGTCTCGGCGCGAGACGCGCCGGCCTATGGATGCCTGGGTTCTCAAGCCGGGATAGAATGAGCCTCTCATTGTCCACGACCCGGGCCAGGAGAGCAGGCGCCATGCAGCAGCGAAACCCCTTCTATGCCTCGTTGGCCGGTTTTTGCATGATTGCCATCGGGCTCTGCTTATGTCGCTACGCCTATACGCCGCTGATTCCGTCCCTGATTGATCACGACTGGGTGACAAAGGCCGGGGCCGGTTATCTCAGCGGCTTTAACTGCCTTGGCTATCTCACCGGTTGCCTCGGCGGTCTGTTTCTCCCGAGTCGCTGGGGGGTCCGCCGCCTGCTGCAGCTTTCGCTCGCTTTGGCGGTGGTTGGTCAAACCCTGTCCGCGTGGGACGGCGGGTTCGCCTACTTGGCCTTGGCCCGGGCTTTGACGGGAATGGCCGGCGCCTCCTTGGTCATTCTCACCCCCTCACTCGTGCTTCAACAGGTTCCGGAAAGCTGGCAAAAAATTGCCAGCGGGATTTGCTTTACGGGAGCCGGGGCCGCCATTGTGTTTGTCTCATTGGTGTTGCCCGAATTTCTTTCCATTTCCGTGACGGCGGGCTGGCTCTTTGAGGCGGCTTTGACGGGCCTGTTCGCGGTGATCGCCTGGCCGATGACCCTGTCGGCGCCGAAGGGGGGCTCGGCGGCCGCTGCGCAGGCTGAAAGCCCGCGACCGCCTGGGGCCAAGGCGTCTCTTTGGTTGCTGGGGTCCGCTTACTTTCTGGCCTCGATTGCCATCACCCCCCACATGCTTTTTCTGACCGATTATCTGCATCGCGATCTCCACGTAGCGACCGCCGTGAGCAGTCGCCTCTTTAGTTTGGTGGGGGTCGGGAGCCTGATCGGCGCCTTGAGCGCCGGCGTGATCGCGCGAGTGCTGGGGACGTCGCGGGGCCTGGTCGCGAACTACGTCCTGGGGTCCGTCGCCATCTTGATCGTTTTGATCACCGACAGCGTATTTCTGATCACCCTTTCGGCCTTCATGATGGGCTTCTTTCTTTTCTGCTGCGTGACGCTGTCTTCGATTCGAACCGGGGAAATCACCGGACCGGCGCATCATCCGCGAGATTGGGGCGTCTTAACCCTGGCTTTTGGGGGCGGTCTTGCGATTGGGAGCTACGGACTCTCGGGGATGATTTCGCTGGGGGCATCCTATTACGATCTCTTCATCATCGCCCAAGGGATCGCAGTTGTCGCCCTGGTTCTCTCGGTGTGGCTGCTCTTCAAGAAATGAGACCGCTCCGTGGCCGCGGCTTCATTCGGATAGCGTTTCGCCTTTGAGCCAGCGTCGGCCCATGAGGCCAAGCGAAAGTGCGAGGGCGGCGGTGCCAACCGGGCCGATCAACGGAACGTCTTGAATGGGATTTTGAATGAACGGCCCCGTGATTTCATAGGTGACGCCGCGATTGCCTCGTGCTGAAGGGCCGCGCTGGGAGCTGAAGTAGAGTCGAGTTCCATCCGGGCTGAGGGCGGGCCCGGTGATCTCGGTACCCGATTGGCCGGTGACGCGGACGATCGGTTTAACGGCTCCGCTGGGAGTCAGCGCGACAATTTCGAGATTGCCGGCATCTTCGGCGACCAGGACATCGCCGGTCGGAGAAGTCCACAGGTTATCTGGGTTGGTGAGCTGCGGGTCAGCCGAGGTCGATGCATCGTAAAAAATGCTGATCAGATCATTTTCAAGATCGAGAGACCACACCCTGTTGTCTCCGGTGGTAGCGAAGTAACAGAACCCGTCCGCATACCCAATGCCTTCTCCTCGATCGAAGGCCGAGGCTTGCGAAGCTTGAAAACGGGTCTCGAGCCCGGATGAAGGGGCCGGGTTGGGAATGACGTGCCAGCCGACCGGGCGCACTTGGCCTGGCGCGATGGGGCCTTGACCGTCCGGATCGAGAATCTCCAGCGCTTCGAGCACGCCTTGAGAAAGATCTTCCGCAACGTCTGGGCGGAAGCGATACAACAGGCCGTTGGATTCGTCTTCTGTCAGATAGACGATGCTGGTTTCAGGGTCGACGGCCGCGGCCTCATGTCGAAAGCGGCCGAGTCCGGGTCGAGCGATGCCCTGTGATCCAGGGGTGAAGGGGTCACACTCGTAGCTGTAGCCGAAGTCTGTTTCTTCACAGGAGATCCAGGTGTGCCAGGGGGTGGGCCCCCCAGCACAATTTCGCGTGGTCCCGCTGAGCACAGAGTACGCATTGATGATCTCGCCCCCGGCATCGAAGGCCAGAGCCCGGGCGCCGCCCCGTCCACGGCTTCGCTCTGAGTTGGCGACATAGACCCAGCCACCGTCGGGCCTCGCAAAAGTGGCTCCCCCGTCCGGAGCACGAGGCCAAGCAGCGGCGGCTGAGGCAATCGGTTTCTCTTCCGCGACCGCAACAATCCGCGCGGAAAACTCGGGCGGGAGCATTAAGCCTTGGGCGTCCGGGGGCTGAAGGGGGCCAAAGGCGTCGGCCCCGACGACGCTTGCCTGAGCAGAGCTGGGCACCAGCCAGTTCGACCCGCTGCAAAGGCCCGCCCCGAGCGCCGCCGCAGAGCGTAAAAACCCGCGTCGGGTGGGACGTGTGATCGGTGTTTCTTCGGCTTCAGGTCGCGGGTCGTCGGAGTGCACGGTCAGACCTTTGTCTTAGTTGAGTTTCATGCGGAGCAGGCGACCTTCGCCTGCTGTTCGAGTTCGATCGGTCAGGTAGAGGTATCCCTCGCAGACCGCGACGCCGTTCGGCGCGGTCAGCAAGCCTCCCCCAACTGCTGACGCAGGCCATCCGGGGAGACCTTTATGAGTCCTCCGAGAGGCGGAGTCAGTCCGAAGATGCCCGGCAGCCCGCGCCGTGCGTATTCAAGGACGAAGAGGTCGCCTCTCGTGTCGTGGCTGAGGTCGACGATGGTGGTGAACCCTTCGGCCGCAATCGGGTAGCCCTCGTCTTCGGTCGAGATATTGTAAACCCGAGCCGAATTTTGCGTGAAGGGCAGACCGGTGAGTTCGCCGACCAGACAGCCTTCGTCGGTTTCGACATTGCTCGCTAAGCCCATCACGATCGTCATGTCGCCGTCCGAGAAAAACGCGATGTCATTGGGGCCGTTGGCGTCTAGAAAGCCGCCGCCTTCGTCCACCGCTGCCGATGAGGGAAGCCCTTCTAGGACGCGCTGGTAACTCAGGTCTGCATTCAGGCGTCCGACTGCTCCACTGTTTCCCACAAAGGCTGGTCGGCCGTAGGCTGCGGTGTAGAAGAGGCTCTCGGTGTCACCGCCTTGCCCGGCTTCTGCGACGTAGACTAAGGAATCATCTTCCTGTGGTGAACAAGCAATCCCGCGTGGGCTGCTCAAATTCCGTGCGAGGATTTCGAATTCTCCGGTGTTGAACCGCTCGCTGGGATCGAGGTCGGTTCGCAAATCTCGGATGACCGCAGCGGCGTGCTCCGGCGTGGCTCCACAGGCCACAGGGTCCGAATGGATCTTTCGGAGAATTCTTCGGTATCGGCGTTCGAGCTCCCTTTGGCATTGCTCGGAACGATCGGGCCCTTCCAGGAGAGCTCTCGATAGATTGCGCCCGACGCAGTGGGACGCCTTCACCTGGGCCCGGGTCACCTCAAGGCGACATTGCTCAAGATCGCTCCCTGAGGCGACTGGAGCAAAAAATAGAATCAAGACGACAGCAGCGGGCAGCAGCGTACGAGCGAGAGCAGGCAAGATGGCTCCAGGAAAGCGGGAATTCGATCAATTCGAAAAGGGGTCATGCGAGGCTTGATTTGCGCTTCGCAGGTGGACTTCTTCGAATCAATCACGATCAGTATAGGGTCATAGCATCCGTCTTGAGTTCGAAATCTCTCTAGTTACTCATCTTCAAACTTCATGATGAGGGTGCAACCGAGACGCAATTGTTCCCGGAGAAGCTCAAAACAGAGAGATTTTTGTCATCAAAAGTTCTCTCTGATAACCAGTACAGGCGATTCCAATTCATGGGTGTAGGATGAGGGCCGAGGGAAGGCGGCTGAAGTCGGGGCTTGCCCAGGTCTTCTGGATTTTCTCCAACGCCCCGAATTCAATAAAATTGGATGGATGGTATGAGCGGCTTAATGATCTCGGGAGGGCTTCCTGTCCGAGCTTTCTTATTGATGCGATTCGGAGCGGCTTGTCTAATCGGTTTGGTCCTGGCCTGGCCCTTTCAGGCTGATTCGCGATCGAGTCGGGCAGACCAGTGCCAGATCGTTGAGGCGGAGACTTGTGTCAGTACCCCAGCCGAATACAAGTCTGCGTGGGATCGGTATGAAGTGCGGTGTGTCGATCCCTCGCTTTTCGTGACGGTGCCCTGGGGCTATGACGTGGCCGGAGGGGGAACAACTGACGACACGCATCTCTATCCGGAAGAGTTTGCTTTGGCTTGGGCGAATGGCAGCACTAATCTCGAGAAATATCTGGAATTGCGTTGCCGGTATCGCCAAGACCCGATCAAAGCGCGCGTGGGAATAGGTTCCTTTATTGGGTTCCCTGTCCCGATCGAGAACCGCAATCCCGACGCGGCCCGTGATCCCATCTCGGTGTTTGTGTACACCTTGAAGGCTTTGCAGCGCAACGATCAAGACTTTACAGCGGGCGACGCTCGACTTCGAGTTCCTTCCTTTGAGACCTGGTTCCAGCTTCTCGAGGGCGCCATGGATTTGAGATTTGATCTCGCCACGCAAAAAGAAGTGGTTTTGCGGTACTCCGATATCCCGGTCTTTGAGTCCAAGCCTCTCTGGCGACAAACGGATGTCGTTCGTGTCTTTACGGAAATCACCGGCTGCCAAAGGAGTTTGAATTGGAGGAAATATCCCGGTTTTCCGCCCACGTCAGATCTGAAGGGATGCAATGAGAGCTATCTGCGTTCTCGTGAAGCGGCGGGTGGCGTCAAAGTGGGCCCGGGCGGTCCGACGACCCAGATCTGTCTAGAAAATTTTAAAAATCGATATGACGGACCTCGTGATGCATCGGCATTTCGTGGTCTGCTCGAACTATGCCAAGATGCAAACGCGCTGAATACCGGCGTAGGTCTCGGTTACAACCCGATGCCGAACCCCTTCGTTTGCAAAGGCTGGAAGAACCAAACCGTGGCCGAGAAATATACGGGGCGCGAGTATGTGGTGCCGAATGGAGCCCTTCGGCCCGAGGAGCAAGGCGAGACCTGGGAAGTTGTCACCCTAGAGCCTGTCCCCGATGCTCGATATAGCCTCCGTTCGGGTTACTGTAGACCCGGAGATTGATCTCCGTATTCGCCGAATAACCTAGATCGATGCAGAGGGTGAGCATCCCGTTGTAGAATGCGACATGATGGGTCAATGGATGACGGCACGCCGAAGGGTCTAGAAGCATCGGGACTCGATCCGAAAATGTTGGTTGAGATTGCCCGAATAAAAATGCCATTCGGTCGCTATGCGGGCCGGAAGCTGATCGACCTGCCAGAGCCCTACGTCGTTTGGTTTGCCAGAAAAGGTTTCCCCAAAGGTCGCCTCGGACTTTTGTTCGCGACTCTACTTGAGATCAAAACGAATGGTCTCGAGCCCATCCTGGCTCCCTTTCGCGACAAGAATGACCCCCGGTACGAGGAAAGAGATCCGCGAAAGTTTCGTGAGGGCGATCGCTAGTCTTCCTCTACCTACGAGACTCCCCAGGTCCGCTGATGGGTTCTTGGGCAAGCCCCCGGGGCTTCCGACGCTGAGCAAACCCTCAAAACGATCTGAAGCGCGCCGATTGCGCATTTCTACCCTGTTTCGTTTACTGCGGTTCGGACAACGGCATCATCGGCTCGAATCGGTAGCCTATGGGCGTGGCGATTGGCTCCTGTCGCCGAAGTGCTGAGCTTGGCCAAGTGTGGTCAAGTGAAGGGCGTATCCTCTGGGAGGTTTGCTGAATTCCTCGCATGGCTCAGTCACCGGTTTCTGAAAACGAGTTCGATCTGGAAGACATCGATAAAATCGTTGACTTCAAGGGTGTCGATTGGAAAGAAAACGCTGAGCAGTCGTTGCGGTTGGCTCTCCCGCCGGTTGTTCTCCTCGCTGGCTTCTTTGTTTTGGCCGCCGGCCTGGTTTGGGCGTCAATTGATCGCCCCTTTTACCTTGAGATAGCCGGCCTTCATCTCGTCGGTGCGCTGACGATGATCGGTTGCGGCGTGCGCTGGCGAAACCATCCGCCGAAAAACGCCAGTGCCGCTACGGCTCTCTTGATTTCGGGACTGTACCTGCTTTCGGCATTCGCCATGGTTGCCTATCCCGACCCGGTCCTCGGGCTGCTTCCACTGTTTCTTGTGGCGGTGACGGCATTCTTCGTTGTCAATACGCGCTGGATGCTTTTCGCCTATGCGGTCGGTTTCCTTGCTTCGGGGACGGCCGTTTTTGTTGAGCCGCCGACCCGTGATCTTTCGGTGATCGCCTTCTTGCTCGTTATTTCGTTGCTTTCCGCAACTTCGTTTCGCATCACGCGAATCAGCGATTTTTCACAACTCCAAGCTTGGCGGAGCCAGGCTCAACGTCGCGATCAGCAGCGCCGACGTGCAGTGGACTTGCTCCAGAGAAGTGAGTCTGCGCTGTTAGCGGCACAGCGAATCGCACGGGTGGGGAGTTTTGTCTGGGTCGTAGCCGACGACAGTTTGCACTGGTCAGATGAACACTATCGGATCTTCGGGCTGGACCCGAAAGGAAGCCCGATCACGAACGCCCGTTTTATTGAACTCGTCCATCCGGATGATCGCGCCATCCTGGTCCGTGCTTTTGCCTCGGCGCTCGCTGATCGGATTCCGGTGGATGTCGAGTTCCGGATCAAAAGAGACGATGGGACCGAACGCTTTCTTCACGGTCGCGGGGAGACAGAAGTGGACTCGTCCGGTCAGGTCCTTCGCCATCGTGGGACCAGCCACGATATCACCGAGAGGAAGCACGCGGAGGAAGCGCTCCGCTCAAGCCAGGAACGTCTGCGAGAAACTCTCGAAGCGCTTGATGCGAGCAATGCGGTCGTATTGAATCGCAAGGGGGTGATTCAATCGGTTTTGGGAACATCCCCTGAAAACAATCGGTATGGCCTCAAAAGTGATGAGGTCGCTGGGAGCTCGATCCGTCGTTTTATCCCCGGAGAGGAAGGGCGCGCGATTGAGGTTCGTCTGGAAAAGGTGTTCGCGACGGGCCGTTCGGAATTTATGGAATCTGTTGTGGACTTCTCGGGTCGGCCTTTTCATTTCGACACTGCCTTGCGCCCGCTGCACGATTCTGAAGGCCGGGTTGATAGCGTTCTTGCAATGGTTCACGACGTAACACCAAGAGTCGAGGCAGCGCAGGCCCTTGAACATGCGCGACGCTTGGAAAGCCTCGGCGTATTGGCGGGGGGCATCGCCCATGACTTCAACAACTTACTGGTGGGGATTCTAGGGAACGCAGATCTTGCTTTTCGACAAACCCATAATCTGGAGGGGATTCGGGACCCGATCGAACAAATACTGATCTCCGGCGAGCGCGCTGCAGAGTTGACGCGTCGTCTTCTTGCTTATGCTGGTCGAGCAGAGCTTTCTTTTGAGTCGATTCATTTCCCACCATTGGTGGATGAGACGACGCAATTGGTCCGGGCTTCGATTAAGGGCGGAGCTTCGATCCGAGTAGACCACGTTGAACCCGCCACTTGGATTCGTGCCGATGTGACTCAGGTTGGTCAGGTCGTGATGAACTTGGTCAGAAATGCGGCCGAGGCCATAGGGGACAGCGGTGGACAGGTGGAAGTCAAAACCGAGATTTTCCGGGCTGATCGCGAGCAACTGGCAGCCTATCGATTGGGTTCAGAATCTGACCCCGGTGATTTTCTGCTTCTGGAAGTGGCCGACGACGGTCCGGGTATGGATGACAAAACCGTTGAACGGATCTTTGATCCCTTCTTTACAACTAAGTTTGATGGTCGAGGCCTTGGCTTGGCCTCAGCACTGGGCATCGTCCGGGGGCACGGTGGTGCCATTCAGGTTAAGAGTGCACCAGGAGCCGGAACGCAAATTCGCGTCTTGTTCCCTCTGGCAGAAGAGGGCGTCGTTGCGGCTCCCGACTCGAAGGTCACTTCCGGTGGGGGGTCGGATCGAATTTTACTTGTTGATGACGAATCGGCGGTCCGCCGCACCACGAAAAAGATGCTGGCCAGTCAGGGGTATTCCGTGATCGATGCCGCTTCCGGGGCGCAAGCGCTGGAACTTCTTCAGGAAAACCAGGTTGATCTGGCTCTCTTAGACGTAACGATGCCCGGAATGGATGGTCTGGAGCTTTTTGAGGCGATTCGCAAACGTCTTCCTGATCTGCCCGTCATCATGATGAGCGGCCACAGTCCACAAGACGTCGCCGGACGACTGTCGGGCAGTCGGCGGGTCGGTCACTTGCAGAAGCCCTTTCGGCTTGCCGTTTTGGGCCAAGCCATCGAAACCGCGCTGGCCTCTGGCAACGACGCTCGGCTTTAGTGAAGCTTCGGTCAGCAATCCCGTGACCTGCCGATTGAGGAGCGCACCGTGACAAAAAGTTCACCCCATCTGATCGTCGAAAAGCGAGAGGGCATATTAATTCTGACGATGAATCGCCCCGAGGTTAAAAACGCTCTCAGCCCTCAGATGCTTGTGCAGCTCGCGGCGGCGTGGCGAAGTTACCGGGACGACGATTCACTCCGCTGCGCAATTCTTACGGGTGCTGGCGATGAAGATTTTAGCGCTGGGGGTGATCTTCAGCTGACGATGCCCCTAGTGACCGGAGCCCGACAGCCTGAAGACGAATGGGATCATACGCTGCTGTCTGACATGACTCAGTTTACCGATGGAATCCTAAGGGGCTTTACTCTCTATAAGCCGGTCATTGCCGCGGTAAATGGGCGCGCCTTGGGAGGGGGCACCGAGATCACCAATGCATGCGATCTGAGAGTGGCGTCTGAAAATGCGATATTCGGGACACCTGAAGCCAAAGTTGGCCTCTTGCCGGGGGGCGGTTCGATTACGCGGCTGCCACGGCAGATTCCCTACGCGAAAGCGGTTGAGATGCTGATGGTCGGAGGTTCATTCACCGCGCAGGAGGCGCTGGAAATGGGCCTGTTGAATTATGTGGTCCCGCCGTCTGAGCTGCTCAAGAAAGCCTTCGAGCTGGCGGAGAAACTCGCACAAAACGGCCCCTTGGCTCTTCGGAAGATTAAAGAGGGCTTGATGCGATCGAGTGGGCTGCCTCTTGACGAAGCGTACGCGATCGAAAACGAGGTCTCGGCGGCTGTGATGTCCTCAAAGGACGCGCGGGAAGGTCCTCGGGCCTTTAAAGAAAAACGTAAGCCTCAATTTACGGGTGAGTGAAGCATTCGAACAGATCTTCGGCCGTAGGCCGGAGGCAAAGAGGGAGCCACTATGTCCACGCCTGAGCATTTGGCCGATTGGGTCGAACTCGAAGGGTGTTTCAACTTTCGAGACCTAGGTAGCTACCACACGGCCTCCGGCCAACAAATGCGGAGTGGTCTCGTTTATCGATCTGATGGTCTTCAGCATCTCAGCGATCGAGATCTGAAAAAACTCCGAACCGACTTGGGGCTTAAGGTCGTCATTGATCTGCGCTCTCCGCTGGAAGTCGAGGAAATTGGCTGCGGAGAGATCGCGAACCAGACTGACATCGTTTCTGTTCCGCTCTTTAATCAGACGCGGGCCGACGCGGATCGGCAGTCGAATTTCCCGATTCCAGAGAACATGGGCGAACTCTATTTTCTGATGCTGCAGGTGGCGGGTCCGCCGATTGCCGAAGTGATTCGTTTGCTCGCTACGGCAGAAGCGCCTGCTGTCTTTCATTGTGCAGCGGGCAAAGACAGAACCGGTGTCATTTCTGCGGTGTTGCTTTCTTTGATTGGCGTGCCGCGAGAGACCATCGTGGCGGACTACGCGTTTAGCCGACAAAACATCGACCGAATCAATGAAAGGCTTGATTCAAGCGATACGTATAAGAATCTGATGCATACGATGCCGGACGACGCCTATGATGCCGACCCCGCTGCCATGGATTCGTTCCTGAGCCGAGTCGATGATGCGCACGGGAGCGTAGAAGCCTGGGCGGAATCAGTCGGGATCGACCGATCCATGAGAGATCGACTCGAGGCGAAACTCCTCGAGTAAGGGGCTGGTGCCGTGGTTCGATCGTGTTAGCCGCGAGGACCGCTTTTCATGACCATCACCTCGACGCCGCCCTTTGGCCCGATAAAAGAAGCACCGATCCATCCGGTGAGTCCGACGATGATCGCGCCGAAGAAGGCTGCCGAAAAACTCGCGAGTTCGAAGTTCTTGACCATCATGGATACCAGGCCCAGCATCGCCGCGTTGATGACCAAAATGAAGATGCCGAGCGTTAAGACGGTAAAGGGTAGGGTGAGAAGGAGAACCAGAGGCCTGATGATGGCATTGACGATTCCAAGCAAGAGTCCCGCAGCCAGGAAGGATCCTGTTCCGTGAATTTCCATGCCGGGGACGATCTCGGTGGCGAGCCAGAGCCCGAGTACGTACAACGCAAATCGAATCACCAATCCCGGCATCGGTTTCCTCCCGTTTTGAGTGCTTTGAAAAGATGCCGACCCGCTGCGTGGGCCGCATCTTCGGCAGAGGCGCCAAGTCCCCTCAGCTCGTGGTCGCGCCCCCGTTGAGTCCTATCGTTTGGCCGGTCAGCCAGCTGGCTTCATTCGAGGCAAGGTAGACCACTGCGGCGCCGACCTCATCCGCCGTCCCCAGTCGGCCAACCGGCACTTGCCGTACGATGGATTCAAGGCCGGCTTCCTGGCCCTCCAGGGTATGCTCCATCAGCCCTAGGGCAAGGCTGTTGGCCGTGACGCCACAATGAGCGACCTCCATGGCGATATGCCGCATGAAGCCAATGGCTCCACTCTTGGCCGCCCCATAAAGCGAAACGCCCATAGAGAGTCCCACCTGTCCAGCGCCAGAAGAGATTGTGATCAGTCGTCCCCAGTTTCGCTCACACATGCCGTCGAGAACCGCTCGGCTGCAATGCATCACACCGTACAGGTTAAGAGCGATAAACCGATCCCATTCTTTTTGCGGCATTTCGCGGAACGGATGAAGGCCCATGTCCGGCGGCACGCCTGCGTTGTTGACCAGGATGTCGACCGGCCCTAAAGAGTTCTCGATGTCCCGAACACCCTGTTCAATCGCCTCGGCTCGTGTGACATCAAAAGGGCTCGGGTGGCTTTTTGCGCCGGTCCTCTGGATGGACTCGGCCACCTGGGCCGCCCGCTCGGGCACTACATCGTTCACTGCAACGGCTGCGCCACGGGACGCGAGGCATTCTGCGATTCCGGCCCCAACATTTTGTCCGGCTCCGGTTACGAGAGCCACTCGCCCTGCTAAGTTGAACACGTTGCTTAACTCCCTCGCTTTATAGACGACTCGACTGCTTGAGCCGAGCAGTTCCCAAGTGAGAACGGTTACGCTTCTTCAATCCGACGGTGCAGATCGACATCCCACCCAGACGGTAGGGTGCCGGTCGGTGCAGTCCCTTCTTCGATCAAGTCCGGGTGTTGATCGTTCCAAGTGGTCCACCAAAGTTTGGCTTCGCGGCGTCCCCATTGCCCCTGTATAAGGCAGCGTTCCAGGGCGTCGAGCAGTGCTCCCGCATCGGCGGGGCGCTCTTCTGGTTTTTTAGCGAGGGCCTGGAGAACCAATGCTTCAAGTTCGGGGGAAATCGGACGCCCCAATCGTTGGGATGGTGATTCCGGTTGTTCGCCAATGTGCTTTGCCAAAACCTCTACGGGTGTTTCCCCAGAAAATACATCCGTTCCCGTCAACATGGAGTAGAGGATCGCGCCGAGTTGATATACATCGCTCCGCGCATCCATATCGTCGGGGCTGTCGACCGCTTCGGGTGACATGTAAAGGGGCGTACCCGTCAAGGCGTTGACCTGGGTCAGGGCGAGGTCTTCTTTTTGCCTCTGCTGACGAACGAGTCCGAAATCCAACACCTTGACAAAGTCCAACATGCCGCCGATTTCACAGAGCATGATGTTCGAGGGTTTGAGGTCACGGTGGATCAGCCCCATTCCATGCGCCTCGGCGAGCGACCCACAAATTTGGCGCATGATGTAGACCACACGCGCCTCCGGCTGAGGGCCGTCATCTTCGATGCACTTTCCGATTGTAATCCCTCGCAGCAGTTCCATGGCGTAATAGAAGGTGCCATCGGGCGTATACCCATAGTCGTAGATTTCAATCGTATTTGGATGCGATAGAGAACTGGACACCTGAACTTCGCGCTCGAACCGGGCGACGGCTTCCGCGTTGGAGCCATCGCTGTCGAGGACCTTGACGGCTGTGGGCCGTCGGAGCAGGGCGTGGCGAGCGCTGTAGACAGTTCCCATGCCTCCGCGGCCGAGTTTGCGTTCGATTGTGTAGCGGCCGAGTTGTTTGACCTCGGCCACTTCGCCCTGCAGTCGGATGACGACAAAGGAGTAGCCAAACATCCCGAGAGCGCCGAGGCCGAGCAGGGCGATCAGGATCAGGAGTCGTGTTCGCACCGTCGTCAGTGCGGCAAAGGCTTCTGAATAATTCATCTCAGTCACAATGCCGAGCTTAAGTTGAGGGACCCAGGCCCAGCTTCCGACGACTTTCACACCTCGATAGTCGCGGTAGCCTGAGACATTGATGCCCTCTTCTCCCGAAATGGCGCTGGCGGCCATTTTGGTCAGGGGGCGGGCAAGCGGAGGAGAGGTTGGCTTGTAGCCACGGGTGAGGTCTCCGCCCGGCGCTCGTATGTGGACCGAGAGCGCCGAAGTGGCGCTTGGGTCTTTATCGATCAGGCCAATTCTTCGCAGTTGGTCTTCGAAGCGACTCCGTGACACCAGAATACCGTCCGAGTCGAACGCGTAGGTTTCACCGGTTTCGCCCGGTTGAGCCACACTGAGAATCCGTGAGAAGTCGCCCTCCGGGTCGATCGTGAATCCGAGAAGAGCGATCAATTGGCGATTCGGGTCGTAGATCGGAACGCCAGCAATCATCGCAATCTCGGGGTGGCCCTGGTCCGCTATTGGATGCCATTGGATCGGGGGGGTGAAAATCACTTTTCCTTTTTGGGCGAGCTTGAGGAGGGCGGGGGCTTCGCTGGGTCGGCTGCCAACGGCATTGCGGTCCTCGCTGGCCAGCATATAACCGCTTGCGGTGATGACACCCCATGCCTCGAATTCGCCATCGTGAGTGAAATGATCGAGGACTCCCGAAAGCTGCTTGGCGGCGGTGGAGTTCAGCAAAGCATCGGTGTTTTCGCCCTGGGTTCTGACAAGCGCCGTGAGCGATCGAATGGAGTCGACGACCCTGGGGTCGGCGCCGATTAAGGCTACGCTGGCCATCGACTCTTTTCGCCAGATTTTGAGGGCCGCGACGGCGGCCTGGCGCGTGGTTAGCAACTCGTTGCGCACCTGGTTCTGCATGGTGTGCTCAAGAGACCGCAGCGTGATCCAGCCGAATCCGGCGAGAAGCAGCGCGAATAAAAGAGGCCAGATCCAGAGATGACGACGAAAGTGAACCAGCATTTCCACTGATTCTAGTCGCCTTATGGCAATTGCGCCCAGCCAGTCTAGAGGGCGCGTGCTATCTCTTTTCTGGCCGAAGAGTCGAATGCATCAATCGAGGAGGGGCGCGAGTGCCCGTGGCAAATTTCTCTCTGAGCGGAAAGGTCGCCATCGTAACGGGCGGCAGCCGCGGAATCGGCCGATCGATCGCTATCGCGTTGGCAGAAAACGGGGCCGACGTGGTCTTGGCTGCGCGCAAGCCCGATGCGTTGGCCGAGGCAGTCTCCGCCGTAGAGGCGACGGGGCGCCGGGCCTTGGCAGTGCCGACGAATGTCCGTCGGTCGGACGAGCTTCGTGCACTGGTGTCAACGACCCGAGAAAAGTTTGGCCGCCTCGATATTTTGGTCAACAACGCCGGCACGAATCCGGTTTTTGGTCCGATGCACGAAATCGATGAAGCTGCTTGGGACATGATCATGAACACGAATGTCAAATCGGCTCACATCTTATCCAATGCGGCCCGTGAGTTGATGATCGAAAACGGAGACGGGGGTGCCGTCATCCATGTCAGCTCTGTGGGCGGTTTTCTCGCGTCGGACGTCCTGGGGGGGTACTCGGTATCAAAGGCCGCTCTCATTATGCTCACCCAGGCTCAAGCCAAGAATTGGGGTGCGGATGGAATCCGGGTCAACTGTATCGCCCCGGGGTTGATCAAGACCGAGTTCTCTCGAGCTCTTTGGGAGAACGAACGAATTAGCCAAGCCTCGTTGTCGGAGACCGCCTTAAATCGGATGGGTGAGCCGGACGAAATGGCGGGCGCGGTCGTCTACCTGGCGAGCGAGGCTTCCTCCTTCGTGACCGGGCAAACCCTCATCCTGGATGGCGGCCGGCGGGTCTAGGAGGCCACGGGTCTCTTCGAAACCCGTGTGGATTTCGAGAAAGTCAGCGCGGGACGAAGGCTTGTTCGAGTTCGTCGAGCTTTGCGAGTTCCGACTTCGAAATCTTATTACCGAGCCCGAGGATGCCTCCGCTGGTTTCCGCAACCTGTCGGGCCCGGGCCATGACGTCACCTCGCAGATTCGCAATGGTTTCCGAATCAAGAATCTGCGCCAGCATCGCCATGTAGGTGCGCCATGTTTGTTGCAGCTCTGGGGCGGGTCGCTCGGAGAGTCTCCCCTCTAGGAGCATGTAACTAATGTCGCTTCGTTGAAGCCCGTATTGAGCGGCAGCGTCGAGCACGGCCTTGCGTTCATGGGGGTCGACTTTACCGTCCGCCCAGGCGACTTCGACAAGGGGCGTTAGGGACAGCGCCGCCACGGTTTCCGTGGTCAGACCCAACTCGACGAGTCGCTCAACGAGAGCGGGGTCCTCGATGCCCCAAATCACCACGAAGGCGTCAGAGGCTGAGCCGCCCTCCGCACGCCGAGTTTGGATTGCTTGGACGATCGCGTCGCGATCGAGTCCCTGATAAAAGGATTCGGTCAGGTCATTGCCCAGTGCGTCGAGTTCGGGATTTGACATGGCGTCATTCTAACGCAGGCGATTGGGAGTGGCTGCGGCGGAGCGGTCTGGCGCGTACAAGGTGGGTCTGGGGTAACTTTCAGATCGTGTGCGATTCCTTTGTAGTATCGGGTCTGAATTCTCGGGATGGAACGACGCTCTTCGCCAAGAACAGCGATCGACACGTCCATGAGCCGCAGGCGTTTGTGCAGTTTCCCGCAGCCTATCATCCGATGGGTTCCCAGGCGCAGTGCACCCATATCTCGATTCCTCAGGTGGCGGAGACCTATGGGGTAATGGGGCATTCCCCCGGCTGGGTTTGGGGCTATGAGCAAGGGGTCAACGAGCACGCAGTCGCGATTGGAAATCACAGTGTTTTCAGCCGAGAGCCCCTCGAAAATGAGCCGGGCCTCATCGGAATGGATCTCGTTCGACTCGGTTTAGAAAGAGGTCGGGATGCTCGGGAGGCTCTGGAAGTCATTGCCACCTTGATTGAGCAGCATGGGCAGGCAGGCAGTGCTCGGGGACCGGGCGAAGCGGGTTACCACAATGCCTTTCTGCTGGCCGATCCAGCGCAGGCTTGGCAAATGGAAACCTCGGGTCGGCGCTGGGCGGCCCGAAAGGTCGATTTGGCAGTTCAAAGCAATCATCTTTCGATGCGCTCGAACTGGTTGATTGGCTCCCGAGATCTCGAATCCTTCGCGCGTCTTCAGGGTTGGTGGGGTGGGCGTGACCGCCTCGATTTGGCGGCGGCTTATCGAGATCCCGATGTGCAGGGCGCGTTCTCTGCGGGACGATCTGAGCGGGGGGAGAATCTGCTCGAAGCGAGCCGTGGCAAGCATGACGTCACGAGCCTGGTGGGTGTCCTCAGGGACCACGGCGAGACGGATGGGATCCCGAACGAAGTCCGCAGAGAAGGAGATTCTCAGCAAACCTCGATCTGCATGCACGCCGAGCCAGTGGGAACGACAACAGCCAGTCTCGTGGCCGCTCTGCCGGAGAATCGCAGCCGGCCATGGCCGGTTTGGGCCTCATTTGGCTCGCCGTGTCTCGGGATTTTTCTACCGCTGTACATGGACGGGTGGGTACCCGATTCGCTGGCGAGCGGCGTGGGGGTGGCCTCGCCTGGGGCGGGTCCGTCTGCATGGGCGGCCTTTTCTGATCTTCGCAACGCAGTTGACGCGGCGGAGGGCCGACCGGATTCGGCGCTGCGTGCTTCCTTTGATGCGCTGTCCGAGCAACTTGAGGAGGAGCGGATTTTGGTTGAGCGGGAAGCGACCGCGTTGCAAGGGGCAGGAGAAGAGGTCGAAGCGGCAGCTGTTCTGAGTGCCTTTATGGCGACCGCGGCCGATCGTGCGATCGACACGGCGGTGACCGAGTCGAATCGCCTCAGGCGGTCGATGCGCTCCGAGAGGGTTGATCAAATTCGTTGATCATCCCGTGGCGCACCGGTTTGGCCCGGACAAAATATTCAGCACGCAGCTCCCAAGGGACCCCGAGCGCGAACAGGATTTGGCGTTTCGTGCTTTGTCTGCACGGCCGACCCTTTTCCACCGCATGGATTGTACGCGGGGAGACACCGGCTTTGTCGGCCAATTCATTCTGGGTCCAGCCCAGAGCTTGTCGTGCAGCGCGGATTCGATTCACGATTTCTTCTCAAAACAGGGTGGAAAGCGTACCCAGGGAGTCTAGCGCTGACCGGACCGGGGCCGTAATGGACCCCCCTGGGGCAAATGCGGAGCGCCTAAACGGTACGAGGGCAGCATTTTGGGTTGAATGCCTAGGCCGGGCCTTCGAAAGGTCTCCGGTGGGGACGCTTTCAAGAGGTCTTGGGGTGGACGACGGGATTTGAACCCGCGACCCCCGGAATCACAATCCGGTGCTCTAACCAGCTGAGCTACGCCCACCGCAGAAGGACGCGGGAGCCTATCCGGCGGTCCTCGGGGTGTCAACGCGACCCGGCCCGAAGAGTTTCCACGGATTTTGGTGAGGGGCCGCTACCTTCCGCGCTTGGGAGTGCACCGTTTCAGCACGGGCCGTGTAGGCATGCACTACAAGCAAACGGCACGCCCCGGTAGCTCAGTTGGATAGAGCAGCTGCCTTCTAAGCAGCGGGTCGGGGGTTCGAATCCCTCCCGGGGTGCCACTGAAGTCGTCGAAGCTCGTCCTGATTCGCGATTTGCCCGTTCAGCCCCGATCCGAAGCTGTTGTGCTGAGAAACTCCCGGTAGATTTTTGCATGCCCCTCTGCCATCCGACCTGCATCGAATTTTCGAGCACGTTCGGGACCTAGCACCGCCATTGCCCGCTTTTTGTCTGGGGATTTGAGGTGCTCGCGTAGGATCCGGGTTAGCTCCTCTGGCTGGCTGGGATCAAAAAGCGTGCCCGTTTCGGGTGTCAGGATTTCTTGCGGACCGCCCAATGACGCAGCAATCAAGGGCGTACCCAAACAAAGTCCCTCGACAAGAACAAGGCCGAAGGGCTCAGGAAAAGTCGAGGCATGTAGCTGAAGGTCGGCTGCGTTGAGTAGGTCGGGCACGTCGCCTCGCGAGCCGAGAAAGCGAATCGTGTTTTTCAGGTCTGCGTTTCGGATACGCGTTCTCATCGAAGAAACGTGGTGTTGATCTTCGTCCCGAATAGCGCCGACAAAAAGGATGCAAAGCTGGTCTCTTTCAGCTGGAAGAAGGTTCTCTACGGCCGATACGACAACATCGTGGCCTTTCCAGGGCTGAAGGTTTCCCACCATGGCAACCAGGGTTTGATTTTCGAGGATGTCTAGCTCAGCCCGGACCTCGGCTGAGTTTCGATGCACTCGTTTCCGAAACCTTTCCAGATCAATACCCAGCTTGACTTCCGAAAGGCGTTCCAGCGGAAATCCTTCTGACTCAAGCTCTTGATAGACATGGTGAGAAATGCAGATATAGCGATCGAAGCGCCGAGTCCAGTAGCGCTTAATGCGGGTCGCGGGCAGGTGGTAGGGCCCCCCCATTACGTTGACAATGCAGGGGATGTTCAGAGACTTTGCCGCGGGCAGCCAATCGTCGTATCCATAGTGGGGCGAGTTATTGAGGTGGACGAGGTCTACGTTTTGCGTTTTAAGGAATCGGCGTCTCGTCTGGATAGATCTGAGCATCCCGAATGCTTTTTTGAAGAGAGACGGGCTCGAAGCATAGTCTCGCTCGGCTGACTGAAGTTCTGCCCAGATATGGACATCGACACCAATGTCTCGTAACGGTTGAACGAAGCGATTTTCCTCGTAGAAGACCACGACGGCCTCGAATTCCCGATCGTTCTGAAGCCGGATGCTATCGAAAAGTGCTTGATGGGAGCCGCCTGCGGTGCCGTCATTACAAAACTCGCAGTAGAGGATTTTTTTCATTCTGTGATCCACGCGGGACGATGTGTTGCAGCGTAGTTCATGGTTATCTAATTCGCTCTAAGTGTAAGGGTCTTCCTGATTCTATGGCGGTCTTCGGCGGGAAGAATGCCACCCATGACGACCAGAGTCAGGAAAAGGGTTACAACGCATGCTTTGTAAATGAATGCGAGCCACCCCGACTCGCTTTCGATATACGCGCAAGTGAGAACAGTCGCGAATCCGAGGATGATGAGTTTTATAACCGGCCGCCACTCGTAATGGACACGCCAAAGGCGTTGTGAGGCCCAGTAACAACCTGCGTAGCGAACGGCGAAAGCGACCACGGTGACTCCAGCGGCCCCATAACCGAGATAGCGCGGAATGAAAATCGCGTATCCCACTAGGGCCACAACCGCGGAGACCCAATTTGCCGCAGTGATGAACTCGGTCCGTTCCTTCATGTGAATCCCCACATCCTGAAATCCTGTCCAACCTTGAAGCACGTAGGCTATGACGATCACGGGAACAAAGTGTGCGGCCGAGTAGAAAGCAGGTGTTGCCATGAGGTGGAGCACATCTTGCACAAAGACCGATAGCCCCACTGCTGTTGAGATGAGGAGAATGTTGAGATAGATGAAGGCGCGTGAGTAAATCACATCCCGATCGGGCCTTGCTGCGATTTCGAAGCGAGCCGGCTGCCAGATCATTTCAAAAGGCATGTAGCCTATAGCGGCGAGCAGAAAACCAAATTGATAGGCGAGAGAGTAGACGCCGACGACCGCCGTGTCGGCCGCCGCTTGAAGAAAGTAACGATCACCGAAAGTTACAGCGAAAGTCGCCATTTGTGTTCCGATGAGCGGAATTCCATAGCGAACGAGATCCCGGGTTGCCTGGCGGGAGAAATGAATTCCGACGTTCTTGAGGAGAAGTCCTCCGAGAACGGCACCGACAACGCTGCTCGCGATGAGGCTCGCCATAAAGACGCCTCGAACTCCCATTTCGAGTTCGACCAGGAAATACAAATTAAGTCCGACTTGGAGCAGCAGTTTGCCAAGCTGGCTGAGTACGAAATAGGTAGATTGTTCGCGTACTCGAAAAGCTGTTAGGGGCGCGATTGAGAAGCTGGAGGCAGCCAGACTCATTGCGGCAAGCCGGATGAGGCCTGCGTTGTCCCGACTGTCGAAAACAAGATCGGCCAGCCATGGGGCCAATGAATATGTCAACGCACCCATTAAGCAGTAACTGAGTGCCAGGACCATGAATGATGTCGAAACGACAGCATCTCGCTCCTGGTCCGTCGCGGCTTTGTGGTAGTACCGAAATATCCCGATGGCGATTTGCGCACCTGCGACAATCGAAATGATGTCGAGGGTCATCTCGATCAGTTCCATCACACCGTAGTCGGACGGAGTGAGAAACCGGGTGTAGATGGGAAGCATAAAAAATGAAACAGCTTTGCTAAGGACGACACCGAGTCCATAGATCAGTGTATGCCGGCCGATTCGGCTCATGCTGAATGGACCGTAATTCGGTTCGCCATCAGCTGAGGAGCGCCCCTCCGCCGTATCCCTCACGTCACCCATTAGAAAGGCTCTTTCTCTGGCATTTCCGACCCCTTAAGCCAGACTGATCACGACGCTTGCCTCGATGAAGAGTTGAGCTTGGCTTGGCGTTCGAACGCACCTTGGAAGGACTTGGCCGTGGGGGTTCTTTGAGGTCAGGGTCGTGTCCAGCGGGAACCGTAGCGAATCTGTTGACTGTCATTCATAACAGCTTTGCAGAACCTCAAATCCAGCAAAAACGTCAGGGTCTCGATGTTTGTCCCAACCAGAATCGGCCGGCAAGTCTCGGGCCGACAATGGGCACGGGGTTCATAGGCCCGTGGTTGGAGAGTTTGGTGTGCATGTGCGATAGCCGATCTCCGAGAGTAGAATCGAGGGCCTACTGAAGAGATCGCTCTCGTATACGGATTTGCCACGATTGATTCGTCCATCAGACCCCCTTGGTTGCATCTGAGCGGAGCCTTCCAACCCGACGGGACCTCCGGGGCGGGCTGGCAATCCGGATTTCGATCGACCCCGGGGGCCCCTTTAAAAGGAGAGGGCCGTACCCCGCGACGTGTCGAGCACCCCTCGTTTTGCATAGAGCCGCTCGTCCATTTTTGCCGCTTAAGAAGTGGCGTCTGGCCAAAGATTCAGGACAAAATGACCGATGTTGTCTACAGGGTGGAGTTCTCCGTCTTCGTCTGTGGATTCAGCAGCGACTTTTCGTTTGGGCAGGTGCCCCGCCCAGCCTAGAGATCTAGATTCCATCCAATGGAGAGCGATGGTTTTCGCTTCTTTTAAGGATCCTGCGAATATGACGTCAATCAAGCATCAATCGGGATACCAAAGCCTTCGCGCGCATCGTGACGGGGTGATCGACGCGTGGCACCGAGTGCATTTCCAACCGAGCCGAGTTGACCGATATCAAATAGAGGGGGCGGGTCCCGAAAGCGTCCCGCGGCTAAAAGCTGCTTTTGTCGAACCTCTGTTCGAACTCTTTTTGAGCTACCTCGAAACCGGCGAATCCCGATATCGAGATGTCTACCTCGATGAGCGACTGCGCTATGCCCCTCACCAAGCGTCTCCGTCGATCCGTCGCGAGTTTTTTTCTGAGGTCCTCGAAGAAGATGCGGGCGTGTTGGCGGACATTCTCGGTGGAGAATGGCAGGAGCTTGAAAAGACTTGGATAGGCCTTCACGAAAGTTTGCGAGAGGCCTCTACCGGCGATTCTATCCGGCTTCTGACCCTCGGCGATTGCGTGATGAACGATCTGCGGGTCTTTCTCATTCCCGCCAGTCGCGCGCTCGGAATTGATCTCGATATGCGGGAGCTCTATTTCAGCGCGTTGATCGGGCGAGAACTCTCGACGGCCCAAGCCGAACGGTTTCTCGCACAGAATCCGATGGATTTGATTGCGTGCTCGTTTTTTACCTACGAAGGCATCCCGCCCTACGTAGCACTCTTGCGCGATGCGGACAGGCTTCGATGGTCGGGTCTTGACGGCCGGGTTGATGCTTTGGTTGGTCTGGCCGCTGACATGTTGAATCGGCTCCGAGAAAAGACCGATGCTCCGTTTCTTCTCCATGACGCATGTGGGCTACCGCTCGGCCGATGGCGACGGCGTCTGCCGATTTTGCCGCCGATTTCCTATGGGCGTCAGCGCATGTTGAAGCGTTTGAACAGTGGACTTGCTGAATTGGCAGAGGCTACGCCGAATTGCTTGCTCATTTCGGAGTCCGAGGTGGTTCGTCGCGAAGGGCATCGTGCTTGTTCGGAAGAGATCGTCCCGGCGCGAATTGCTCAGCAAGCCATGTTCCATACAGCGCGTTTCGGCTCTCTGCTCGCGAGTCATTACGTGGAGGCTCTTTCATCATTTAGAGATCTTCGGAAAGCAAAAGTTCTTTTGGTCGACTTTGATAATACGCTCTGGGACGGCGTCATGGCGGACGGTCAAGTCATTCAGCATAAAGATCGGCAAGAGCTGCTGCTCAAGCTAAAGGAGTCCGGGATCGTTCTTGTTGCTGTCAGCAAAAACGATCCGAAGAATATCCGTTGGGACGAAATGGTTCTATCCCCAGATGATTTCGCTCTGAAAAAAATATCTTGGGACATCAAGGTCAAGTCAATAGAGCTAACGGCTCAAGAGCTCGATCTCGGGATGGATTCTTTCGTCTTTATTGACGATAGCCCTCAAGAGCGGGAGTTCGTCCGCAGCGCTCTTCCTTCCGTAATCAATTTTGATGCAACCCTCGCTTCGACTTGGCGTGCGCTCGCGCGACTTCTTGAATTTCCGAACACAAGAGACACGGCCGAGGCCAGAGCTCGTACGGAAATGTACCGAGCTCAGGCAGAAAGGAGAAAGGCGACAAGTGGTTCAGTTGACTTTGAATCCATGCTGGGCGATCTCGGCTTGGTTCTGCGATTTGGCGTGGCGAGGACCGAAGACCTCGACCGTGTGACAGAGCTCGTTCAACGCACGAATCAATTCAATACGACGACGATCCGTTATGACCGAAGCCAGCTGGAGGAATTTGTTGCCAGCGCAGAGCAAGAGATTTATGTGGCAAACTTGGCTGATCGATTCGGTGATTTTGGTCTTGTCGTTGTCGTCATTGTCGAACGTGAGGATTCCCGGGTCGTGTTTAATTCTTTCATAATGAGTTGTCGTGCGATGGGTTACGGCGTTGAGCAGGTTGCGTTGTCACGCGTGATGGAAGCAGAGGGGGCAGGGAAAGAATTTGTTGGTGTTTTCCGACCCTCTGACCGCAATGATCCAGCAAGTGGGTTGTATGGAGAGGCGGGTTTTACGCAAGACGGCACAGAAACAGAGTTGTGGAAGCTGTCAGCCGCGAAGTCTCCGGGTGTTGTGCCGGCATGGATCCGAATTGAGGCGAGAACCTGATTCAGGAGTCAGGAGGTAAGGAGGCGCTTCCAGGATGAGCGGGCGTCGAGAGGGCCTGCACTCCGGTATCATCTTTCGCGATGACCCAGCCTTTGACGTCAGCTAGGTAGAAAATTCGAGGGTCTTCAAAGTTTTTTTCGCCACCCGTTGTGGCTTCGAACCTCTTGGCCATGCTTCGGATGATGACCGGTTCACGCGACGGATTCAGGACTTGCAGCTGATGGGCTAGTTCTGCGAGATGGTCCGCCCAGTCGCGTCTTCGTTCTCTCCGGTCGATGACTGCTTCCGCATAGTTGGCGGTCAGTAGAGTGGCCATCAGCACAATCGCGAGCCGCCGTTGTGACTGCCCCGAGAAGGCTGTTTGGCCGCTCGGTTTTTTTTCGGGAAAAGCTTCCGCGACCATCCAAGTGCCCCAGAAAAGCGCTGTGACGTGGTAGCGGCTTTCGAGCCAGGCATAGAGCTGGAACTCCGTCTCGACGAAGTCGGGGCCATCTCCGTCTCAGGAAATTCTTGGATAAAGGATGTTCCAGGATTCCCTCGTGAAACTCAATGCAATGGACTGGGTATCGGCTTGTCGCCAGCCCATCCAATTGTCCGCGAGGTGAACAGGAAGGGTGAATCTTCGGGATCACGTCTGTCTACATCCCTCTTTGTCGGTGAAAGCGACCCATACGCTCAAGTAATCGTGTGGCGATCCAGCCGCCGTAGTATTTGAGTGATTCAATCGGCTGAATACAGTCTCCTGGCGGTCGGGGCGCCCATCCAAGCTTGCGTAGGAAAGAGTTCAACGCGTAGATCAGGGCATACCTTTTTGTGAGAGCCGTGTAGTAGACGACTCCGATCGAGATTGAAACAAGGGCAGCCTTGCGATCAGTGTTGTCATGTCGAGGGAGAGTCCGCGACATGTGGGCCGAAGTGGATGGCATGAAGACCCCTTGTCCGGGCAGTAGGTCGTCGTGGACGACCGCTCTAGGGGCATGATGCTCTCGCCAGTTGACGTCGGCCAATGACCCCCGAACGATCCACCCTTCTACGGCCAGTTCGTCTACGGTATTTCGGTCATTTGGATCCCATGCAGAAAATTGCTTCTGGCCTTGGATCTGAAGGAAGAAGTTGTTTTCTCGGTCTATGTGGAATGGGGTGAGCGAGGGCGGGGCTGAGATAAAAATGTAGGCATCGGAGTCAAATATAGTTTGACTTTCCTGGCCGATGAGTTGAGCCCCGGCTGCGATGACTTCGTCGATAAGTGGCCCATACTCAGGGTCGCTACGGACTTCGTAAATGGCGATCCAGCTTCCGGGTTCATGGAGGTTGTCGAAAATATCGTCGATAGATCGACCCTGCGGAGGTTGGGTTCCCAAGATGAAGTCTGAGCCAGCCTCAGCGTTGGGGTCAATGAATTTAACTTTTCCCGTTTTCGCTGAATCGAGACGTTTGGCCAGTTCCCGAAGTGCTTGTGCACTGAGCAATGGATGGTCGGAGAATTCGTGTTCGATGCGGTTTATTTTTCGTGCATCGAAAGGGTGAGTTGACCTGATTTTGCGGTCGCCTATGCCCGTCATGACTGCCGAGCCTTTGGTGCCAGCGCAACAAGTTCGAACCAGTCGGTCAGGTCCTGAATCAGCCTGTTTCGGTCTTCGGTCGTCTGGAAAGTGTGACCTGTTTCCGGATAATGGGTTAAGTGAATCAAAGCGGGGCGACTAAGGTTCGGGTACAGGTCGCGTAATTGCCCAGGGTAGTTGTAGTAATTGCTCCATCCACCCGTAAATCCGTAAAAGAGATGGCAGCCTCGTTGAATTGTTTCCTCGATGTGTCGAGCAATATCATACTTGTCGGAGAGGCCTGTCCTGAATAATTCCGGTCGCTCTTTCTCTGAGGAGCGCTTGAATGACCGGCGAAGTAGGTCTTGGATTTGCTTCGGATTGACGTTCTCTAGGCTCAGGAGGTGGTTCATTCGCTCTCGACTACGCAGACGGGGGAGATAGTGGTTTAAGTACCATTTGGGTGTCCGGTGAACGGTGGGGTCGAGCAGGGCGGCTCCAACCACTCGCGAGTCACCGCGCGCTGCCCGGAGCGAGTTGTCGGCGCCGGAGCAGAGGCCGGCCAGAATAAAGCGAGAAACTCCAATTTTTGATTCCAGGAAGTCGAAGGTTTCTGCAATGTCGACCAATACTCCGTCGGAAAGGGTGCGACCGTCCTTCCGCGGAGGACTGTCGCCGACTCCTGCGAAGTCAAAGCGGAAGGCAGGAAGTCCGCGCATCGCGGCCGCTCTGGCCAAGCGGACATGAAGACGACTGGGGCCGGCCTTGTGAAGGATTCCCGCATTGAGAATCACTAGGCAGGGTCTATCCGTGTCAACTTTGACAGAGGGAAGCGTTAGGATCCCATTGAGGTCCGAACTGAAGCCATATTGAATGGCCCGTTCGTCGGGGGAAGTACTGCATTCAGCCGTTTGGGTTTCAGGGGTCATGGAGCCAGGCCCGTCCATGTAGAAATGGTTTGAATCGCCCGGGCCGAAACAGGGCCGGCTCCGAAATTGCTCTCTTCAAGCCACGGGGGAGGGGCATCGGTCTCTTCGAAAGCCATGCGTCTAAGGTTCTGTCCGATAAGCTCTCGAAAACGATCGGGAATCAGCTTGGAACCCAAGACGAGTGCCTGGTGGGGCCAAGAAGAATGACTTTCGCGGGGCTCTTTCTTGATCTCCAGAAGCATCTGCTCAAAATCTCGTACGTTTGCAGCGCCTCCCGAATCCATTGGCACCGGTTGATCGAGCTGGCCGGTCCACTGTGCGCCCAAGACCGATTGGGAACGGAGGTCAACCGGATCCCACAAGATGAGGCCTTGAGTGTCCGCGTGTCTCAGCCCAGCGGCGGTCGCGAGGAGCGCTCCGAGCCGAAGGCCGAGAAGGTGTACGCCTTTCAGCTCGGCGATCGCCCTAAGCTCATTGATAGCCACCCCGATGTCTTCGACCCAGTCGTTGAGTGTGACCGAATCTACGTCGCCGGCGGAGTCCCCGGTTCCCCGGTAGTCGAACCGCAGGACATGCCAACCGGATCGAGCTAGGGAGTCCGACAGGATCCGAAAGGAACGATGTGCGCGGCTAGATTCCGACCCTAAGGGATTGCAGAGGACGACACCCTTCCCTCCGGGTCCTCGGAGGACGGGCGGATGGTAGAGGCCGTAGAGGCGTTTCCTCTCTGGACCCATAAAGAAAGGGTTCATGAAAGCTTGCCTTCTCGGGGTGCCCGCATCGCGATCTGTCGCAGGGTCTGGAAAAAGAGAAGTCTCGGGCTGAACGACCAACCGGTAAGGCTTTCAACTTCTTGAATAACGCGTAGCGCTTGGAGCGAAGTCCCTCCCAGTTCAGCGAACGAATCGTGAACGCTCACCCGATCCACGCCCAGGAGGTCTTGCCAAATGTGAGCGAAAGTTTTCTCTATAGCGGATTGAGGCGCTTCGAAGGCCGCGACGGTTGTTTTGCTTGGATCTGGAAGAACGCGAGAACGGACTGCGCCTCCTTTGTCTCGGGGAATGTTGTCGACTGGTAGAATTATCCCGCCGAGAGATTGGTCTTTTAACTCACGGGCAAGGGCGTTTCTCAGGGTTGTGGACGTCGGTTCGCGGTCACCGTTGTAGGCAACCCATGTAATCAATCTACTGTCCCCGGTCGAGCTAGGGCGGGCTTCAAGGTGAGCATCATCAACGAAAGAGAGGGCTTGAAGGGCTTTTTGAAGTCTCGGGATGTCGATCCATCCTCCTTGTGCCCAGACGAGCCCGTCCTGTCTTTCCGAAATATTGAGATCTCCATGAAGTGTCCAGACGGCCCGCCAAGGTGTATTGAAGGGAAGGGTGTCCCCCAGCTGACTCAAGACAAGCTGACCGGGAATGCCGGGAGGAAGCTCAAGCCCATTACTGTCGATGACACGCGATTCGAAGCTTGGAGCTGGCCCGCCGGCGAGGGGTTCTCCAGAAGGCGGATTCTCGCTCCGAGGGAAAAGAAGGCCCCAGTGGCCGGTCGAGAGACTGCCGCCAACGTGCCAGGTGCCTTTGGAAGCGGTTGGGAGGTCGATCTGGAGCCTTTGCGTCAGATCGCCGTGGATCCAAAGCGAATCGAGTCGATTGCCGGCGGTGGCTCCAGGGAGCGCATAAAGGAGGGCCCCGCCGGTTTCGATACTCGTCGGCTCCAGATGCATGATCCAAGCCCGCAGACGCAACTCATCCACGGCGCAATTCTCGGTTGGAGTCGCCAAGGTCGCTCCGCTGGCTAGGGCACTGAGTACGGCGGGGGCGAATGCCGGATCATCAGGGCAGAGCAGCATGAGATAACGGTCTCCGGGACCCAGCCCCTGGGCGCTCTGTCTGCTTTCTAGGACGACTTCCAAGGTTTCCAGAGTGATTGATTGGGTCGATGAGGAGACGGGCCCTACCAGCTGACAGATGTGAGCAGAGGATGCGCGACGGCTTACTCGAAAAGCTTCCGTGCAGGAGCTTTCTGTAAAAGAGTCAAGGCTCCAGGATGGGACTCGTATATTCCGATCTGCGATCGATGAGTCGTGGAGAAGAGCACGGCCGCCAATCTGTTCGATCCAGTCGTTTATAGATTTTTCTGGAATGGAGCTGGGAATTGGTGCCCAGCATGCTCCTGCTCGAAGAACACCGAGTAAAGCGATGATAGACTCGGGCGAACGTTGCATCTTGATCGCTACGGAATCCCCTTCTTTGACTCCAGATTCCAAAAGCGCACGCGTAATCTCCAAAGATCGAGCATGCAGAAGTCCTCGATCCCACGTTCCCCGCTCACTTTCAAGTGCCACTGTCGCAGGAATTTCAAGGGCCCGCGTCAGACGATCTGGATCAAGCGTTCCGCCAGGGCGAGCATGATTCCACTCCCGCAATTGGCCTCGTTCTTTCTCAGTCAAGAGAGAATGCTGAGAGATGGGTTGGTCCGGAGCTGAGACCGTACGCTCGAGAACTTGCAGAAGCCACCCAATAATTTTTTCAATGCGCTCCGCCTCGTAAAGGTCGGTTCGATAGTCTATGGCACCCGAAAGGGTATCCCCGGCGTCGCGAACCCAAAGGTTGAGTTCCGAATGTGTCGCATGGAAATCCTGCGGGATCTGTTCCACCTCAAGCTCCCCCCAGTGGGTGAGCCGGTCCCCGGTATTCTGGTAAGAAAAGTTGATCTGGAACAGGGAGCTATCTTTCAATTCTCCCGGCATGGCCCTCAGGAAGTCATCGACAGGGCACGCCTGATGACTCATGGCCTCGAGGCTAATCTCCTTGACTTTGCGGATCATCTCGCGGAATGAGACCCCGGGTTTCCAGTCGATTCGGAGAAAGAGTGTGTTGGTAAAGGGGCCAATGACGCCTTCGAGATTGCTCTGGTCTCTGCCTCGGACCGGAGTGGTGATTGTAACGTCGCTTTCGTTGGCCATTCGCCCGACCAAGATGGACCAGATGGATAACAGCAACATGTAAACCGTAACGCCTTCACTCCGAGCGAGGTCGGACAGGCGTGCCACAAGATTATCGCTGAGTGAAAAATTAAATCGGGCACCGGCATGATTGGCTTGCTCGGAGCGTGGATGGTCGGTTGGGATAGGCAATGTTCTCAGACCACCGTAGAGGCGCTGTTGCCAGAAGAGCAAATCTTCTCGGGCCCGTTCGCTTTGGCCTCGGGCCCGTTGCCAGTAGGCGAAGTCTTCGTAGCGGAGAGCCGGTCGAGAAATTCCAGTTTCCTCTTGGAGGCAATGCGCCCGATACAGGAGGCCCATGTCCTGCAATAGGATGTCAAAGCACCAACCATCCCAAGCAATCGAATGACTCACAGCGTAAATTGCATGTTCTTGGGGGCCGAGACGAGCAAGGTACAACCGAAGCGGTGGCTCGCTCGATAGATCAAAAGGAATGCGGGCCATGTCTTCGAGCCATTGTTGGAATTCTGCGTTGCGCCTTTCCTCGGGCAAGCTCGAAAAATCGATTCGTTGAAGAGGAATCTCGAGTTTAGGATCTTCTTGGCTTGTGACCCGTGACGCTTCTTCAAAAAATCGAGTTCGAAGCATCGGGTGCATATCAACGAAGTCTGATAGAGCAGCCTGGAGGGCCGTTCTATTCAGTTTGCCTCGAAGGCTCCAAGCTCCTGGTAGATTGTTTTCGCCCGATTCCGGGCGAATCTGCTCCAGCATCCAAATTCGTTCCTGAAAGGGCGAGAGGCAACCATCGGCCTGGGGCCCCACCGCAAGGACCGGTGTTTCTGCGGTCGTTGACTCGGACTTGGCTTCTCGAAGGATTTCAAGAAGATCCACTTTGGCTGCCCTGATTTCACCGCCGAGCGCCTCGTCGATCGAACCTTTTGGTGCATCAACGATTAGGCGATCGTCCTCCGCGCGGATTCGGATGTCTCGGGCGGCTAGAGCCTTGAGAAGAGCAGCGGCCGACCTCAATGGTCAGCCCTCTCCGAACCTAGGTAGTCCATCAGAACGAGACCTCTTCACGATTTTTTGATTCGCCGCGGTCCAGCGAGACGCCTTGGCCCAATACTCCGAGAGCATCGATGTATTCAGCCAATGCGGCCAGTCCAGGGGTGGCAAAAATTCTTCTGAGGGGGAGTTCAACACCCATCCGCTCACTGACTTGCGCGACCACGCGAGTCGCTAGGATTGAATGGCCTCCGAGGTCAAAAAAGTCTTCGTCGGCACCGACTTGGTCAACGTTCAGCACCTCGCTCCAGATCAGTGCGAGTTCTCGTTCGACGCCGGGCGCGGGCTCTCGGTATTGTCTTCCCGCATCTTGGTCGACGTCGGGCAGAGGCAACGCCTTTCTGTCCGCCTTTTTGTTGGGCGTCAGGGGAATCGAGTCGAGGCTGATGAAGTGCTGCGGAACCATATAGGCGGGTAGTCGCTGCCCGAGGTGCGCTCGCAGAGCCGATGCATCAGCCAGCCCAGACGCAGCCGAGACGCAATAGGCAGCAAGGCGTGTATCGCCCGGATCCCGTTCGTACACCATCACCACCGCTTCAGCTACAGAAGGGTGGTCGGCCAAGGCAGATTCGATTTCGCCAAGTTCGATTCGATAACCCCGGACCTTGACTTGGCTGTCGAGTCGGCGGCTGAAGACAAGCCGGCCTTTCGTGTCCCATCGTACGAAATCTCCCGTTCGATAGAGCCGGTCTCCAGCGCGGAAGGGGTTGTCGATGAAGCGCTCCTCTGTCAGTTCGGGCTTTCCGAGATAACCGAGCGTCAGGCCTTCTCCACCGATGAAGAGTTCTCCGGGTACACCCACTCCAGTGGGTTCGAGGTTGTTATCCAAAACGTAGACTTGTGTGTTTCCAATCGGTTGACCGATTGGCACAGTCGTTTCCTCGCCGTTGAGCTCGTGCAACGTCGACCAGATCGTGGTTTCAGTCGGGCCATACATATTGAAGACCCGTGCGGCCCTCGCAGACAGCTCTTTTGCAAGGTCGGCGGGAAATGCCTCGCCTCCGCAGAGGGCGGTGAATCCTGAACCACCACGCCATCCTGATTCCGAGAGCAGACGCCATGTTGCGGGGGTGGCTTGCATTGTGCTGGCGTGACTTTGTTCGAGAAGTTTTCGGAGCGCTCGACCGTCACGGGTTTCCGCCTCGGTCGCCACGATCGTGCAAGCCCCAACGGTTAGGGGAAGGAATAGTTCCAGTACTGAAATGTCAAATGAGAGAGTGGTCACGGCCACTAGTCTGTCCTGCGGACCGAGTCCTGGATTTCGAGCCATCGTTTCTAAGAAATTCACCACGGCTCGATGCGGCACTTCGACGCCCTTGGGGGTGCCCGTCGAACCCGATGTGTAAATCACATAGGCCCGAGCGTCTTCGTCGGAGGGCTGGTCCACGGACCGTTGACGGAAGCCCTCGCTGGGTACTTCATCCACGAAGACGGGGCCACCAAGTCGGACTTCGGGCAGGCTTTCAGCGAGGGACCTAGTCGTCACCAGGGTCGCTAGATCAGAGTCCTTGACCATATGTCGGATGCGCTGTGGGGGGAATTCTGGGTCGAGAGGCACATAGGCCGCACCGCATCTCCAGATCGCAACGGCTGCCACGACCATCTCGATCGAGCGCTCGAGGGCGAGGCCGACGAGGTCGCCCGGTCGAACTCCGATTTCCATCAATCGGTTCGAGAGAACCAGAGAGTCTTCTTGGAGGGCTCGATAAGTGATGCGATCGTTTCCACATTCGAGCGCGATGGATTCGGGGGTTCGCTCCGCTTGGCCAAGGATGATTTCGTGAATTTTAACTGAAGCATCATGGGGCTGTGCTGTCTTGTTCCACGATTCCAAGACAAGCGAGCGTTCATCTGCAGCAACCGTCGGGAGTCGTCCAATTTCTATTTCGGGTTGATCCGCGACCGTTCGTAGTAGCACCTCGAAGCCAGCGAGCCTGCGGCGTATTGATTCGGAGTGGAAAAGGTTTGTGTTGTACTGCGTTGCAATTTCCAAACTGCCCGCAGATTCTGTGAGATTGATGAAGATTTCGAAATTTTCAAAGGCTCGTGGGTTCGATCGAAATTCAACTTCGAGGTCAGGGAAACCGAGCTTCTCGGGATCGATGGATTGATCGAGGTTGAACTGGATGGGAACTACTGGGACGCGACTGGGATCCCGTGTCATGGGGATCTGTTTGAGCAGGCTTCCGAAGGTGTACTCCTGGTGGTCGAAAGCGTCCAGAAGAGCGGACTGAGTTTTGGCCAGAAGTTCGGAAAAACTCTCGCCCCACTGGATGTGACTTCGAACTGGGAGCAAGTTTACGCAATGCCCGACTACTCCCGGCAAGCCAGCTGCGGATTGGCCTGCGGCGGGAATCCCTGTGACGACATCCCCGGCACCGGTCAATCGGCTTACGTAGGCCTCCCAGGCAGCGAGGAGAAGTGCAAAAAAACTGACTTTGTGCTTAGCGGCGACATCCTTTAGATCGGAAACCAAGGTTTGGTTGATCCGCGTGTCGATTCGAGCAGATTCGAAAGTGCGAAGTGCGGGGCGCGGCTCATCAGTGGGCCAGTCGAGGACTGGAACATCTCGGTGAAATTTTTGAATCCAGAATTCGCAGGTTTCAGTGTCGTCGATTTGCGTGAGTCGATCAGCGTATGCGCTGAAGGGCGTTGCAGGGGGAAGAGTGAGGGGCGACGCAGAGTTCGTGGTCAGTGCGTAGAGGCTACCCAAGTCTTTTAGAAGAACGGCCGTCGACCAACCATCGCAGACGATGTGGTGAGCGGAAATGATGAGCTCCGAGAGTGAGTCAGATAATTTGACCAACCAGAATCGAGCCAGTGGGCCATGCTCGAGATCGAATGGTCGTTTCACAGCTTCATGGATTAGCGACTCCAGCGCTGACGAATTGTGATCCGGACCCTGTGCCGACCAGTCCCTTGAAGTCACGTCAGCAACGCCCACTGGGGCCACGCAAAGTGTTTCGCCGTCCGGGCTCAAGGTAGTCCGCAGAGCCTCGTGTCGTTCCACCAAGAGCTCAAGCGCCCGAAGCAGAGCTGGCATGTCGAGTTCGCCCTTGAACCGAAGCGAAACCGACTCATTAAAAGCGCAGTTTGCGTCGTCGCCCAGCTGGGCCGCTGTCCAGATTTCCTTCTGGGACTCTGTGGCCGAGATGGTCCTGGAGAGTTCGCCCCCTGCGAATGGGTCGAAATCAACGGGAATTAAGTCGTGTTGGTCCTGCTCACTCATGGGGGGTGGCTGTTCATTCCTCTAATTCATTCCTCTAAAAGGGGGCGCTCTTGGATTTCAGGAAACGCGTAAATAATGATTTGGTCGATTGGGATCTGGCACGTACCAGGCTGGTTGCCCTGAGGGATCTTTGCCTAGGCGTGCGCCCGGGACGGGCGGCTCTTTAGGAATATCGGGAACTGATGCGGTGACCGATCGCAACCGAGGCTTTGCTGCCGGATAGAAACCGTATTCGATCATTTTGGCGACACTGCGGCGAAATGCTTCTACCATGAGTTCGATTTCTGCCTCTCCGTGGGCCAAGGTGAGGTAGGAAGGGAAACCCTGCTGGAGATAGATTCCTTCGAGGCGGAGGAAATACCAGAGAAGGCCGCCCAATTCGCTTTCGTCGAGATTCCGCAGATACATCACTGACGCGAAATGTGATAGCTCGACTGGCGCAGCATGCTCCTTGAATATGGCGTTCACTCTGTCCGCAAACTGGGCGGTTTTCCGGTTGAGGTCCTCTTGGAGCTCCGGTCCCTCCTCCTTCAAGAAGACGAGCATCGCATGCGCCGCAGCGATGGCGAGTGGATGGCGAACGAAGGTGCCGGCAAAGAACGTGACTCCCGCTTCTGGCATCGAGTCGTCACCGTATTGCCACACGCCCCCATCAAAGGTGTCCATGACGTCGCTTCGGCCGGCGATGATTCCCATGGGCATGTTCGCGCCAGCGACCTTTCCGTAGGTGGCGAGGTCGGCCGACACATCAAAGTAGCCCTGCGCTCCAGCGGGGTGGCAGCGAAAGCCCGTGACGACCTCGTCAAAGATGAGTAGAGATTCGCACTGCTGGGTGATCCCGCGGAGAGTGTGGAGAAAATCACGAGGCTGGAGCTCGGGCCTTCGGCTCTGAACAGGTTCGACCAAAACGGCTGCGAGCTTGGGTCCCAATCGTTCGATCACGCGCAGGGATTCATCTTCGCCGTAGGGTAGGACGACGATATCTTGGACGGCCCGCTTGGGGATGCCAGGGGCTGCGGGGAAAGTGAGTGGTTTGTCGAGGTCAGATGTACCGCGGACGATCACTTCGTCGAAGTTGCCGTGATAGCTTCCGCTGAAGACAACGATTTTACTCCTTCCAGTGAAAGTGCGGGCGCATCGGATCGCAGCCTGGACGGCCTCCGAGCCGGTGCACACGAAGCTTGCTCGATCAAGGCCTGTTAATTCGCAAACCAGCTCCGCTGTTTCTCCAGCCAGGGGCGTTTGCGGACCGACCTCGATGCCGCGATCCAATTGCGTGCGGAGGGCGTCGAGGACGCGCGGGTGGGCGTGGCCGAGGAAGTTGGGCCCGAAGCCATTGAGCAGGTCGATATAGATGTTGCCATCGATATCTTTTAGGCGCGCTCCTTCCGAGTGCTCAACCACAATCGGATAGACCATCTCCTTCCACGCCCGATGAAAGAGCGAAGCCGTTCGGGGGTCCGCATGGTGTGCGCGATGCTTTTGAACATGGTCCCGAGACCGGCGGGTGCGATCCACGTACTGTTCGATCAGGTTCTCCAAACCGAGCCTTCGGTGCTGGTCGAGTTCATCAATTTGGTCGATTCGAAGCGGGCGGTCGTCTCCTCGGCGAGGTTGGACAGGCTGCGGTGGGGCGCTTGCCGTCTTCCTTGGCTGTGAGGGCAGCGTCGAGGGTGGACTCGGAGCAGCCGCCTCGCTGTGCAGCGTATCGCTTTGGTCCGCGTCTGGTGCTGCGCGCAACGTCTCGAGTTGTTGTTTCATCAACTCGAGCTGCTTGGCAATGATGGTTTCAATTTCTTGGCGATTGTTTGCGGGCGGACCCGAAGTCGATTGCAGAGCCGAGGGGGGTGTTTCGGGTGAGGTCTGATTGCATGTGTTAGCTGAGGTGGGGACGTGCGGTGCGATATGCCTCGCCAATGCGTTGATGCTGTTGTGTTCCTCAATGAGCGAGCGCAGTTTGACATCGATGCCAAAGATGGACCGGATCTCTTGAGTTAGCTGAGTCAGAGAGAGAGAGTCGAAACCCAGTTCGAGAAAATGGACGTCCGGTGAGAGCTCGGAACCTGACACGCCAGAGAGTTCACTAAGGAGGCTCTGGATGCGGACGGTTAGAGTTTCATTGGGGGGCATGTCGATATCCTGTGGTCAATTCCAAGCGGCGAGAAAATTATGTTTTCTTGAGGAGAGCAAGCTGCTGTTCAATTAGGTCTAACTGGTTCTCGATGAGCACTGTGACGGAGCTCTCTGTTGAATCGACCCTTTGAATCGGGCGGGTGGCGCTTTGAGAGGCGGCGTTGATTTCGATCCAATGGCGTTTCCTCTGGAACGGGTACGTCGGGAGCGACACCCGGCGTTTCTCTTGTGCCGCAAAGAAAATTTCCCAGTCGAGATCGACGCCTAGTGTCCAGAGGCGACCGACTGCGTTGAGAAAAGAAGAGGGCTCCTGCTCAAGGTCGCCCGCCGCTTCGAGGGTCGATACGACGCGCTGCCCCAACTCGGGCCCGCCGGTCTGTCGGGCAAAAGTACTCGTCGTATTGCGTGGGCCGACCTCTAGGAAGACCTGGTCCGGGGCGACCTCTCGCGCCGTCCGAAGGGCGTCTGCGAACCGTACCGGTGACCGGGCATGACGTGCCCAGTAATTCGGGTCTTGCGCTTCGTCCGGCGACAGGGCCCTGCCTGTGGCCGTAGAAATAATGGGCAGTGTCGGGGCATTGAGACTTTTTCGAGCCACCTGCTTCCGAAAAGGTTCAATGATGGGATCCATCATCGCGGAGTGGAAGGCGTGCGAGGTGTGGAGAATTTGATTCACCACGCCCAGGCTCTCCAATTCCACGCTCAGGGCGTCAATCTGTGAGGAAGGGCCGGAGACGACCGACAAGATCGGTGAATTTTCGCAGGCGAGAGAGAGGCCGTCGGGGAGAATGGCCTTGAGCTCTTCAGCGCCCATTCTCGCCGAGAGCATTGAGCCTGCGGGCATTGACTCCATCAGGCGCCCACGTTCCGCGACCAGAACGAGGGCTTCCTCTAAGGACATTACGCCCGCAAGGCATGCAGCCGTGAACTCTCCCACGCTATGCCCGATCATCGCGGTTGGCGTGATTCCTAAACCCATCCAGAGGCGAGCTAGGGCGTATTCGATGCTGAAAATAGCCGGCTGTGTAAAGGCTGTTTTTTGGAGCGTTTTGGCTGCTGCGGTTTCTTGACCCAATTCGGGGTGAAGCAGGCGGATCAGATTGAGCCCGCAGTGTTCTTGGAGGATGGCCGCGCAGGCGTCCAGGGCTTGACGGTAGAGGGGCTCAACGGCGTAGAGGCCTCGACCCATGTGCGGAGATTGGCAGCCCTGGCCTGGGAAGAGGAAAACCACGCCTGGTGGCCTTTGGGGCGCTTCGGACCGGCGAACTCGAGGTCCAGGCCCATCGCCTCGGAGTAGCTCGGCGGCCGAATTGTGGTCCGGGGCGACAAAAAAACTTCGATGAGAGAGGGGCTTTCGGCCGATCGCCAAACTCCAGGCGACGTCGCCAAGACCCTCGGCACTTTCAGATTGGAGATATTGAGCGAGCTTGCTTTCGAGCGTTTGGCAGCGGTCTGGGTTTTGGCCGGAAACGAGCAGAAGGTGTGCGGGTCGCCGAGTCGGCTCGCAGCGGGGCTGATCCCAGTATTCTTCCAGGATCACGTGTGCATTGGTGCCACCCACGCCGAAGGAACTGACCCCGGCTCGGCGAGGTGCATTGTGAGTATTCGTCCAGTGCATGGTTTGTTGAGAGACGAAGAAAGGAGTCTTCTCGAAGTCAATCTCGGGATTTGAGGATTCAAAGTGGAGGCTCGCCGGAATCTTCTGGTGTCGAAGGGCTAGCGCCGTCTTGATAACGCCCGCGACGCCCGCTGCGGCGGTGAGGTGGCCAACGTTGCTCTTGACCGAGCCCAATGCACAAAATTGAGTTCGCTCAGTGCTTTCCCGGAAGGCTTGAGTGAGCCCAGCCACTTCAATCGGATCACCGAGGGGTGTGCCCGTACCGTGGGCCTCGACGTAAGAGATATCTTCAGCAGAAAGGTCTGCCTGCTCCAGAGCCATTGCGATGACGCTCGCTTGGCCTTCAATGCTCGGAGCTGTGAAGCTTGCTTTATCAGCTCCATCGTTATTCACGGCTGCGCTTCGGATCACCGCGTGAATGGTATCGCCATCCTCTACCGCATCGGTCAATCTTTTGAGAACCACCATTCCGGCGCCGTCACTGAATACCGTTCCGGTGGCGTCAGCATCAAACGGCCGGGTGTGCCCGTCTACGCTCTGCATGCCCCCTTCAAGGTGAAGGTGACCACTCCGAATGGGCGCTGTCACGGCCACGCCACCGGCCAATGCGATGTCGCATTGGCCTGCTCGGAGCGCATGAAACGCTTGAGAGATCGCGACCAGGGAGGTCGAACAGGCACTCTGCACGTTGACCGCCGGTCCCTTGAGGTCCAGCTTGTGAGCCACGCTGATCGGGGCGTAGTCCTTGTCGTTCACCAGGCGTGCTTGAAGAGTGCCCACGGACTCTGAAAGGTCAGGTCTTTTCCACAAAAAATTGGGTTGGTAGGTGTTGTGAACGACGCCACCGAAAATTCCAATCAGGTTTTCACATCGTGAAGGGTCGATACAGGCATCTTCGAGAGCAGACCATGCGGTCTCGAGAAAAACGCGTTGCTGTGGATCCATCACTTGCGCGAGTCGTGGGCTGACGCCGAAGAATTCCGCGTCGAAGCAATCCCCATCCTCAAGGATTCCTCTTGCGGCTACGTAATGGTCTGCAGTGGTCTCACGCGGGTCGTTGCCGGGGTCGAGCTCGTCCGTCTCGAAGAAAGAAATTGACTCACGGGCCTCGCATAGATTGCGCCAAAAAGACGGCACGTCCGCTGCCCCTGGAAAGCGCCCGGCCATACCCACAATGGCGATTCGCTCGAGAGCGCTGTTGTCTTGCCGGCCGTTCCGTCTGGTCCGGCCGGAACGACTCCCCTGCTTGACCCATTCCGCCAAGTCGAGGGCTGTCGAGTGTTGAAAAACTCGAATGGGCGGAATCTCGATGCCGTGCCGCCGCTTCATTTCCTCTACGAAGCGCAGAGCCAGCAGAGAGTTGGCCCCGAGATCGAAAAACGAGTCCGTTGACGCCAGTCCGTCACGGTCGAGAATTTCCGCCCACAAGTTGGTCATTTGGGATTCGAGGGAGTGACCCGATGCCCCCCCACGATGGCTGGTTTCTGCTCGTTGGGCTGGGAGCGCACCTCGGTCGATTTTTCCATTTGGGTTCATGGGCATCCGTTCGAGGATCACCCACTCGTCGGGAAGCATGAAGTGGGGTAAGCGAGCGTTCAGGAAATCCCGCAGCTCCTCTTGGCTTGGGGGGTGGCCTTGCAATGGACCGGTGATGTAGGCGATGAGTTTGCGCGACTCACCTCGGAGGGGAGCAATGACTGCGACATCTCGCACTTGGGGGTGTGAGGAAATGGATGATTCGATTTCGCCGGGTTCGATGCGGTAGCCCCGGACTTTAATCTGTCCATCGACTCGCCCGATGAATTCGAGAAGTCCATCTGGTCGCCAGCGGACTAGGTCACCGGTCCGGTAGCATCGGGCTTGCGGATGATCGGAGAAAGGATCGGTGACAAACGACTCATCGGTGCGCTTTGGTTGATTCAAGTAGCCGGTGGCCAGGCCGTCTCCACCGGCATACAACTCGCCGGCTTCTCCAACGGCAACTGGATTCATGTGCTCATCGAGGACTCGAATCCAGCTATTGGCAATGGGTCGGCCGATCGGCACGGAATCGCCGACCTCATCCCCTGGCTGGAGAACGTGGCAACAGGTAAAGGTCGTGTTTTCCGTCGGCCCGTATCCATTGATGAGCCGACTACCGGGGGGCATGGCCTCGAGGACTCGACGCACCCGCTTCGGGGACAAAACATCGCCCCCAGCCAACAATTGCCTTACTCCGGCCAGCGCATCGGGGAAGTAATCCGCCATTTCATGAAAGAGCGCGGCGGTCAACCAAGCCGTCGTAATTTTCCGAGTCGCGAGAAATGCGGATAGATCCTGGAGAGACTGAATACCGCTTGGGAAAAGATGGAGCTGCGCGCCGTGGAGTAGGGCTGACCAAATTTCAAAAGTCGAGGCGTCAAACCCCATAGGGGCGAAGCAGAGAATTCTTTCCTCGACACCCCACTGTGCAAAATCGTTGTTCTCGACAAGGCGAAGGATCGCACGGTGCGGAATGCACACTCCCTTGGGTTCACCGGTGGAGCCCGACGTATACATCACGTAGGCGATGTCGAGTGGGCGCCGGTCGACCAGGGGACGCCCCGCCGATACGTCTCGAAGCCAGGAGCTGCCGGGATCGACAGAAAAACACTCCAACCGAACTCCAGGTGGGAGGGCGCCGTGGAGGGTCTGGCAGCGGCCGCTGCCGGCTTGATTCGTCAAGATTGTTTCGAGGTGAGCTTGCTGAAGGATTTGCGCCAGGCGGGCGTCTGGAAAGCTCGGGTCCAGGGGGACGTAGGCTGCCCCGGTCTTGAGGATGCCGAGAATCCCAGCGAGCATTTCCGGCGATCGTTCCAGGCAGATCCCGACGAAGTCTCCGGTTCCGATGCCGTGGCTCAAGAGCCCGTTCGCGATTCGGTTCGCCCAGGCCTCTAGCTCGGAATACGGAATTCGTGTTGCAGCCCAGAGCGCCGTGGCGGTCGGGGATCGGTCCGCTTGTTGTTCGAAGCAAGTGGCGACATCGGAATCCCGCGGGTAGCTAGAGGAGCGTCCGTTCCATTCTGAGGGCACAGGCATGGGGCTGGCGGTCGGCCCCCGTGACTCGAACTCCGCCGATTCCGGCGACGGGATGGAGTTGGGCTCCGTGGTCGGGGGCGGCATGTTATGACGGTCAGTAGACACGGGTTGCCTCGCGTCCTCGGGGAATTCGAGCCCCGAAACGATGTTTTCATCAAGACGGATGCCAGAGCATCCCTGCCCGGTCGCGATCCCGGGTCTCTCTCCCCAGGTTCTCTTGAGCGGACTCACAAGTAAGGGGCCAGCGTGCCGCAAAAGGTAACAGAAACAACGCCGAACAAATTATACCCCGAGGGGAATGGAAGCCGTTTCCGTCTGCATTGCAGGCCTAGGAGACGGCTGTGCATGCCGTCGATCCGCCCGCGAAGGGGCAAGGGCTCGCCCCGATGGCCTGCTAGCTCGCAGGCGGGTGGTAGAGCGCGCGACCTTGTCGTGTTCGGTGGCGATTGATGAGGTCGAGCCGTCTCGACCGGTGATGCCACCATTCAGAACCGTCGCTGCGGTTGACAACTCGGCCCCCCACCTCTCGGAGCAAAACACGGGTGTTTTCAGCGCTCAACTCGGGAAAAGAGCGATCTAAGGTTTCAAAACGACGTTCCAGCTGAGTCTCATGAATAAGCAGATCAAGGGCTTGCTCTCGTTGATTCGACCGCCAGCGGTTTTCAGGCAGGTATCGGGCAGCCTCTCGGTCCTTGGTGGCTTGCTCGCGTTCCCGCCAGTCTCGCAGGAAAAAGAGAACGTAAGAAGATGCTGCGGTTAAGACGGTTCCGATCATGGCCGCATGCGAACCCAACCATTCCATTGAGAGCCTCCAGGTGTCCCCCGCTCTACGGATCGAAAGGCACTTGAGTTGAGAGCCCACTCCAAATTCCCACGGGGCATTATTGAGTGGGCCAACCAAAGCTGGCATTTCTGAGAAAACTCGGGCACAATCCAGGCTGTTATTTGACCGATCGGTCAGAAAAGGAGAGGCCGTGAATTTTTCACCCATCGAACTCATTCCGGAGCAAACAGCGGCGATTGTCTCGCGCGAGCGCCGAGTGAACCGTTTTGTTCGCGGTCTCGACGAGCGCCTCGGTCGCTGGCGTCTGGGCGGCCGACGCGGAGACTACGACGATCAGCGCTTTGAATTTGAGGGAGGGGCCGGTGACGCGCTTCGTAAGAAGCACTACGACAAGAGCCTCCGGCTGCTTTGGAAAGCAGAGGAGCAGATTCCCTGGTCAACTTTTCGAGACTGTACGAAAAATGAGAAGGTGCTGCTTGAGCTTGCGCAGGGCTCCTTGGACACTGTCGAGCGGACTCACCTCCAAAAGATTAAGAGCGCCGAGTTCCGCGCGCAGCTTGACCTTGAGTACACCCCAGAGCAAAAACAAGCTCTGGTCAACATCTTGTCGACGATTGGCCACGGGGAGGCGTATGCGTGGATGGTGTCGACAGAATTGCTGAGCAATGGGGTGCGCGGTACGGGAGCTCGTGCGGCCTTGACGATGCAGGTGATGGAAGAGGCCAAGCACTTCGTTGTTCTTCGCGAGCTTATCCACGCCTTCGATTGCCCGGTTCCAAGAATGTCCGTATGGGAATACATCGTGATGGAGAGGACTCTGAAATCGAGGGGGCTCGAAAAATTCTTTGGGATGAATGTCTTGATTGAAGGTTTTGCACTGAACCTCTTTGGTCTCCTTGGGAGTCTTCCTGGTCTCGATGTCTTGCGCCTCTTTCATTTGGACGAGTCTCGCCATACGGCACTGCCGAGTAACTACTTCAGCGAAAAACCGCTGACTCAAAGGCAGAAATCGAGTTTTCCGCGCCGACTACGAAGGAGCCTTCTGCTGGCACCCACGCTTCCTTTGATGACATACTTTGAAAAAGATTTTGCCGTTCTGGGTCTCGATATTTACGACTTTGCGGGTTCGATGCTTCGAAAAGTGGCGCATCTCTCGGATCGCGTGGGCTTTGAACTTCTCATTCCTCAGGAAAAGCTACTTCCGATCGTCAATCAAATCTTTAACAAGCGAGCCTCTCGGACACGCAGGCACCATGTCTTCAAGAAGTATCATCGGGCAGAGACCACTCTGGGTAAGGCTGAGCGCGCGAGGGAAGCCGAGGTTTTCGAACTCAATCAGCCACCGGCAGCGGCCAACTGAGGAGTACGTCTTTTAGGGTTGCGTGGGTGGTTGGCCCGATTTACCTCGATCGGCAATGGGATAGAATCTGGCGATGAGCGACCATGCAGCCCAAGGGCAGGAGAATCTACGAAGCTACGTTCCTGCCGGTCAGCCTAACGTAAAAGGTGCAGCTTCTCGCGAAGCCATCCTAGAGGCGGCCCGCGAAATCCTTGGGACGAAGGGCCTGGGCGGCTTTAGTTTGGCGGCCGTGGCTCGGGCAGGTCGATGCAGTAAAGGAACGGTTCTTTATCACTTTGGTACCCGAGAGGGATTGTTGATCGCGCTGATATCCGAGGGCGCCAATTTCTTTCGTGCGACGCTCGAGTCGGCTTTTTCGCGTTACGAGTCAGAACAGGGTGGCATCGGGGAGTCGATTCGGGGAGCCATGACGGATCTCTTTCGATCTGAAAACAAAATGCTCCTTTCTGCGGAAAGAGAACTCAGTGGAATGGGTCAACGGGATGAGGCGATCGCAGCGGAACTCCGCAGCGGGGTCGCTTCCTTGATTGAATCGATCGCCCGTTTTGGAGATTCCATTTCACTCGGCCCAGACTATGAAGATTTAACCGCGCGAGCGCTCTGTATGGTGACGGCGACATTTGGTCACGTCGAGCTCTGGCTTTGCTCGGGTGGGGGCGACCCGGCTCCTCATCGAGAGGCGGCCATTCGAAGTGCTCGAGCCATCGCCTTGGAAGGGATCGGGCCTCTCTGAAGCCGGCCCTTGTTCTTCCTAGGGCCCCACTCGTTCAGGCGCCCCAACCCCAAAGGACGTGCGAATACATGGAGCAAGAAGAACTACCGGTCGAAAACCCACCGACGGGCGCAGAACTGTACGCGGAATATGCAGAGCTGCGTGCCGAAAATCCGGTCTCCCGAAACGAAGGCGAACCTTGGCGCGTGGCTCGATACGAAGACGTTCGCCATGTGCTGAAAGCCCATGCAGACTTTTCTTCCGAAGTTTCGCAGCGCATGCAGGAAGACGAAGATCGTACGCCCACGATGCTCTTTACCGACCCGCCGGCCCATGATCGCCTGAGGGCCCTCGTGAGCCGTGCTTTTACGCCTCGGCAAGTCGCCGCCCAGGAAACTCAAATCGAGGAGCGCTGTGAAAGGTTGATGTTGAACTTGGCGAGTAAGAGTCGAGGAGATCTCATCACAGAGTTTGCCGCACCCCTTCCGGTCGGTGTAGTCGCGACCATGCTCGGAGTTGAAGATGGGGATTTCGTTCAGTTCAAGCACTGGTCCGATACGATCTTCACCAATATCGGAGAGATACTGATTGGGACACCCAGTGAGGCGGCCGTCCAGGCCGGGGGAGAGATGTCTGCGTATTTCCTCGAGCGAATCGGCCGACTCCGTCAAACCCCGGGTTCTCATTTGCTCTCGGATCTGGTGTATGTCGAGACCGCTGAGGGGCATCTGACGGATGGCGAACTCTTGATGTTCTGTTTTCTTCTTCTGATCGCTGGGAACGAAACGACCACAAGCTTAATCGTAGGATGCGTTCGAATATTCCACGACAGGCCCGACCTATTCGATCGCCTTAAGCTCTCCCCCGATTTGATCCCTGGATTTATCGAAGAAACCCTGCGCTATCACTCTCCGTTTAGAGCGACACTGCGCAAAGCGAGGCGAAACCTCCACCTTGGAGGTCAAGATATTCGTGAGGGTGATCTTATTCTGCCGCTTATTGCCTCGGCGAATCGTGATGACAGGGTCTTCGATTCGGCTGACCGATTCATTTTTAACCGACAACCGAATCCACATCTAGCCTTCGGACTTGGGATCCACAGCTGCTTAGGGGCGACATTGGCGCGGATGGAAGGGCGCTTGGCGGTTGAGTCTATGCTGCGTCATCTGGATGGCCTCTCGCTTTGTGACCCCGAAATGCCCGAACTGGATGGGTTCGGTGCGCCCGCTTCAGTCGGGGTTGAACTCCGGCCTTCGGGATAGACAGCGGTGCTGTCTTGCGCCATCTCTCGACCCGTGATGTGCTCTTTTCGAGGTCATCCGTATGAAAACTGATTGTCCGACGGTCGATTTGGCTCAGCCGGAAGTCTGGCGGGAGCCTGCGGGCCTGATCGCGGGTTGGTTCGAACAGCCCGTTCGCGCTGGCCGCATTGCCTCGACAGGTGGGTTGATGCTTTTTCGTCATGCGGATGTTCAAGCAGCCCTCTGCGATACTACTTTGGGCGCCATGGGCACTCGGGCCTTTGATCAAATTGGATGGACCGAGGGTCCGTTTGTCGATTGGATGCGTCACAACGTCGTCGCCTTGGATCCACCTGACCACACCCGACTTCGGAGTCTGGTTTCGCGTGTGTTTACTCCGCGTCGCGTCGCCCAAATGGCGCCCCAGGTGTATCAAGCCGCCCACGAGCTGGCTGACCAGATCGCCGATGATCGAGAGGTCGATTTCTATAAGACCTTTGCCCAACGACTTCCCCTGACAATTATCTGCTCAATGCTTGGCATTCCTGAAGTCGACCACGGTCAAATGCAGCGCTGGACCGAGGCCATCAATACAGCAACGGGAATCCCGAGAGTCAGTGCGCGGTCCGCCGCAGACGATGCGATCCAAAGTATGGGCCTTTATGTGAATGGCTTGACTGAAGAACGAAGGCAGAGCCCTCGGCAAGATCTTCTGACCGCTCTTGTCGAATCCCATGATCAGGGCGAGCGCCTGAGTGCAGTCGAGCTCCCCGCTATGGTGATTCAGATCTTGGTCGCGGGACACGAAACGACACGAAATCTGATCGGCAATGGCCTCTTTACACTCGTGCAACATCCCGATCAAATGAACGATCTGAGGAACAATCCATCGCTGATAGAGAACGCCGTTGAAGAGATGATTCGCTTTGAGCCACCTTTGATCTGGGTCGCCCGACTTGCGAAGCAACCAGCGAAGCTGGCTGGAGAGGGCGTTGGCACGGGTGAGCTGATTTTACTGAATCTCGCAGCCGCAAATCGCGATCCGGAAGTCCATAAAGAGCCGCAGAATTTTGATGTGCGCCGAAAATCCATCCGGGCTCTTTCGTTTGGAATGGGCGCCCATTTCTGCATTGGCGCGAGCCTTGCGCGGCTTGAAGCGCGGATCGCCTTCGAGGTCTTGTTGACGCGATTTTCCCAAATCGATTTCTTCGGTCCGAAGCCGCAGTTCGCTGCCTATACTGCTCTTCGCACTTTGGAAGAGTTGTCGCTTCGCTTTACGGCGGCGTGAGTTTTCTCTCTGTGACGGCGGGCTAGGGTTTGATCGTGTATGCAAAAGCCAAAAAGATCGTTGCTTACTTCTTTTTTCCGGTTGTGATGACGGCGGCGATGTGGGGATCGATCCTGCTGATGGACCGGGGTGTTTCGGCGGAAGTCGTGACGGCCAGCGTTATCTTCGCCTCGTACGTGTATTTGGCTGTCCTTGAGCAGGTCTTTCCCTTACATCGAGAGTGGCTCGGATCCCATGGCGACGTTGGGACTGATGCGGCGCTGGGAGCGACGAATGCTTTCATCAACTTTGGTTTTCAGCCTCTGATTCTGGCGGGCGCGGCGGGTGTGGCAGGCTGGATTTCTGCCTGGATCGGCACGGGGCTTTGGCCCGATGGCTGGCCCTTAATCGCCCAGCTTGTCCCTGCACTCTTGCTTGGGGAACTCGTCGAGTACAGCGTCCACCGTTCCATGCACGAAGTGCCATGGCTTTGGCGATTTCATGCGCCTCATCACAGCTCAACGCGCTTGTATTGGCTTAACGCCGTGCGTTTTCACCCCTTGGACGTTCTTTTGATTGGCCCATCCAAGTTGATTCCACTGGTTTTGCTGGGCGCCGGAGGCGATGTGATGGCTCTGGTCCTCATTTTTGCGGCAGTCCACGGATCTTGCCAGCACGCGAATATTCCATGCCGCATCGGTCCGCTCAATTGGGTCTTTAGTATGGCTGAGCTCCATCGATGGCATCATTCACCCATCCTCTCTGAGGCGAACCATAATTACGGGGGAAATCTGATCTTCTGGGACATTGTCTTTGGAACGCGATGGATGCCCAAGGATCGCCAGCCCCCGGTGAGTGTCGGGATTGAAAGCCTCCCTGGATTTCCGAAGCGCTATTCGGAACTGATGATGGCCCCGTTTCGGTGGAAACGTTTGGTAGCCGAGGCGAGCCCCCGCGACTTGGGTCAGGACTAAAAGATCGTTTCTGTGGCGATGCACCAGCGAATGGAGAAAGCTATTCCGCTGCAATTCGATCTTGAATGATTTGAGGGGTGCGAAGCAGCAGGTCTCCGGAGGTATTGACGGTGACCAATTTGGTGAACCCAGTTGCGCAACGCCGCTCTTCTTTTTGGCTGCTGATCTCGTACGCGATAAAGAGGCTGTGCGTATATTCCTGGATCCAGGCGGAAATCCCGAAAGATTCAGCATAGGCAAGGGGATGTATGTGCCGGCAGTGGCTTTCGATGACCAGAAATCGATAGTTGAGTTCGAGTAAGTTCTGTCCGTCGAGGCGCAAACCTCGGAGTAGCTGAGTCCGAGCCAATTCGAAATATTTGTAGTAGTGACCATGCCACGCGATGCCGAGAGGGTCTGAGTCGTGGAATGGCACTTCGTGTTGGATGTGAATCTGGTGCAGGCGCCGAGAGTTCGTCATTCTTTATGTGATCTCGTTCTGGGGTTCAAATTGGTTTTAGAGTGAGGAGTAACGGGGTTAATTGAACTCTTGAACTCCAGATGCAAGCTGCGGTCGTCTAGGCTGTAAAGTCAGTTCGGAGATTCGTTGCTTGTCCCATTGATTCGAAGAGCGTAGTCAAGCGCCGCCGGTCCACGGGTGTAGTGTGCTCGATGATATTCAGGCCGGGGTGTAGTCGCCTGATTTCTTCGGTCAATTCGGCCTGTAGGGTCTGCGCAAGGCGCATGTTTTTTGCCAAGCGTTTCAGAAGCTGGTCGGAATCGCAGCTCTTGAGCAGGCCCCCGTTGAGTCTCTGTAGGAACTCGAGGCGGGTGTAATCAAAAAACGTAGGCGATGTAGGAGGGCAATCAGTCTCTGCATCGGCCCATCGCCTGAATAGGCTTTGCGTTCGGTAATTGAGTGCGTTAAACCGCTGCATGATCGGTTGGGCAACCTCCATAAATGCAGCGTCGCAGAGTCGATCATTGAAGTAGATAAGAGCGACGCTGCCCCAGTACATAGTGAAGTCCCATACGATTTTGGCAGACATCACTCTGGCATTTCCCATGATTCCATATTGTCGATGGTAATTGGCGAGATAGGTACGCCCCAAGAGCCGGTAGGCCTGATCGTATTTCGTAGTCCGTGCAGCGATCTCCTCACTCTTTAAATCACGTGAAATCAGGTCAGTGAGATATCCGTTGGCCATGGCAATGAAGTCGCTGCCCGGAGAGTAGAGAGGGTCTGTAAAGAGCCCAGCATCGCCTGCCACACCCCATCGGTCTTGACTGAAGACCTGAGTCACTTCATGGGAGTAGTTCTTCAAGGCCTTGAAGTCCATGACTTGATCGATCACTCGGCGAATTTCACGCGCACATTGCGGTTCGTTCAGGGCCATCCAGTGCATTGCGCTATCGAGGGTTGAGATTTCTTTGAACGAGTGCATTCGGTCGTCGGCTACGATTCCGATGCTGGTCCGGGCCTGATTGAGTGGAATGAGCCAAATCCAATAGCCAGCCCCCATCAGGTGGTTCGTGCTTAGACGGCGGCTGTGCTGGTTTCTCGCCTTCCAATGGCTACAGCTTGACCAATTGTCAATGTCGAGAGGGTGGTCGATTCGAAACCAAGCCGCGTTGACCTGATGCCGGCTACGTTTTTCAAGCCCAAGTTGTTTCTTTAGGAAGCTGGCTCTTCCGCAGGTATCGATCAGCCACTTGCAGCTGATCTCGTGGGTTCCGGCTGCATCCTCTAGTAAAACGCGGTTGACTTCTTTTTCGGGAGCGATGATGGCTTTTTTGGCAACGCAATCGATTTCAATTTCGATCCCAATCGACTTGGCCTTGGTCCTTAAGGCTGTTTCGAATTGCCCTCGGTCGATTTGAAAACTGGGAACATGCATGAAGTCACTGGGGCCACATTCGGGACGCTGGGAAATGTCTTGATTTTCTTGAGCGCTAAAGAGGAAGCGCAAGCCAAATTTCTTGACTTCGTTGGACATGATGTCTTCGAGTCCAAGCACCTTCTCGAAGTAGTGGCTGGCTACTTCGACAGAGGATTCCCCGACCTTGTGTGTTGCTGGTTGCGGAAGATGTGGGGATTTTTCAATGATCAGAACTCGAAGATCCTGAATGCTGCGTTTAAGTTGAATGGCTAGGCAGAGGCCTGCTAGACCCCCGCCGGCGATCACAACATCGTGATGGCGACTCCCCATGCTCTGAAGTTGGGTCACGCAACGCCACCATTAACCGACAGTGTTTGGCCGGTCATGTACGCCGCTTTCTTCGAAAAAAGAAAAACGACGGTGCCGCTAACTTCCTCGGGTTTTCCGATTCGCTGCATCGGAATGATCTGGCGCACCGCTTCCGAATCGAGATCCTGGGTCATCTCGGTTTCAATGAAGCCCGGAGCGACGGCATTCACAGTGATTTTGCGTTTGGCGAGTTCAAGAGCGAGCGATCGGGTAGCGCCGATGATTCCTGCTTTCGAAGCACTGTAGTTGACCTGCCCACGAACCCCGACGCTTCCAGCGGTCGAGGTGATGCTGACAATTCGCCCCCCACTTTTTGCTCTGATCATAGGCATAGTGCACGGTTTCAATACGTTGTAGAAGGAGTCTAAATTTGTCCCGATGACATCATCCCACGCCGAATCCGCCATAGCGGGAAACGCACTGTCTCTGCGGAGGCCGGCATTGCAGACGACGCCGTAGTAAGGCCCGTTTTTCTTTATATCCTCACTGATTGCAGCGAGAGTGGCGGATCGATCAGAAACATCGAAAGGAAGAAGGGTCGCTTGCCCCCCCTCAGACCGGATCAATTCAGCGGTTTCGTCTGCGTCCTCGTGACGTTCTCGGTAGTTGATCACGACGGGGTGGCCGGACCGGGCAAGATCCAGAGCAATGGCCCGGCCGATTCCTCGGCTTGCACCGGTCACCAAGGTCCTCACTTGCGCACTCCTCTTCGAGGGGGAGGCCGCCGGCCGCGAATAGGCTCGAACTCGACCGCCGCTCTGTTTCGCCTCGGGAGTATACCCGCCCCTGCCTGCTCGAGTGCAGCAGTCCGCTCCGCGCGGATATTCATGTATTCTCCACCTTGATCATGATGGCTTTGCGACGAATCTGCGACCAAGGGCAAACACTCGAATGAGGGTGGCTTTCGTCTCTGGAAATCGCGAGCAGCTTCCGGATCCGGTGATCCCTCTGGGGATCGTTACGGTGGCGGCGAATCTTCCGGCTCGCCATCCCAGGATCTTGATCGACCTGTGCTTTGAAGAGGACCCCGTGCCTGTTCTTTGCTCCCGCATCCAAGAGTTTGGGGCGGATCTGATCGCCCTGGGCATGCGGAACATCCAGAGCGCAGACTACAGCGGGAAGTCGGATGCAATTGAGTATTACCGTGAATTGATTCAGTCAATTCGGCAAGTCACCAATGCACCCGTCGTGCTAGGGGGAAGCGGATTCAGCGTTATGCCCTCGGAACTCATGGCTGCGTTGCGCCCTGACTATGGGCTTTCTGGCGAGGCGGATCGAAGTTTCCCAGCCCTTGTGGAAGCGCTTGAGGGAGCCAGCGGCTCTGAAAAGATCGCGAACTTGTATTTCTTCGAAGGCGACGAGGTGGTGTCGACGGTGGCGCCGATTGAATACTGCGACTTGCGAAACGCGCGGCCTGCCCAGCGCAGCCTCGTCGATCCACGACACTACGCGGTGCACGGTATCGAGGGTATTCAGACGAAGCGAGGGTGCCCTCTCAGTTGCATGTATTGCACCTACCCCTTAATCGAAGGAAGGGTTGGACGCGCGCGAGAGCCGAGGGCGGTGGCCGAAGAGTTTTTGAGCCTCACTGACGATGGCCGGCGCGTCGAACATGTCTTCATCGTCGATTCAGTTTTCAACCTTCCGCGCCGTCATGCCAAAGAAGTTTGCCAAGCCTTGATCGAGCATTCAGTGTCGATACCGTGGACCTGCTACGCGAATCCATTGGGTTTTGACGTGGACGCCGCACAACTCATGAAAGAGGCCGGCTGTGCAGGTATGGAAATTGGCTCAGACTCGGGTACCGACAAGCAGCTTCTTGTCCTCAAGAAGGGCTTCACGACCGATGACATTCGATCGATGAGCCGGATCGCTAAAGAAGTTGCGTTGCCAGATTGCCACACTTTTCTTTTGGGTACGCCGGGTGAAACACTGGATGACGTTCGTCGCACCCTTGATTTTATCGTGGACCTAGACCCCTTTGGCGCGATTTTGATGGCCTGGGTGGATGACTATGAAGCGCTCGACGTGGGATTGGCGATCGAACGACAGCGTCTGCGGGATTCAGTGCTTGAACTGTTGGATTCACACAAGAGTGAATTTCCCTGGTGGAGCATCCCTTCGATCGGGGCTAACTACGACCCCGCTCTTTTCAAGATGCTTCGCCGGCGTGGATATCATGGGCCACTGTGGCAACATATGAGAAAGCTCGTTTCGCCTCGTACAGCGGCGTTGAAGAGAAAACGCCGGACGAGTGGTGAACGGGCCGACAACGGCTCATCAGGGATGCCCAGCGCCGGCTAGTGCTGGGGCGTCCGGTCTCACTGCAGGCAACCCAAGCTTTTCCAGGAGGAAGGCCCATTATGACGAATAGAAACTCCTATTTGGAGTCAGAATGCGTCGAAGCAAGTAGAAAAAAGGGGGAAGCGATTTTCCTCGGTGTGATCAGTGCTTTGAGCCTGCTGCTGATTTCTTCGTGCGCGACGGTGACCGAGCCGTCGGTGACGTCGCCGCCTGCTGCGCCAATGCACTCGGACTATCCGTACTTCGTTACGACATCCGGATCCGCCAATCAAAAGGAGAACATTGTCCGTTCCATGAAGGCGGCAGGTCTCACGGTTCAGGCCGAACCTCAGGGGAATTTTTATACGCTGGAAGTCGTTCTCGGTAGGGTGAGAGACACGAATTCCTGTGGGAGCATGAGGAACGTCATCTACAAAGTGACGCAGATGGGAGCTCGGATCATGGTCATCAAGGCACGGGGCTGGACGGGCTCCTGTACGCCGGGCATTTATGATGAAATGAGCAAGATTTTGGCTTCGAATGCTCGAGGCTCATCCTAGAACTGTTTTTGGCTAGGGGTCATTGCTGAGCCGCTGGCGAGCTGTCCGAATCGGTCCCCAAGTCAGAAAGACCAGGCCGGGCGCAAGCCAGATCATTTCTCTCATTCGGACGAGAAGAGCCACGGCCACACCCACCTCGGCGGGATAACCGAGCATTCCAAATATCCAGATCTGCGCTCCTTCGAGGACGCCTACGCTCGCAGGGATGGGCAGCATCTGCGAAGCGCCTGTTGCAAAAATGGCAGCGACCACCGCAACCGGTTCCGTAGGAAGGCCGAACGCATCAAGCAGAAGGCCAAATTCAAGGATCACGAAGAGATTGGCCACGATTCCGGCGAGGAAGCTTAAGGCGAGGCGGCCTCTCGAGCGCTCCAGCCGAGCGGTGGCCGCTTCCGAGGCTTCAATGAGCCCCATCTGGTTTTGAACGAACGACCATTCCTGGGCTCGCGTAAACCGGGCGAGAGCGCTGACTAATCCAGAGCCGTTGCGCAGCCGTTTGGCTGCGAATAGGGCTCCGATGAGCAAAGCCAAGGCCCCCGCACTGACCGTGATCAGTGCATTCGTAATTTCTTCGAGTCCGTTCTGGAAGAGGAGGAGCGCGAAGCAGACGGTAAATGGCGCTGTGGACCCAAGTTCGAGAGTTCGGTCTACCACTGTGCTTGCGATAGAAGCGTCGGTCTTGACTCCATCTCGCGTTAAGAGCCAGGCTCTCAATGGGTCGCCGCCCATCCGTCCACTCGGGATCAAGCTTCCGAGGCTATGAGCCGCACTTCGGTAGATCATCATCCGGATAAAACCAGGCGCGACAGTCAGCTGCTTGAGCAAGAATTGCCACCGCCACGAGAGTGTTGCGATTCCGGCTGTGAGTGAAAGGATGAAACCAAAGAAGGCTGGGGCGGCGTAGTTTTTTTGGAGGACCGTCCAGGCGCCGCCGCCGTATTGGCTTAGAAACCAAGCGAAGAGGCCAGTTCCAAAAGCAAGATTGACCCAAAAGATCAGTTTGGAACGGAATATCTGAGAAACTTGCACTTCTTAGCCAGGGCCTGGGTTATAGCCTTCAATGACGGCGCCGTCTCTCAGGTGCTCATCAAGGATCGTCTCAAACGGTCGCTGATCGAGGACTTCGAACTGACTGGCTTCAACCTCAAAGTGGGCACTCTGGGCTGTATAGGGTGCGACTCCGGGCGATCCTGGGGTGAGCACTTGAACGATGGGAAGGAGCCTACGCTGAATCTCAGGCCGCTCTCGCGTTGAGATGACAAGTTTAGCTTTCGGGAATTGCAGCGACATCAATGCGACGAATCGAGTGAGTTCGTCATCGCTGACGCCCTTACGGTATTCGGCTCCGCTGGCTTTCCGCAGTCGCGGTAGGCTCACGTAGACTGAAAACCCCAAGGCGTCGAGATGTCTGATGTGAGAGCACAGGGCAAGAAATTCGGCGGTCAAGTCCGGATTGAGCCCCAAGAGCACGCCTGGATTGACCGATCGCATGCCAACTTCATAAGCGCGTTCGAAATTAGAGAGTCGTCGTGGAAAATCCGACCGAGGGTTGCCCACTGTGGAACCCATGAATCGAGAGTAAATAGAGGGGTCGTACGTTTCCTGAAAAGTACACATAGTCACGTGGGGTTTGAAGGCCCCTCGCTCATCTCGCTCAATTTCTTCAAAAAATTTCTTATATTCATCTCGTTCAAGAGAGCCGACATTGATGAGGACGTGTGAGAAGCCGATTTTGATGGCAAAACGCATCGCTTCGGCAGCGTGGCTCAGCATTCCCTTTCTCTGATTCCCGTGCTGGTATTCACCGGAGAGAATGGCGACTCCCGGCATGTGCCGGGCTCTGAGGATTTCGAGCTGTTCCCGCACTTGAGCGGGGGAGGCTGTTTTGCGCAGTAGCTTCGTGTTGGGCCCGCGCATGCCGCACATTTTGCACTCGCCGTCGCACTCGTTTGTAATGTAGAGCGGCGCGAAGGTTTCGATTTTCCCCTGGTCTTCACCCCGGGCCTTCTCTGCACTTGCAACCAATTGCGCGGTCGTCACTGCTGAATCAAAAAGAAGTGATGCGGTTAGACTGTCTTTTAGCTGGACTCCGGTAGTCAGCTGGCCCAGGCGCACGGCGCCGCTACCCGCTCGGGCATGGTCACGGGCGACTTCACTCTCGGCCCGCAGTAAATCAGCGTTAACCAGGAATTTATCCACATCCCTTTGATAACACTCCCTATTTCGCTTTTCCACTTACAAGGTCTTCTTCAACCGTCGACGACGAATTGCGCTTCGTGCCGCCCGGAGCGCCATTCGTCCGATGACTCGAGCGCTGGGCGCCGGCCATTCCATCATGCCTTGGGTAACAGATATCAGCCTGCGATCGCTTTGATTCCAATCACTCACAAAGACCGGTTTGTAGACCGTCGGGCTTCGGCCGATTTGGTCGATGTCGAGGAGTGCGTTGGGTTCAGTGCATTCAATTTCGCAAGAAACTCCGGGAAGACATGCCTGAGCGGAATCCCGGGCATCAGCAACGCGCTCCCGCTGCTCCGGGGAATCCGTTTCGACTCGAATGACGAGGCGATCGGGCAACGCGATCGCGAAGAAGACAGAACTATCGATGACGTCGGCG
>JAQWNI010000172.1 GCA_029268645.1 Myxococcota bacterium
GCACCTCTTCCTCCTTCGAGAGGAACCGAGTCGTCCTGGTCTCCGTGAAGGGCCAAGATGGCGACGCTGCGTGAAGGCTGGGCGCAGGGTTGCGAGACCAGGCTCGCACCCACGACCACGATGGCCCGGATCGGTTTTTCGGAGTGACAGGCCAGGGAATAGGCCATCATGCCGCCGTTGGAGAAGCCGATGACGTAGATTTTTTTTCGGTCTATGGACTCTCTCTCGTCAATCTGGTCGATCATATTTTCGATAAATTGCCGGTCTTCAGACTGGGTTCGGGAGGCCCGGCCGCAGCAGCGGCCCGCGTTCCAGGTGCGTCGATTTCGATGACTGGCCCCGCCCTCGGTCCCGTTCGGGAAGGCAACGATCCAGCCGGCTCGAATCGCTGCCGGGGTCACATCGGTGGAGCGCTCGAAGGATTGGGCGTTTCCCATTCCACCATGAAGCATAATGAGAAGAGGACGCGGGGATGGTGTGGGAGCATCTCGGGGTGTGGCCAGCAGGTAGCTTCTGTCCGTCTTGGGCATTGTCCGCATCTTGAGGCTGAAGTCGGCATCGGCGGCCAAGCTGGGAGATGAGACGAGGCCCATGACGAATGCGAAGAGGGTTCCGTAAAGGGCATATTGAGGCATGGGCTCGGATCTCATAGTCCCCTCGCTGAGGGTGGGGAATTCTAGTCCTGACCCAAGGCGGCCAGAGCTGATTCTTCGATTTCCTTCACGCTGCTGAGCCGCGATCGAAGTTCGGCTGCGAGGACTTCGAGCCAGCGAATCTGGCCCTCAAGTTCTTTTCTGCGGCGAGTCATTTCCTCGATGTCCATGTTGGCGGGCGGATCTCCATGTTCGTCAAACAGGTACTCCATGGTTTCCGCGATTTCTTGTTTGCCGCTGATCTGCTCGACATGGTGCTCTAGATTGCGCCGAAATTTTTTCAGTACGAACTGACGAACCAACTCGCGCCGGAGCTCAGTGCGGAGGGGGTTGTCGTCGGAGGCCTCTTGTGCCGCCCGAGAAATCGCAATGTCTCCGATGTATTGACGCCCACTGGCAGGTTTTTGTTCGGCAGCAGAAGGCGGAGCTTCAGTCGGCTGGGTCTGTGTTTCTTCATCTTTCGCCATATGGGCTCCCTTCGTTGGGTCATTCGTAGCCAAAAGACTGGGCTAGGTCGACCACTTCGGACCGCAGGGTGGCGTCATCGTCACGCCAGTCGAGAGGGGCGTCTAGCGCCGGCAGCTTGGGCTTGTGTGGTTTGAAATTCGGCCGGCGTAAAAAGTTTGGATCATTTCCGAACAGAGCATCTACTGGGCCAAAACAAGCGAAGGGTGAGTCTTCTGGGTGCATCATCGCCCTCACCGCCGCCTCGTCGTCTCGAAGACCAATCCACTGGCAGATCTCACGGAGGTGGTGCTCCGGTTCGGCCATCAGGAGCTCGCCGCGGAGTCTAAGCTGCCGCTCGGGGGCGACCTGCTCCAAAAAATGAAGGATGTTGAGGTTGAGGTCGTGCCACGCAATCTGGGGCTCAATCACGGCTGTTTCGTCGCGATACTCAATGGCATTCACAAAGAGCGCGAAGATTCCATGGTTGAGGTTCATCACCGATTTGCACTGGGGGATCGGGTGCCTGACGAGGTGGATGAAGTGCGCGTCGGGGAATGCTTCAAGCATTTTTTCCATTCGACGAATCTCGATTGTGTAAGCCGGACTTTTTTCAACGATTCGAAGAGGAGCGATCTGGTCACGGATTTCGCGGTAGACGTCGCGCGTATCCATCTCCCGCCGTCGAAGGGCCCAATGACCGGCCATTTCGATCGCGTCCGCTCCTTGTTCTCCGGCGTAGATTTCAGCCACTGTGCGTAGGAGGCCATGGCGACGGTTGCTGTCAGCGCCCACTTCGTCCGAGGCCTCTTCCCAGAGGTCTTTTAAGTGATCGACGTTAAAGAGCATGAGCTCAGGAAGGCCGAAGCACTCTGGATGTTGGCCCAGCATGGCGTTGATCAGGGAAGTGTACGAGCGAGGAGGAGCGAGAATGAAGATCGGAGGTGGCTTGTTCATTCGGAGACCGCTATGGCCGAATCAGCCATCCCTTTCTGGCTAACTCAGGAACCCTTCGACGAAGGGCACCTCGAAACACTTGGTGTGCATGATGGGGCCGTGCCCAAAGTAGCCGTCTTCGCCGAAGAGTTCGCCGTGGTCGGCTGTCACGATGAAGTAGGTGTTGGGCGGAGATTTTTCCATCAATTCGCCGATCTGTGAATCGAGGTATTCGACACAGCGAATCTGCTGATCATGGAGCTCTTGCATTTGTTCGGGGTCGAAGAATTCCGCTTGCTCTTCAGAGTTCGAGGCTTCGCTTCCCAGTCCTTTGAGAACGCCATGTACTCCTGAAATGTGTGGAAGGTTTTGACCGTTCAGCATGTAGGGGTAGTGGGTTTCGCCGAGGTTAAGGAAGTAGTAACCCGGCTCTCCGTCACCGAAATCAATCTCATCCACCATGCCGGAAAAGTTGTTGTGATGATCCATCAATTTGTAGTCGTCAAAATGCTGCGCGATGTTGGTGGCCTGATTGATTACGGGCATGGAAACCTTGGCGACCGTTCGGTATCCCAGTCCCCCGAGGACCTTGGGAAGAGAGATCTCTGGTAGAAAGTCTCGGAAAGACAGCCCTTCCGCACCCGTTCGGTGGGTCCAAAGGCCGAACTCCTCTTTGTAGACTTCAGAGGCGAAGACGTGCTTAGGGTTTTGGTGGGGAAGCATGCCCATCGTGAAGGCATAGTGGGCCGGAGCAGTCCAGGAGGCGTAGGAGAAACGTTTCTCTGCTTGGCCAATGCGATCGATATTTGGGGTGCGCGCCGAAGTGAACGAATCAAATCGGCAGCTATCCATGAATATGGAGACCACATGATTCAATGATTTTGAGTGACTGGCCAAGTTGTCCTCTTTCGGAGTCGTGCGTGATGGACCCTGAGAGAACACTAGCCGACTGTGGGCTGCCGCGGCGAATCGAGGTCAAGCCCTTCCGGAACTCGGACCGAGCCCTGTCAGCTGTCCTTGCTTTGGAATTGGATGCCAAAGGCCCCCGCCCGTCTTTCTCTCGAGAAGCGGGGGCCCTTCATGGCCAATTGTTAAAAGGGGGATCAGTTCACCCGGTAGTGTCGACCCATTTTGATTCGACCGGAGTTAATCTCTCGGAGTGTCTCCGTGGCGGCGTCGGCGACGTCGCTTCCCGCAACTTCGTCGCTCTCGCCGGCCAACTCCTCCATATCCACCCATTGAGCATAGACCTGCCGAGTCCGGTCGGTGATGATGCCTGCCTTGAGAAGGGTTTTGATGAGGACGCGAAAAATGTTGGTCCCCTCGGTCATGGATTGCCGCCGATCTTCCTCTGAGAAAGCTTCAAGGACGGCGCTACGGACCCACTCCCAGTCGAGACCAAACTCGCGGTAGATCTCTTGCTTCTGCTCGGCGTTGACCAGGTTGAAGAGAAGGATTTGGAAGCTTTCCGCGGCCCACTGCTCCACGTGTTCGTGCTCTTCGTTGCTGAGCTTGGGGATGGTTCGGTCGGCCCAGATTTTCCCGAATTTGTGGTGGGCCGCTTCGTCCGCCATCGTGAATTGAATCAGCCGTCGGAGGGTCGGGTCGTTTGTTTGCTTTTGGATGGTCGAGAAAGCGCCCATGGCCAAGCCTTCGACGAGCATTTGCATGCCGACGAGTTTCTTATAAACCGCCCCCGATCGAACAATTTCCCCAAGGAGTGACTGGAGTGTCTTTCCAGAGTGCAGGGGGGTTCCCCACCGGCTGCCAATGTAATTGGAGAAGCCGGTGACGTGCCGGGCCTCTTCGCGAGCTTGATTCGCTGCATATTCTTGAGCGCCGGGGTCCCGAAGGATGCTCGTCAAACTGGCGGAGAGTGACAGCGCGCCTTGCTCGCCGTGCAGAATACTGGACAGCATGAACCGGGAGTTTTGGTTGGCGAGGCGAATCTTCTGAGATTCGTCGAGTTTGTCGGCGACAGCAGTCTGCAGTTCGATACAGAATTCACGTGGCATGAGGGTTTGCTCAGTCAGGTCGAAGGGCTCTTTTTCGAAATCGACGTATCGAGGGTCTGTGGGATCCCAGAAATGATCCTCAGTGGCTGAGATAATCGCGTTGAATGCGTCGGTGCGGTCGGCGTAGCGATCGACTTCGATCAGCGAGTCAAAATCTTCGCGGTCGACGACGTTGTAGATGGGGTCGTAATTGATCAGTCTTTCAGTCATTGAGGTCATTTCCATTCGTTTCTGGTTTTGTTGAGTCCGAGACGGGGCCCGATGGGGCCGGTCGGGTTCCTGTCAGTTGAATCTGGGTCAAAGTTTCGATGAGGACTTCAGCCGACACCCGTTCGGGATCTTCCGCCCACCATGCGAGCACGCGGGACCACATGCCCACGACCGCTTGGGCGAGCACTGCAGGATGGATCCGCGGTGAGCTTTCTCCACGGTGTTGGGCTTCCCGGCGCGCCTCTTCGATTCGCTCGGCCAAGCGGGCGAGGACGTCGGCTTGTACAGCGGCCGCATCCGTGTCCGGGCTAAAGAGGATGCGCATGAGGTCTCGGTGGTCGATGGCAAAGTGAACCAACGCGGTCGCGTGCTGCCGAACGTCGTCAGAGAAGCTCCGCTTTGGGTCAGAGCCGAGTTCGAGACGGCGGTCGAGCTCTTGAAGGGCTTGTTCGGCAATCTCTCGAAACAGGTGCACCTTGTCGGGGAAATGGTTGTAGAAGGTTCCTGCGGCGACCCCGGCAGAGGCCGCAATATCGTGGCTCGTCACTCCGTGTAGGCCCCGGTCGGCGAACAAAGATTCTCCGGCAGCCAGAAGGCGCTGGCGAGTCCGGGCTCGACGCGGCGGGAAAGGAGGCTGGACCAGCGAATCATCGTTTCTGACATCCATGTCATAAATGACAGTAACGTCACTTGGATCCGACGACAAGTGAGATCCCCCATGGGGGGATAGGGCGCGAGACAATCAGCCGAGGGATTCGTGAGACTATGCTGGGTTTTGATTCTCAAACCCATGGACAGTCCACAAAGGGGATGGAGAGTGGGTCGGATTCGAACGGCGGCCAAGGCCGTCATCGTCGAGCAGGGCCGTATTTTGCTCAACCAGTGTCGGGATATCTCCGGCGATTGGTACGCCTTGCCCGGCGGCGGACAGGAAGAGGAAGAGGCTCTCATTGATACTTTAGTCCGGGAGTGTGAGGAGGAAATCGGCACCTCGGTCGAAGTCCAACGTCTTCTCTTTGTGCGAGAGATCGTCGTCGTGAATCACACGTTTACTTATCTTGAAGAAGCGGCTCATCAGGTGGAGCTTCTCTTCGAATGCCGGCTGCCTGCTGGCTACCAGCCTCACTGCGGTCCCGGCGCCGATGCGGCTCAGATTGACGTGAAATGGATGGATGCGGCGGCCATGGAAAATGCTCGAGTCTATCCCCGCCGGATTCGGGAATTGGTCGACCCTATGCGCTGGACGGAATTGCCCGTTTACTGGGGGGACCTGGAGTAGGCGGAGGCCCCCACCGATCCGGGCCATCGGTATCACTCCGGGCATGCACCTTCACAAACAGTGTCAGCCTCGGTTCTGTGGGCTTCGTCTGCGTTCCGGGTTTCGACCTGAATCGTCGTATGGGTGATGGAGAATTCCTCACTCAAGAGCTTTCTCATGGCGATTAGAACATCGGCGTTGGTTGCAGGGGTCTCGGTGACCACGTGGCTGGCTAAGCAGACTTCTCCGCTGCCGACAGTCCAGATGTGCAAATCATGGGTGCCCGAAACCACCGGGAGGGCGTTCATGGCGCGCCGGATTTCATCGACGTCCAAGTGGGCCGGGGCAGCCTCCATGAGGACATCCAGCGCTTCGCGAACCAACCTCCAGGCGGATACAAGGATGAGCAGGCTGATTCCGACTGAGGTGAGAGGATCGGCCCAACTCCAGTCGAAGAGCCAAATGCACAAGCCCGATGCGATCGCGCCCAGGCTGCCGAGCGCATCCGTGAGGACATGAAGAAATGCCCCCCGCACGTTCAGGTTGTCTTGCGCGCCTCGGTGCAGCATCCATAGACTGATGCCTTCGTACACCAAGGCGGCCGATGCGAAGCCGACGACCCCCAACCCATCGATGGTCGCAGGGTGGCTGAACCGGCCGAGCGCGCTGTACATGATGATGCAGGAAACGATGGCGAGCCCGACGCCATTGGCCAGGGCGGCGAGAATTTCTGCGCGGCTATGCCCGAAGGTACGGCGGGCGCTCGACGGGCGCCCGGTGATCCAGGCTGCAAAAACACTAATCAGCAGAGCGGCTACATCAGACACGAGGTGGAAGGCGTCGGCGAGGAGGGCCAATGAACCCGTCAGCCATCCCCCAATTAATTCCGCGAGTGCAAAGAAAATGGCGAGCGCAAGCACCCACAGCAGCCGACTTTGATGACCGGCAGAATTTGACCCGAAGCCGTGGGAATGGGTATGAGGAGAATGGGCGTGACTCATGGTGAGGCGAAGGGAGCCTTTCTCGCCATTTCGGGGTCCACCGCCTGCTCCATGCGCTCGAAGATCTCCGTAAGGATCTCTCGGGAAGTTGCGAAATTGAGGCGAACCCAGGACTCGAACCCCGGTCCAAAGACACGCCCCTCAGATAAAGCCAAGCGGCCGTGCTCATAAAAATGTCTTGCAGGAGACGGGGCCAAGTTAAGGGCGCTGCAGTCGAGAAAGGCCATGTAGGTGCCTTGGGGAGATGCACAGCGGATAGCAGGCCATTTCATTTGGGTCGTCTCTACGACGAAGTTTCGATTGCGCTCGAGGTAGCTCACAACCTCATTAAGCCAGTCGTGCCCCTCTTCCCACGCCGCCAGGGTGGCATAGAGACCGAGAATGCCCATTCCGCCGCGTACGTGGCGCGGGACGGCGGTATTGAATCGGTCTTGGAGCTTCCTATGGCCAAAATGCGCCACGGCACATCGAAGGCCCGGGATGTTGAAAGCCTTCGAGGCTGAGGTCAAGGTCATGGTTCGGGCCGCGATCTCAGGCCCCAAAGAGCCGAAGGGGATGTGCGCTCGTCCGTCGAAAAGAAGATCGGAGTGGATTTCGTCGCTGACGACAATCAGGTCGTGTCGGAGAACGATCTCGCAGATGCTTTCAAGTTCGGGTCGGGTGAAAACGCGGCCGCTTGGGTTGTGAGGATTGCAAAAAAGAAGTACGCGGGTGCTGGGGTCGATGCTGGCCTCTAGCGCTTCGAAGTCGATTCCCCACTCCTTGGTGTCGAATGTCAGACGATTTTCACGGAGTTCTCGGCCGGTTTCTCGGACGGCGCTCAGAAAAGGCGCGTAGATCGGTGTTTGCACCACAACGCCTTCACCCGGTTCTGAATAAGCCAGAAGAGAGAGGTACATGCCCTGAACAACCTCTGTGAGAATCTCCACCTGTTCGGGGTTGACCGCCCAGTCAAAGCGATCCTCCATGCGACGGGCGAAGGCCTCACGAAGGCCGGTGTCGTTCGGGGCAATCGGGTACCCGACATCCCAGCGATTGACGGATTCTCTCAGCACCCGATCAATGGACGGGGCGACTGGGAAATCCATTTCTGCGACCCACGCCGGCAGGATATCCGCCGGATAGGTGTGCCACTTCTCGCTTTTGCGCGCGAGTAGGGTGGAGCGATCGATTTGGTCTAGGTTGGCTTTCGGCATAATTCCGTCGCCTACAGAGCGGTCAGAGGAGCCGGGAAAGTAGCTGAATCGATCCGAACCCCCAGAAACAGTGACGAAAGCCTAACCTGATCCGTCGCAGGCTGTGGGACGCGGTATCCTTCGGCGACGCGGTGGCGTGACAGGATGAAGGCCGGATCTTCCCACTCTCGGCGGAAGGCTGTGGCCAGAGAGAGAAAAACGCGGCCGGAACCAAGGGAGAGAGATGCCTGAAGCAACTTATGACGTGGTGGTGATCGGTGGCGGCCCCGGCGGCTATCCCACAGCGATCCGGGCCCGGCAACTCGGCCTTTCTGTAGCCTTGGTCGAACGGGAGCATCTGGGCGGCATTTGTCTCAATTGGGGCTGCATTCCCACCAAAGCACTCCTTCGGTCCAGTGAGGTGGGACATTTGCTGGGAAGGCTGGGCGAGTTTGGTTTCTCGGCGAAAGAAGTTTCCTTTGATATCGCAGAGGTGGTGAAACGCTCCCGGAAAGTCGCGAAGCGACTGAATACGGGGGTGAAGGGTTTGCTCAAGAAGAATGAAGTTGACGTCATCGATGGTCGGGGTCGACTTGATGGGGCAGGTCGTGTGGTCGTCGAAGACACAGAAGGGCGGGTCCAAACAGAACTCGCAGCTCGGCATATTGTGATCGCCACTGGCGCTAGAGCGCGGGTGTTGCCAGGGCTCGAACCCGACGGAGAGGTGGTCTGGACCTACAAGGAAGCCATGGTGCCCTCGGAGATGCCCGGTTCGCTACTGGTCGTGGGTTCCGGGGCAATCGGGATGGAATTTGCCAGTTTTTACCGAGATCTTGGCGCCGAGGTCACCGTGGTTGAGACACTTCCGCGTATTCTGCCCGTCGAGGATGAAGAGATTTCTGCGGCCGCCGCAAAGCAATTTACCCGCCAAGGCATTCGTTTGATCACCGACGCTTCAGTCTCCAAACTTGAACGCGCTGGGGCGGGGGCTGTCGCCACAGTGACCGTGGCCGGGGCCGAGCCGGAGTCGATCGAGGTGGAGCGCGTGATCCTTGCGGTCGGGATCGTGGGGAATGTCGAAGACATTGGACTAGAGGGAACCCGGGTCGCAGTTGAAGGGGGACATATTGTCACTCAAGATTTCTGTGAAACAGGCGAGCCGGGTGTGTACGCCGTAGGGGATGTGGCGGGGGCCCCATGGCTGGCCCATAAGGCGACCCACGAGGGGATCCTTACCGCAGAACGCATTGCGGGCGTGGCGGAAACGGTTCCCCTCGATGTGAATCGCATTCCCGGATGCACCTACTGCCGCCCGCAAATTGCGAGTGTCGGGTTGACCGAGGCGGCCGCGCGAGAGGCCGGTCATGAAGTGCGAGTCGGGCGGTTTCCGTATGCAGGTAACGGAAAGGCAATCGCCCTTGGTGAAACCGATGGCCTGATTAAAACCGTTTTCGATGCAGAAACGGGCGAACTTCTTGGCGCCCACCTTGTTGGCGTCGAGGTGACCGAATTGATTCAAGGCTTTGTGGTTGCAATGAATCTCGAGACGACCGAAGCGGAGTTGATGCAGACGGTTTTTGCGCACCCGACACTCTCTGAAGCGATGCACGAGTCTGTGCTGGCTGCCTACGATCGGGCGATTCATATTTGATCCAACGCGAGGGAAGAAGCGATGTCGCAATCGTTGGCCTCAGGCACTGATTTAAGTCCAGCGAAGCGTGAGCCCAAGCCGCCGTGGCTTCGAGTGCGTCTTCGTCACGATCGTCAGCTGGAAGAAACTCGGGATCTTGTTCGAGAGCTGGGTCTCCACACTGTGTGCGAAGAAGCGGCCTGCCCGAATCTTGGGGAGTGTTGGTCGAAAGGGCATGCAACGGTCATGATCCTAGGCAGCGTTTGTACGCGGGCCTGTGCTTTTTGTAACGTGGCGACCGGGCGACCTGACCCAGTGGACCCCGATGAACCGCGTCGATTAGCGGAATCCGTCGCCCGTTCAGGGCTCACTCATGTCGTGGTGACTTCAGTGGATCGCGATGACTTACCCGATGGAGGGGCAGGTCATTTTGTGGCCTGTATCGAGGCTCTGCGGGTCCAGGCACCGGAGACCACCATCGAAATCCTGACGCCGGATTTTAGGCGGAAGGGAGACTCGGCGTGGTCTTCGATTGCAAAATCACGCCCAGACGTTTTTAACCACAACCTCGAGACTGTGCCGGGGCTCTACCGCCGAATTCGTCCCGGCGCCAACTACCAGCACTCTCTGGGTCTGCTGGCGAAAGTGAAATCTGTAGAGCCAGGCCTTTTTACGAAATCCGGCATCATGGTGGGGCTCGGTGAAGCGCCTGATGAGGTTTTTGCTCTGATGGATGATCTGAGGGCCGCGGATGTCGATTTTATGACGATTGGTCAATATTTACGCCCGACGCCGCGTCACGCGCCGGTGCAGCGCTACGTCCATCCCGATGAGTTCGATCGTTATGCCGAAGCCGCACAGGCCAGGGGGTTTCTGTTGGTTGCGTCTTCACCACTGACGCGGTCTTCTTACCATGCCGCGGAGGACTTTGCTCGGCTGCAGGGGGCTCGGTTGTCTCGTGTTGAGGAGGGCTGAGTCGCGGCTTTCTTGTGCTCAGCCCGCAGCTCACTCTGAGGGGGCGGGCTTGAGAGCACTTCTCTCGTTTGTTTCGTCGATGGCTTCACCGACGTGATCGCGCTCCGCCTCCAAAAACTGTTCGATAGCTGAGGCCAAGCGTGGTTCGCTGATGAAGTGTGCACTCCGTGTGATGCAGGCGTCAAAGCCTCTGAGCTGCTTGTAGGAACCTCCGGCCCCGGGTTCGAATCGATTCAGGCCATGATCGATGCAGTATTCGATGGCCGCGTAGTAGCAAACGTTGAAATGAAGGTGCCTGAGCTCTGTCGTGGCACCCCAATACCGACCGTAGAGAGCATCCCCCTTTCGAACATTGAATGTGCCTGCAATCCACTCGCCGCGGTGTCGTGCCATGATGAAAACGAGTCGGGCTCGAAATGACTTCGCAAATTCTTGGAATGCCGCGCGGTTCAGATATTGGCGTCCCCAGTGGTGGGATTGAATTGTGGCCAAGTAGAACCGATACATCGGATCAACCAGATCCGCAGTAATTTCTTCTCCGGTGAAAGCATGGATGGTTACACCCTGCGAGATGGCTTCGCGACGTTCTCTGCGGATTTGATTGCGGCGCTTACTTCTGAACCGCCCGAGGTAGTCCTCAAATGAGGCGAAGCCCTCATTGGTCCAGTGGTATTGCAGGCCGTATCGAACCATCCACCCCGCCTCTTTGAGGGCGGCTGCCTCTTCTTCAAGGCAGAAATTGACGTGAACACTCGAAAGGTTGTTTCCCAGGCAGGTGG
>JAQWNI010000173.1 GCA_029268645.1 Myxococcota bacterium
TTCGCAAACGGATTCTTCCACGGAGTCGTCTTGGCAGATATCCATCTTGAGCCATTGGAATCCGTTTTGCGAGCCTGAGCGAGGGGCGCGGCTGGTTCCGAAGACGTGATGTCCGCGGGCGGACAGCGTCTGGGCCGCACACTCACCGATACCCGAGGAGGCGCCGGTGATCAGTACGCGTTGTCGACGGCTTTCGCTCATCCAACGCCAATCATCATACCGCCCTCGACGGGGACGATGTGCCCGGTGACCAGATCGGAGCCGGTGATCAGAGAGAGAATCGCTTCTCCAACGGTCTCCGGTGTGGCGACCCGGCCGAGAGGAGAGCGAGCCTCCATCGCCTGTTTGACGGGCTGGTAGCCTTCGCCGAGGCCCTCGCGTAGCCATGCGCCATCAATGAAGCCCGGCGCGACGGCATTCACGCGGACCTCGGGGCCACAGACCCGGGCCAAGGTTACTGTCAGGTTATTGAGTCCCGCCTTAGACGCGCAGTAGGCCAGGGAGCTTCCAGTACCGATCAGGCCTGCGACACTGGAGGTCATCACCACTTCGCCGCCGCCATCCGCCGTCAGCAGGGGCAGGGCCGCACGGGTGCATTGGAAGGGGCCAACCGTGTTGACGGCATAGATCCGCATCCAATCATCGAAATCGAGTCCGTCGAGGTTTTGATGCGCGACGAATTTCGTTGTGCCTGCATTGTTGATGAGGACATCGAGTCGCCCCCAAGCCTTCTGAGCCTCGTTCACCATGGCGCGACAGGCGACGTCCTCGGCCACGTCCGCCTGATAAGCGAAGGCCTCGACCCCTTTCTCTCGGGCCAACCGAGCGGTTTCCTCAGCGCCAGTTTGCGAGCGGCTGTAGTTCACCAGGACAGCACACCCCGCCTCAGCGAGTTGCAAACACGTGGCCCGCCCCACACCGGTACCGCCGCCGGTGACAATGGCCGCCTTTCCTTTGAGCTTCATGCTGTCTCTCCCTCTTTGTCTTGGTTTACAGGGTCTCTCTGAGTGCCTTATCCAAGGCAGAGACTTGATTTATCAGGACTTCGAGTTCTGCCGGACGGATCTGGCTCGGACCATCGACGGGGGCCTTTTCAGGATCCGGATGGATTTCGATAAAAAGGGCATCGATTCCGACGCCCACTGCGGCGCGGGCGAGCGGTGCGACCAAAGTTCGATCGCCCCCCGACGCCCCTTCAGCGGCCCCCGGCTTTTGGACAGAGTGAGTGGCGTCAAAGCAAACTGGGGCAAAGGACCGCATCTCGACGAGGCCCCTCATGTCCACGACGAGATTCCGATGCCCAAACTGTGTTCCTCGTTCGGTCACGAAGGCACCGGCGGCTCCGAAATGGCGCGTTTTGTCGATGGCGTGAGCCATGTCGCCCGGGGCGATGAACTGGCCCTTCTTCAGATTCAGCGGGAGGCTCGTTTCAGAACACGCGCGAATCAGATCTGTCTGGCGACACAGCATGGCGGGGATTTGAAGGCAATCCACCACTTCGGCTACCGGGCCAGCTTGGGACGGCTCATGGACATCCGTGATGATTGGGAGGCCGGATTGATCGCGGACCGTTTCGAGAATTCGAAGGCCTTCATCGAGGCCAGGCCCCCGATAGGCGTCCACCTGTGTTCGATTGGCCTTGTCAAAGGAAGCCTTGAAGATGATCGGGATGCCCGACCGGAGGGCGATTTGCCGGATCTGCTCGGCGCATTGGACCGTGCGATCTTCGTTCTCGATTACGTTAAGCCCAGCGATTAAGACGAGAGGAGCGCCCTCGCCGATTTCGACGTCTCGGATCCGAACCATCATGGGCCTGAAACTAGCAGCCTTCCCTAAGCCGGTGCCCCGAGGTCCGCCGAGGAGCTATTTTGAATAGGTGGCCCGGTTGACGATGGTGCGTATGGGCCCGATGAGGAGCCGCCATGAAGAGAGACATCTTTACAGACGAACACGACCACTTTCGAGCGGAGTGTCGCCGCTTCGTGCAAGCGGAACTGGTTCCCCATCTCGATGAGTGGAACGCCCGTGGACTCAGCGACAAGGCGGCGTGGCGAAAAATGGGCTCTGCTGGTTTTTTGGGGGCTCACGCGCCGGAGAAATACGGAGGCGGAGGCGTCGACTTTCTCTTCGACGCGATTGTGATGGAGGAGCTTGCGTATGCCAGGGCCCATGCATTGCAAATGTCCCTTCACTCGGACATCTGCATGCCGTATCTCACGACCTATGGGACCGAGGCGCAAAAAGAGCAGTTTCTGGTCCCTGCAATCGGGGGCGAATGTCTGCTTGCCATCGCGATGACCGAGCCCGGCACCGGTTCAGACCTCGCCAATGTGCAGACCCGGGCGATTCGGCAGGGTGACGAATATGTGCTGGATGGATCCAAGACCTTTATTTCCAATGGTCAAAATGCCGACCTGGTCATCGTTGTGGCCAAAACAGAGCCGGCCGCTGATCCACCGCACCGCGGAATCAGTTTGATTTTGGTCGAGGCGGGGACGCCCGGCTTCGAGCGGGGTCGGAATCTCGAAAAAATCGGGCTGAAGGGTCAGGATACGAGCGAGTTGTTCTTCCGCGATTGCCGGGTTCCTGCAAGAAATTTACTCGGTCAGGAAGGACAGGGTTTTAAAATGCTGATGGAGAAACTTCAACAGGAACGTCTCTGCATTGGGGTGGGCTCGATCGCCTCGGCGAAGCGATCTCTTGACGATACGATCGAATACGTTCGAGAACGGAAAGCATTCGGGAAACCGATCGCCGCTTTTCAAAACACGCAGTTCAAATTGGCTGAGCTCGCGAGCGAGATTGAGATTGGCCAGGCCTTCATTGACCGATTGCTGGCGGCCCACGTTAAGGGCGAAGAAATTGTGAAAGAGGTCAGTATGGCCAAGTGGTGGGCTAGCGATCTGCAGAAAAAGGTGGCTGGAGAGTGTCTTCAACTTTTCGGAGGCTACGGATTCATGGACGAGTACCCGATCTCGCAGGACTACCGAGATGCTGCCGTGCAGTCGATTTATGCCGGAACCAACGAGATCATGAAGGTCATTATTGCGCGGAAGATGGGTTTAGGCTGAGCCGTTCTCTTGGGTCGACAAGAGTCCGGCTTAAATGGGTGAGGTTCGGCTGGCAGTCCAGAAAAGGCAATGAAAACGATCGCTTGAAATTGACCGATTCAGGGTCTTCTCCGGTCGCTCGACGGGCCGCCGCAACCCGGCAGAGCCGCTCGACGGCTTGCTCCGCCAGGGGTTGCTAACTTGTGAGGCTCAGCGCGGCACCTCGGCTTTAGATCCCCCCTCAGCGATGGAAAAACATGATCGAAGACCTCTCTCTTTACCAGTTTGACGCCTGTCCGTACTGTGCCCGGGTACGTTCGGCTCTTGATCGTCTGGACGTTTCTGTCGAGATCCGAGATACGCTTGAGGATCCAAATCGGTTGTCTGAATTGATCGAGGCCACCGGTCGAAGGACGGTCCCGGTGCTTCGGATCGTGAAGCCCGGGGGTGATGTGACTTGGATGCCCGAGTCGGCGGACATCATTCGGTACCTCGAACAGCGCTTTGCCTGATGGCCCGAGTCGTCGGGTTCTCATCAGGGCATAAATTTGTATCGCTATGGCACGGCATCCATGGGGTCAGGCTTGTGTTATTCAGGATCGCGGCCGTCTGACCGATGACAACGGGGTCGATTTCATTCAGGAGGCCCCTCCGTTATGCCCATTCGAATGCCCCAAATCTTTCGCGGGTCGCTGGTCGCGATCCTCATGCTTTGTTTTGCCGTGCTGCCGGCCATGGCGTCTGACCTGGGAGGGGAAACCCCGGAAGAAGCATCGACGCCAGTTGTTTTCGATACCTTCGTGATGAAACCCTTGGGAGTTGTGACCTTCGTGGGTGGGGTTTGCGCCTTTGTTGCATCTCTGCCGATTGTGGCGGTCACCCGGCCTCAGGACATCGGCGTGCCTTTTCAGGCACTGGTGGGGCGTCCGGCCCGCTTTGTCTGGGGTGAGAAAATCGGCGGAGAGTGACTGCCTTCGCTGGAGTCGTTTGCCCTTGCTGCGTTGAGATCAACTTCGCGCGGAATCCAAAAGAGGGCTCGTGATCGCATCGAGGTGCTGGGCGTTCTAGACTCGCTTCTTCCCGACTGGACGGAGAAGGAGTCTGAAAGTGCCCGAGTTCTGTGAGACGCATCAAGAGGGTCCTATTCTCACGGTGACGATTAATCGTCCCGAGCGCATGAATGCCCTTCATCCTCCGGCCAATGCCGAAATTGCCGCGGTTTTCGATGCTTTTGTCGAGGACGATGACCTGTGGGTGGCTGTCATCACCGGAGCCGGCGATCGCGCTTTTTCTGCGGGAAACGATCTCCGGTTTCAGGCCGAAGAAGGAGGCGCTGCGGTTCAAACGCCCAAGACGGGATTTGCAGGCCTGACCTCGCGTTTCGACAATACGAAGCCGGTGATTGCGGCAGTCAATGGCGTTGCGATGGGCGGAGGTTTTGAAATCGCACTGGCCTGCGATCTGATTATTGCCTCAGAGAACGCCATCTTTGCTCTCCCAGAGCCTAGGGTGGGTCTGGCAGCGTTGGCGGGAGGGGTACATCGTCTGCCCCGGCAGATCGGTTTGAAGCGGGCGATGGGCATGTTGTTGACCGGTCGCCGAGTCGGCGCCGCCGAAGGGCTCGAACTGGGCTTTGTCAACGAAGTGGTAGCCCAGGAAGAGTTGATGTCCTCGGCGCGCCGCTGGGCCGATCAGATCGTCGAGTGCGCTCCGCTCTCCGTCCGCGGCAGCAAGCAAGCGGCTATGCAGGGCCTAGAAGCGGGCGGCCTCGAGGCTGCGATGTCGGGAAGGTACGACCAGCTCAGTGCGATGGCGCGGAGTCAGGACTTTATCGAGGGGCCGCGTGCTTTCGCCGAGAAACGCCCGCCGCGATGGACCGGGAAATAGTCGAGGGGCGAGAGCAGGAGGGAAAGCGTCGTCTTGACGAGGGCTAGTCGGCTCGGATGGCCTCCTCTAGAATCTCGATCCCGGCTTCGACTTCCTCTGGACGGATCACCAGCGGTGGAGCCAGGCGGATATTCCGTTCTCCAGCGCCGATCACCAGTAAGCCTCGCTCCCGGCACCGGTCGATGATCGGCGCGGCGGGGACGGGCAGCTCAACCGCGCGGAGGTGGCCGATGCCTCGTACGTCGACCACCTTGTCCTCGCTGAGGCGCTCCTGCATGGCTTCGAGCTGAGCTCCGAGAAAGAGGCCCACTTCACGCGAGCTTTCCAGAATGCCGCCGGAGAAGAGTTCGTCCATTACGGCTTTGGCGCAGGCCGCGGCTAACGGGTTACCACCAAACGTCGAACCGTGGGTGCCGGGGCCTAAGACTTTCGCGACTTTTTCCCGAGTGAGCATGGCGCCGATTGGAATTCCGTTGCCCAAAGCTTTGGCCACCGTAACGATGTCCGGCGTGACTCCGCTCGGCTCATGGGCGAAAAAAGTGCCCGTTCGACCCATACCAGTTTGTACTTCGTCGACGATCAAGAGGCAGCCGTTTTCGTCGGCGATTTCACGAAGCTCCGCGAGAAAGCCTGCCGGTGCAGGCCTGACTCCGCTTTCTCCTTGGATCGGTTCGATGATAATTGCCGCCGTTCGCTCGGAGCAGAGCGCCCGGACAGCTTCGGCGTCTCCGAAGGGTGCGTGGTGCACACCCGGGACCATGGGTTCAAAGCCTTTCCAGTAGGCCGGTGTGCCCGTTGCACTCACCGTAAAAAGCGTCCTTCCGTGGAAGCCGCCCTCAAAAGCGATGATCTCGTATCGATCTCGTCCGTGTTCTCGGTGGTAGAGTCGGGCGAGTTTGAGCGCAGCTTCGTTCGCCTCAGCGCCCGAGTTGGCAAAAAACACTCGATCGGCGAAGGATCGAGCGACCAGGATTTCGGCGAGTTCGATCTGGGGCGTCGAAGCAAAGAGATTTGAGGTATGCCAGAGAAGGTGGGCTTGGTTTTCGAGGGCCGAAACGATTCGAGGGTGACAGTGACCGAGGACCACCGTGGCGATTCCGCCCATCATGTCCAGATATTCTCGACCCTCTGCATCGTAAAGCTTGCAGCCCTCACCCCGAATGATGGCAATTGCGGGTGCGCGGTAGTTCGGTGTCAGCACCTTTGTGAAGCGTTCCGCAATGTTGGAATTTTCACTCATTCGTTTCGTCTCGGGAGCACCTATATTGCGGGCCAGGCGTAGTTTAGATTTTTGCACGGGTCGCGACACAACGCGCATAGTCGATCAGGCAGAAGGGACATCACGATGATACGTCAATTGGATTCGGAAATCTGGGTGATCGACCATCCCGATTTCAAGCTTGGACCGGGCGTCCGGATTGGAACGCGTACAACTCTGATCCGCCTCGCAGAGGGTGGCCTCTGGGTGCACTCTCCGGGCCCTTTGACGGAAGATTTGACCCAGGAGATTAATCGCCTCGGGCCCGTTCGTTTCCTCGTGGCTCCCAACACCTTTCACCATCTCTTTGTTTCCGAGAACTGCGCCGCTTGGCCCTCGGCCAAGCTTTACTTGGCCCCGGGCTTGGCGGCGAAACGCAAAGACCTGGCTGGGGCTGCTGAACTCCGTGGAGAGGCGGAACCAGGCTGGGCGGGGGAGATCGACCAGTGTTTGATCGAAGGGAGCCCTCGGCTGGGCGAAGTGGCTTTCAGACACGGATCAAGTCGTACGCTGATTTTGACGGATTGGGTTTTCAATGTCGGTCGTCCAGAATCGATTGGAGCCCGCTTGTTCTTCTCTGTGACGGGCGTTCTGGGTGGTGTCTCCATCTCTCGGCTGATCCGTTTTCTGACTCGGGACACCGCTGCGGCCCGACGCTCTTTCGAGCATGTGCTGGAATGGGATTTTAATCGGATCGTGCTGGCGCACGGCGACATTCTTGAACAGGATGGCCCCCGCAGTCTGAAGAATGCGCTCAGTCGGATAGGGAGATCGTCGAGCTGAAGGCGTGACTATCGGCGACCGAGGATTAAATAGGGTTCCTCGCCTCTTTGCTTGCCCTTGAGTCGAACGGGCGGAAGCGCACGAGCCACGAATTCGTCCTGCACTCGGGCCCAGGTTTCTTTGCCCACGACGACCTGTTCAGATTCTGCGACCGAAGCTTCAAGGCGGCTTGCAATGTTGACGACGTCTCCGATGACCGTGTAGTCCTTGCGGTCTGGTGAGCCGATGTCTCCGACGACCACCGGACCCGAGTTGATTCCGATTCGCATTCGCAGATCGCGAAGGCTTTTATTCCGCTTGTTTAGATCGCTGAGTCCCTCTTGCATTCGGAGAGCGGCTTCGACTGCACGAGAAGCATGGTCGGGCATCGAGAGGGGAGCGCCAAAAAAGGCCATCATTCCGTCTCCCCTGAATTTGTCGAGGGTTCCGTTGAGATCAAAGACGATCCCCGTGAGTCGCTCGAAGACTCGGTTGAGGATCCGAATCACTTCCGCTGAGCGCATGTCCTCCGCCATGCTGGTGAAGCCCTTCAGGTCGGCGAAGAGGACCGTAACGTCTCGCTCATCCGCATTCATCTGCTGAACCGCGGGCGCGGAGGCCCTCAGGATTTCGTCAACTACCGCGGGGGAGCTGTATCGCGCGAGCCGGGCCCTGAGTTCTTGTTCATGCCGAATGCTGTCGCGAAGCGCTGCAGTTTCGATGGCGACAGCAGAGAGCATGGCGAGGGCGCTCAGGACGTGGAGGTCCGGCAGTGAGAAAGGGGCCGTACTCGTCTGGCGGTCCGCATAGATGAAGCCCGCGGTCCGCCCCTCGCGGTACAGGGGAGCACACATGACGGACCGGATCTGCATCATGACGACGCTCTCAGCTGTCCCGAAACGCTCGTCGCTTTGGGTGTCGCTGACGATCAAAGCCTGTTTCTTTTCTAAAACGTGACGAACGATGTTGCTGCTGATGTTGATGGGCGTCTCGGGGATCCCGTCAAGGGTTCGCATTACCTTCGGTTCGGTTCGCCGAGTTTTCTCGTCGTAGAGGCAGATCAGTCCTCGCTCGGCGGACACGTTTCCGAAGACCAATGAGAGAATCCTCTCTAGGGTCTCATCGAGGGTGTCGCAAGAGATCAGGGCCTCCGCGGCTTCACTGACGATGCCCAAGAGGTGGCTCGCGCCTTCGCGTGGGTTGACGCGAGAAGCCTCGGCATCCTGCTGCGAAATGGATGTATCGGAGCGCAGAGAGTCAGGGCTTCCCCCGCCTGCGAGAAGAGAGGAGAGTTCCGAGAGTTCGAGCACTTCGGTATGCAGCGCCGGGGCAGCCCGATCTGAAATGACGACACGGGCCGATCGATTGATTGTGCTTTCGGGTCCGATCTCGACGTCGATTCGAGCCGAACCCAGATCGATGCGGTCGCCATCCCTGATAGGTTGGGAATCGACCCGGAGTGTGTTGACTCGGATTCCGTTCTTGCTTCCGAGATCCTCGATCATCCAGCCGAGTCCGTCACGCCGGAAACGAGCATGAACGCGCGAAACACTTTCGTGATCGACCACGAGATCGCACTCCGAGGAGCGCCCAAGGGTGAGCGGCTTTTCGCCGAGAACGAAATACCGGTTGTCCTCGGAATCGTCGGTCTCGTGCCGGAGTCGGCAGATGATTGGATTTTTTTCGGACACGCTCATCCCCTTCCGATTTTTCGGCTGGAGCGCACTGAAAGTGTAACCCGTTCGCTCGTTTTCCCCGCTGGGACTCTTCGAGGAGGCGATTCAGCGACCCGCTTGGGTTTCACTCGGCCCTCCGGCCAAGGGGTTTTGATCAAGAGCTTGGGGTTAGACTGAGGCCATGCTCGATCCGAGACTGCTCGATCCCGAGGGAATTGACCGCCCAGCCGTGGTGGAAGCGCTTGCTCGGGCATTTCGTGATAACCCCCTCAATCGGGCTGTAATCGGTGGATCGGAAGAACAACGATTGCGCGCGAACCGGGCGGGCATGCGGGCGAGCCTGGCCGCGGCGGCACCTACTGGGGTGGTGCTCATCGCGCCGGGGGGCGGCGGGGGGGAAGCCGAGTCGCCGGTGGGCGGGCTGATCGCGATGGAGCCCGGAGGCTGGCCCTTGCCCCCTCCGCCTTGGGCCGAGCAGATCCGCCTTCTGATGGGTCAGGGTTGGCGCACGGCTCGCCGTTGGGGAGAGGTGTTTGAAGCCCTCCGGGAGAGCCACCCGGTTGAGCCTCATTGTTACCTTTCGTTGGTCGGCATCCGGCCGGATCAGCAGGGTCGGGGACACGGTGCCTCACTGGTCTCTCATTGGATCAAGGGCGTCGACCGACAAGGTTGGCCCGCTTATGTGGAAACCGATCGCCCGGAGCTGCTTTCCTTCTATTCTGGATTCGGTTTCACGCAGACCGGGAGCGCAAAGCTGTTTGGGGTTTCGATTCTGCGCCTCTGGCGGCCCGCCCGATGATTCCGGCGTGGGTGGTGTCGCGAAACGTTGAAGCTGTCACTCTATAGAGGCTGTCCCGATAACGGGGCGGAAGCGAGCAAATTTATGCTGGGTCATCGATCGGACGGGGACCGGGTAAGCGACCTATCGACGACACGTCGCTTTATGCCGTTCTTGTCTCCGCGACGAAACGCTTCCCTTGTCTACTACAGCACCGAAATCGAAATTGACGCCGCGCTGGATTTCCTTGAGGCGCAGAATTCATCACGCCACAAGGATCGGCCGATGACCCTTTTTCATCTTTTTTTGCGGAGTCTATCGATCGCCTTGCACGACCGACCCTGGGTCAATCGATTTGTCTCCGGAGGGAGGGTTTGGCAGCGACGCGGGGTTTGGATCACGTTTAGTGCCAAGCAGGAGCTGGCCGATGGTGCCCCTGTTCTGACCGTGAAGCGCGCTTTCGAGCGATCGGAAGGCTTGAGTGAAATGGTGGATGCGCTGCATGATGAGTTGCTATCCCGCCGCGCGGGGCGACAGAGCACGGCCGACAAGGAGGTTGGGTTGGCGCTTCGTCTTCCGGGTGGATTGCTTAGGTTGGGGATGAATCTTCTTCGACTGGGGGACCGCTGGGGGCTGCTCCCGCGGGCGATGGTTGAAACGGATCCGATGTTCTCGTCGGTTTTCGTGGCCAACCTTGGGTCGGTCGGACTGGATGCGGCTTATCATCATCTTTGGGAATACGGGACGTGCAGCATTTTTGCGACGCTCGGTCGAATCCGCGTGCGTGCCGACGGGGCTCGAACCGTCGAAGTCAAGTACAGCTACGATGAACGTGTGGCCGATGGTATGTATGCCGCCATTACCATGGGGGGCATTCGTGAGTGCTTGGAAGACCCCTCAAGTCTCCTCTGAAAGACGGATTCAACAGAGGCTCCTCGGTCCGGGTTCCCCGCGGGCCGCAGGAATCCCTTGGATTGCACGTTCTTGATCTTTTTTGGACGCGGCGGTTGCAGGTCATCGTTGCTCTGACGAACCCCCGTCCTCCATCCATTGCGGCCCCGGACTGGGTCGGAGGGAACCCGCCGTGATTCGGGCAAGCGGACGGCGTGTCCGTTTCCCCTGACCGCTGACGTCTGTGGCGTCCGTATTTTTAAGGGCTCCCGGGTTGGGGGAGTGGCGAATGGACCAGCGCGTATGCGAAGCTTGTCCGCTATGGCGTCTACGGGCGACACGAGGGCGGGGGGCCTCGTGGGTCGGTCGGGATCTTCTTCGGGATCTCGCCGCCCCTCATCGGCGCCACCGCGGCTACGGGCTGACGATGGTCGGCTCGCGCGAGGGCGACGTAGTCGCGCACGCATTCGGGAGGCCGCCCGCGCGCTTTTCGACGAGCGCGGATTCGACAACGCGACGTTGCGCGCCATTGCTGAGCGGGCTGGCATGGGGGCGAGTTCGATCTATCGCCACGTTCGCAGCAAAGAAGAGCTGCTGATCGACGAATTGAGCCTGCTCCAGGATGAGGCGTGGCGGCTTTTTCGCGAAAGCGACGATCGAAATGCACCGACCAACGATCGAGTCCGCGCTTTTTTGGACCACCAAGATGCGCTGCTGATTGCCAATCGCGATTTGACCATGATCGCACTTCGAGCGGTGACAAAGACGGAAGCGAGGGTCGCTCGGCAGGCATTGGCCTTGAACGACCGAACCATTGGTCTGCTCCTCGAGATCCTGCAACGAGGTCGGATGAGAAAAGATTTGGCCCGGGATGTCGACGTCCTAGAGGCCGCCCGGGTGATCTTCCATCTGACCCAAGGGTCGCGGCTGGCTTGGGCTAACGGTCTCGTCGATGCCGAGGCTTGCCGAGCCAATATCCAAGCTGGAGTCGATCTACTGTTCCGAGGACTTTCGGCTAGGTCCTAGCCTTTTTGGGGTTCTGACCCCGGAATGGATTTTTGGAGCCGCATCAGGTCGCGATCTTGGTTGACTTCCTCGCGAAGCGCCCTCATCCAGCTTTGGTACGCGGCACCCGTCCAAGCACGGTGGTTGCCCGCTCGATAGGCCTGCGCGTTCCTGTGGTATTGCCACGCATTGATGCGGTTGGCGCGGCGATTGTCTCGCTGCTTGATGCAGCGAGCTGGAATGCCAGCAATGATCGAGCATTCAGGGAATTCGCTGCCCTCAGTGATGAAAGCGCCCCCGGCCACGATTGAGCCTGCTCCGATCACGGCCCCATCCATGACTGTGGCTTGAATTCCAATCAGGCATTGGTCTCCGATTGTGCAGCCGTGGAGGGTGGCGTGATGTGTAATCGAACAGAAGTCACCGACTCGAGTCGGGGCGTCGTAGCCCACGTGAATCATCACGAAATCTTGGATGTTCGTGTATTCGCCGATTTGCACATCCTGTGCTTCAGAGCGGATCACAGCGTTGGGCCACACAGAAGAACCAGCGCCGATTTGAACCTGACCGTATATTTGGGCCGTGGGCGAGAGATAAACGCTGTCATCGATGGTTTGCATCTCAGCCTCCAGGCAGGGCATGCAAGAGAGCCGACGGCGAATAGAGTTTGACCGCGTAGCCCTTTTTCTGGAGCAGCGCTGGGATCCCTTGCTTGCCCAAGAGAAATTGAATGTCCATCACGACAAACACGCGCTCTCCCTCGTGTTGTTCCGCTTCAAGCAAGACACCCAGTTGCTCCGCCATGCTCTGGCTGCGTCGAAAGGTGAAGACCTCCAAAAAGGTTTTTTCAGATGGGTCTGCGCTTCCGTCAATCGAAAACAGCTGAGCGAGCAGTTGCTCGTCTCCCCGCCGCCAGGCTTGGACCACGGATTGAACTCTATCCTCAAAATTTTCGAAGTGGGTCAATGTGTGTCGTAAGCCCTCGCTTTGGACTTTCAGGGGTATTCGGATCAGCAAAGAAATTTGAAATTTGATGCTTTCTAATCCGATGATGCTTCGATCCCCGATTTGTGCGATGAAGCTTTCGTTTACGCCGTTTCGCGGTGAGAAGCCAAGTCGTCTCATGGCCTCCACCTGTAATAGCAATTCAACAAGCCAGGGTTGCATTCGGTCGACGTAGGGAATCGGCAGACCGGCCCTTTCAAGCTGCGGTTTTAGCTTGGCCCAGAAGTCGGCGGGCAGCTCTTTTTGGAGTGACTGGCCAGGAGGGAGAGTGCCGTATGCCGCGATGAGGGCCTGGGTTTGATCGCCGGCCAGTTCATCGGGGTCCACTTGGACCACGAGTGCTTGAGCGCTCTCGAAGGCTTGCACGATTGCAGGCGGATAGGACCATCCTCCCGGGGGGCCGCCTGCGTTGGGGTCGCTGAGAATGTAGAGATCGGCTCCGCGACCGCTTTCGATCCGCCAAAACAACGGCCGGGTCTCATTGGGCTTGAGGTCGGCCAGTGCAACACCCCGTGGGCCCCGATGCTGGCAGCCGAGGGTCATGAAGAGCATCAGGGTTCCGAGGGCAAGGCAAACAGATCGGGTTATTACTGGCCGGACTGGGCCCATAGGTCCCTCTTTATTTAGATCGATGGTTTGTCCGCTTACTCATCAGCCTCGAACGCTGAGAGTGTATCGGGCTCCTCTCCTCTCGTCTCGCGTGCCGATCCTGATTGGGGGGGCTGCTATCGTCCCGCTCTTCCTTGCAGGACTGGGTTTTTGTCTGTCATGAGAGCCGCTGTTGTTGAAAAATTGATGGAGCCGGAGTCCCTGCTCGAGAGGGTGGTGCCGGCTCCTCCGGTCCAGCCCGGTCAGGTTTTGATTAAAGTGCGTGCGGCCGGTTGCAATTTTTCCGATGTCCTGATGTTGCAAGGTCGTTATCAGGAAAAGCCCCCGCTCCCCTTCATTCCCGGCCGAGAGGCCGCCGGTGTGGTGGCCGAGGTAGGCACGGGTATCGATGACCTCAAGCCGGGTGACCGGGTGATGGCGTACACGCATTTGGGGGCGTTTGCGGAACGAGTGGCTGTGGATCGCCGGAATGTCCATCTCATTCCCGACGCGATGCCTTTTGAACAGGCCGCGGCCATGCCCGTGGTCTACCCGACATCGCACGCGGCCCTAGTCGATCGCGCTGGACTGCGTCCAGGTGAGACGCTTCTGGTTCATGCCGCGGCCGGGGGCGTTGGACTCGCTGCGGTCCAGATTGGTCGAGCGCTCGGGGCTCGAGTCATTGCGACGGCCGGTGGGGCCGAAAAACTTGAGATCGCCCGAGCGGCCGGGGCAGAGGTCCTGATCGATTATCGCCGAGAGGATTTCACCTCTAAGGTGTTGGAAGCGACCGAGGGTCGCGGGGCGGATGTGATCTACGACTCCGTTGGGGGAGAAACAACGGACGCATCGCTCCGATGCATCGCTTGGAAGGGTCGTCTGATTGTTGTGGGTTTTGCAGGGGGAACGATTCCCGAAATCCGAGCCAACCGCATCCTGCTCAAGAACATCGCAGTGGTGGGATTGCACTGGCCGGTTTACGGAGAGAAAGAGCCGGCCACGGTCCAAGGCATTTTCGAGGACCTGATGCGTTTATACGATGAGGGCCGCCTCACGCCACTGATTCAACAACGGTATGCCCTCTCCGAAGCCGGTGCTGCCCTCGCAGCGCTCGCGACGCGTCGAACCGTAGGCAAGGTGGTCATTGAGCCCTAAGGCCGCGGGCGGCCTTCTCCAAATGCGAAAGCGGCCGACCGGAGGGGATCCGATCGGCCGCGTGGCCACGCTGTCTGTCTGAAACGGTGGATTATTGGGTGCTGACGGCGAGTTCTCCTCGCTCTCCCGTCCTGATGCGTAAAGCATCGTCGACGGGAAGAACGAAAATTTTCCCGTCTCCAATTCGTCCGGTCTGGCAGGCCTCCTGCAGGGTCAGGGCAACCTTTTCAGCCAGTTCGTCCGCCACCACGATTTCCAGTTTGATTTTCGGCAGGAAGTCGACGACGTACTCGGCTCCGCGGTAGAGCTCTGTGTGTCCTTTTTGCCTTCCGAATCCCTTGACCTCGCTTACGGTCAGTCCTTGGATCCCAATTCCGCTGAGGGCCTCTTTGGCTTCGTCGAGCTTGAAGGGCTTTATGATGGCTTCGATCTTTTTCATGGGGTTCTCCATCTTCCGCGCGGTGTGCGCGATGTTCGAGGTGCTGCGTTGACTGATCCCCTTGAGTTGACTCGGAGAGACCCGGGAAGCTGATTCGTGTTGAATCAGACCTTCCCGGGTGGTTCCGAATCAGCTTTCTGTGGTCGCGAGAGTGGCCGAGGACATCGGTGCTGAAGCGCCGCGTAGGTGAGCATCTTCAAAGGGTCCGGTGCTCGGAGCTACGTCGTAGGCGTGCATTCCGTGTTCACCGAGATCCAGCCCCTCGATTTCTTCTTCCTCGCTGACTCTCAGGCCGATCGTGGCCTTCAGGATTCCGAACAGGGCCCCAGCGCAGACGATCGTGAAGGCGCCGTAGGCCACCACACCAATCAACTGCGTGAGGAAGCTGTGCTCGGGGTTGGTCGAAAAGATTCCGACAGCCAGGGTGCCCCAGATGCCGCAGGTCAAGTGAACCGAAGTCGCCCCGACCGGATCGTCGATCTTGATCTTGTCGAAAGCGATGACCGAAAAGACGACCAGTCCACCCGCGATGGCTCCAACCAAGATGGCGAAAATGGGGTTGATGACGTCGGCCCCCGCAGTGATGCCCACCAATCCAGCCAGAATACCGTTCAGAGCCATCGAGAGGTCGGGCTTCGATGAGACGAAGGAGTACGCCACCATGGCGCCGAGGCCGCCCGCGGCCGCCGCCAAGCAGGTGGTCACGAGGACGAAAGAGGTGAGGGCGGGATCTCCCGAAAGGACCGAGCCGCCGTTGAAGCCAAACCATCCCAGCCAGAGTAGAAACACGCCGATGGTTGCGGAGGGCATGCTGCTGCCGGGGATGGGTGTCATGCTGCCATCCTTGCCGTATTTACCGAGGCGAGGTCCGAGGAAGAGGATTCCCATCAGAGCGCCCCATCCCCCAACGGAGTGGACCAGGGTCGAGCCGGCAAAATCGTAGAAGCCCATCGCGTCTAGCCAGCCACCGCCCCACTTCCAGGAACCGGCAATGGTGTAGACGACCCCGACGAAAATCGCCGAGAAAATCATGAAAGCGTTTAGCTTGATTCGTTCGGCCACGGCTCCTGAAACAATGGTTGCAGCCGTGGCGGCAAACATGGCTTGAAAGAGGAAGTCAGTCCAGTAGGTGTAACCTCCGTCTGCATAGGCCGGCGTATTCGAGGCCGGGTCGAATCCGGCCCCCAGGCCGAAGCCTGCGAAACCAAAGATCCCTGCGCTGCCTTCGGCAAAACCGGGATACATCAGATTGAATCCACAGAGGTAGTAGGTCAGGATTCCCGCGCAGATGATGAAGGTGTTCTTGAACAGGATGTTCACAGAGTTCTTGGCGCGGGTCAGTCCGGTTTCGACCATCGCGAAACCGAGGTGCATGATGAAGACGAGGGCTGCGGCCATCATCATCCAGATATTGTTGGCGGTAAAAAGGCCGGGACTCACGCCCTCCTCGGCAAAGGCCACGCCGGGCAGCGCAACGGCCACCGTTAGGGCAGTCAGGGCTAGCTTCGAAATCATCGATGGGTCTCCAACGGGGTAGAGGGTTTCTTGATGGAAGCGCTGGATGCGCTTGGGCTCGGCGCCTCGCATCCCCGCGGCTTGGCGTTCATCCGAGTTTGGCTTCCTGTTTTTTTTGGCATGGAACTCACGTCGGAACCGTCCGCTCCGACGGCCCTCCTAAGAGCAATGGTCGTGCCAAAGCATTCGCTCTCCGGAAAGTGCTCAATAGAGCCCAGATGGGCAGATTTAGGCCCATCTGGCGACGAATGGGACCCGATCTGAGCGAGCCTCTGCACGCTGTCTGGGCAGGCCTGCCTCGCGAAGGGCACTCGGGGTGGCGTGGACGCTCAAGGTGAGGGGGCCCGATAAACTGGCTAGTCTGAGCAATCGGTTCTTAGGGGAAGCCGTTCGACCGCCGCCCCCCGAGGGCAATCGACAAAAAGTGGAGGAGATTCCATGCCAGAATTGCAGAAGCCGGCCCTCGCTTTGGCGGCGGTCCCCCGCAAGCGCCGGGCTGCTTTGGAAATCGCCCGGGAGGTCGAGCGGAGAAATTTCTCGGGCCTCTACTGTGCGAGCGTTGGAGACAACCTCGGGCTCTGCCTAGCTTTGGCGCTTGAAACCGAGCGAATTCCTTTTGGGACGGCGATTGCGAATCTCTACACCCGGGCCCCGAGTGACTACGCGGCGACGACGGCCTTGATTCATGAGCTTTCCGGGGGACGGTTTCGCTTCGGTGTGGGGGTCAGCCATGCCCCTCTGCTCAATCAGATGGGGCTGCAGGCCGGGCGCCCCTTGGCCGATGTCCGTGCTTTTGTTGAGGCCTGGCGTGGCACGCCTCGGACGGGTGAGCAATCTCCGATTGTGTTGGCTGCGTTACGCGAGAAAATGGTCGCCTTGGGCGGGGAAATCGGGGACGGAATCGTCTGGGCGAACGGAGCCCGTTCACACATGCTGGATTCGCTGAAGGCTCTGCCGGCCTCCGTGACTCAGCGGGACGATTTTTTCGTAGGCTGCATGATTCCGACGGTGATTTCTGAGGATCAGAAGGCGGCGGCCTCCGTGAATCGAAAAACGCTTTCTTTTTACGTGACGCTCCCCAATTATCGAAATTACTGGAAAGAAGCGGGTTACGTCGAAGAAATGGAGGCGATCGAGAAGGCGATTGAAGCCGGAGACCGGCAACGCATTCCGGCCTTGATGAGTGATGCCTGGCTGTCGGACTGCACACTGTTCGGGCCGCCGGATAAGGTTTTGGAAGGTTTGAATGATTGGTACGCATCCGGAATTCGAACGCCGGTTCTCGTGCCCTCTTCGGTTGAGGGAAATCAGATGAAGGCCTTCGAGGAAGTATTCCAACTATTCGACTCGGCTTAAGGCATCACGTCCTCTCAAAGACCGAGCAGAGATGGTTTCTACAGGTCTGGTCGAGGTGCCGGCCGGGCTGGAATTTAAAAAGGAGACAATCAGGTGGCCCACGATCAGCGATCGCTGAAGGCGATTCTAGATGAATTGCACGAGGCTCTCGAAAAAGCGCCCGAGGTAGGCGACGCGGCCCGTGAGTCCCTCCGCCAAACCGCGACGGAAATCCGGGCCGCTCTTGAGCGGCCGGAAGGCAGCGGATCCGAATCGCTGCGGCAGCAGTTGTCCACGGCACTGGAACGCTTTGAAGTGGCTCATCCCAGCTTGACGGGCTTGGTGGGCCGCATTGCCGATGCGATGAGTGACTTGGGGATCTGATACGCCAATGGGTGATTCGGCTGGATTGCAATCTCGACTCCCGAGTCCGAGGGCGCGGCTACGTGACTTGCTCGACGCACCGGGCTTGCTCACGATGCCCTGCTGTTTCGACGCGCTTTCGGCGCGTTTAATCGAGCGCGCCGGTTTTCCACTGACCTTCATGAGTGGCTTCGCGGTATCGGCAGCCCGAGCGGGGTTGCCGGATACGGGGCTTCTCTCCTATGGCGAGATGGTCGATCAGGGGCGTCAGATTTGTGATGCAGTTTCGATTCCGGTGATCGGCGATGCCGACACGGGATATGGGAACCCGGTCAATGTCAAGCGGACCGTTCGAGGTTATGCGGCGGCCGGTTTTGCGTGCGCGATGATCGAGGATCAAGTGGCGCCCAAACGGTGTGGTCACACTCGAGGCAAAGAGGTGGTCTCCCGGGATGAGGCCTGTCGGCGAATTCGAGCAGCTGTGGATGCCAGAGAGGAAGGCGCTGATGTGCTCATTATGGCTCGAACCGACGCGCGATTCGGACACGGTTTTGAAGAGGCCCTCTGGCGAGTTCGGGCCTTTGCTGATCTCGGTGCAGATATTCTCTTTCTTGAGGCCCCCCAGTCTGAGGCGGAAATGAAACGTTTCTGCGCCGAGGTGACGGGCGTGAAGATGGCGAATATGGTCGAGGGTGGAGATACGCCGATGCTGTCGCCGAATCGATTGAACGAAATCGGTTTCTCGATTGCCGCCTATCCGTTGACGCTCTTGTCCTCAGCGGTTCGCGGAATGATGGATGCACTCAAGTCACTTCGGATCGGGGAATCGCCTGACGGTCCATTGCCCTTTGAGCAGCTTCGAGAGATCGTAGGGTTTCCGGAATACGATTCTGAGTTGGGACGTTACGACTCCGAGCAAGAGTAGAGCCTGACCCTGTCGGCCTATTCGCCGATGCTATTGAGTCTAAGAAGTGGTTCTCCGGGATTCGTTTCGCCTCGCAGGTCGACCTCTCCATCGAGGGCGAAAAGCCGCTCGTCCGCGTCGTCGAGCAAAACCTGCCGAACCCGCCAAACCCGGGGCTCAATTTCGTTGATCACGCAAAGATGGGCTTGCCGCGCCCGCGGATCGTAGAGAATGGCCTCATACCGCTCATAAAACGGTTGCAATGCAGCCTCTAGGTTTGCCGCTTTCCAGAACTCTCGACTCGTGGGGTGGAGAAGCTCTGCGATTTCGTCATAGCGCATGGCTGCGAGAGACCGAACAATGGGTTGAAGTTCGCTGCGAATTCTGGCACGAAGCGCCCGAGCATCGAGGGCAAGGTCGTATTCTCGAGGAGTGTTGGGTGCGGCGGGGACGCCTTGCGCGGGTCGGATCATGTCCTCCCAAGCTTGTACAAGGCTCGAGTCGACCCGAAGGACCATGGAGCGAAAAAACGCGGCGATCTCCTCGATTTCTTCCGTTCTCGAAGTAGACGGAATGGTGCGGATGAGGGTGTCATGCACTTGGCCGAGATAGCGCAGCAGCAGACCCTCGACCCGCGCTATTTCCATTCTCTTTACGTAGTCGCCCCAATCCGAATACGTTTCGTAGATCTCCCGAGCCACCCCCTTAGGATGGATATCGCTGCTGCCTACCCAGGGATGGCTGGCGGCAAACAGAGCGAATGTTCCGCGAATGAATTCCTCACCGGGTTTGGGCCAGCTGACTTGTTCGAGCTTTTCCATCCGTTCTTCGTAAGGGACCCGTTCCGCTTTCAAGCGGGCGATCAGTTCTCCTTTAGCTTTCCTTTCTTGCGCATAGAGAATGGGACGAGGGTCGTCGAGAATCGCCTCTGTCACGCTGAGGAGGTCGAGGGCATAATCCGGGGAAGTTCGATCAAGCGCATTGGCGGCATCGACGAGATAGAGCGCCAAGCTCTGATGGAGCGAGAAATCTTCTTGAAGCTCTTGGGCAATGCGTACGCCCGCCCGTCCGGTTTCGTGGTCTCGCATCAGTTCAACGATGTCTGCGCGCCAGAGCGATCGGAAGAGCGCCGCGGCGGCTCGACGAAGGCGGCGTTTCCGCTCATCGGACTCGTGACAGAGGTCGATCAAGTCAGCCAAGGCCCGATAGCCGAGACCCGCGTCGCCGCGGCCAATTTCGCTTTGCAGGCATGCAACGATCAACCCGTGGCGGATGACAAAGCGGGAGCGAAGGGTTTCGGGTGGGCTGTGGACCAGCCTGTCGAATGTGTCCTTCCCCCAGCCGACGAAACCTTTTGGGGGCGCCTTCTTTCTCAGCTTTTTCCTTCGCTGGGTCTGGGTCCGTGCTCTTTGTTCCGCTCGTTTGTTTTCGATGACGTGTTCGGGGGCCTGCACCACCACGGTCCCTCGGTCGTCGAAGCCTTTGCGGCCCGCGCGCCCTGCAATTTGCTTGAAGTCTCGGACTCGGAGAAGAGAGACCTTCTCCCCATCGAATTTTGAAAGTTTTGTAAAGAGAACCGTCCGAATTGGCACATTGACGCCGACGCCCAATGTGTCCGTCCCGCAAATCACAGCGAGCAGACCCTGTTGCGCGATGCGTTCGCATAGGAGTCGGTATTTGGGGAGTAGACCAGCGTGGTGTAGGCCAATGCCGTGGAGGAGTAGCCGCCGCATGTCTCGGCCGAACGGCGTATCGAAACGAAAATCGCCGATGGCTTCGCGAATGGCTTCTCGTCGTTTTCGGTCAATGATCTTTGCGCTGGTCAGGGCTTGAGCGAGCTCGGTCGCTTCCCTTTGGGTGAAGTGAACGATGTAAATGGGGGCCTCTTGATGCGTGAGCAGGTCCTCGACGGTCTCGTGAATTGGATCTTCGACATATCGGAAGCTCAACGGTACAGGGCGGTCTTCCGAGTGGACGCGAGACACTTCAATCCCCGTCCGCTTTTCGATTCTTTTCTCGATGTCCCGCGTATCACCTAATGTGGCGGACATCAGTAAAAAACGAGTCTGAGGCAAAGTGATGAGGGGAATCTGCCAAGCGGTCCCGCGGTCCCGGTCGCCGTAGTAGTGAAATTCATCCATTACGACATAGGGGGCATCGCAGCGTTCCCCTTGAGCGACCGACATGTTGGAGAGCACTTCGGCCGTGCAGCAGATAATCGGGGCGCTCCAGTTGAGGCTGGCATCTCCCGTCAGCATGCCCACGTTCTCTGCGCCGAAATGTTCACAGAGATCGAAAAATTTTTCGCTAACCAACGCTTTGATAGGGGCGGTGTAGAACGAGCGCCGTGACTCGCACATCGCCTTGAAGTGAAGCCCCAGCGCCACGAGACTTTTGCCTGAACCCGTCGGGGTACTTAGAATGACATGTCGCCCGGTCATCAGCTCGAGCAGGGCTTCCTCTTGCGCGGGGTAAGGCGTGAGTCCTCGCTCATGAACCCATCCTAAAAACAGCTCGAGCATGTCGGCTGCATCGGCCAGCGCTTGCTTGGGGAGGCAGTCGATCAGCCGTGGGGATGAGCGGGGGTTCGAACCCAGGGGCCCTTGCTCGGGCGGCTCCGTCATCTCGATGGAGTCTCGATCAGACAGGAATCGCGATTGAACTGGTCTTCGGGGTCGCGCCCCTGTTCGTTTTTGCTCACGGGCTGCCCGGGTCGGAGCCGCCGAGGAACAGAAAAAGGAGTCCGCCGATCAAGGCCAGGAGCACAAGCCATCGAATGCCTGATCCGCTGACGGCGGGCTCAGGCCCAGGCCCAGGCCCGCTGGGTCGGCGTGAGCCGGCGGAGGTCGATGGGGTCTCCGCAATCACGAGGGTGATATTGTCGGAGCCTCCCGCCTCATTGGCGAATTCGATGAGCTCAGTCACGGCGGCCTGAACCGACTTGGAACGGAGGACCTCTTCGATTTCGTGATCGGGCAGCATGCCCGTCAGCCCGTCGCTGCACAGAAGAAAACGATCGGCGTGTTGCACATCGATTTCCTTGAGATCGACCTGGAGGCTTAAGCGGGTTCCGATCGCACGAAGAATTTCATTGCTCTGCGGATGAACGCGCGCCTCCTCGAGGGTGATTTGACCCCGGCGCACCAATTCGCCGACAACGGAGTGATCGCTGGTCAGCAACTCCATTTCGCCCCCCCGAAGGCGATAAAGGCGACTATCGCCAACGTGGGCCACCCAAGCTTTTCTACTGCCCGTGAGGAGAAGGGCGACCCCTGTCGTCCCCATCCCGCTCAGAGAGGAATCGGTTTGGGCTCGCTCGAAAATCGCGCGATTGGCTCTTTGAAAGGCCTCGGACAGAACGTCTTGGGGAGCGTGGTCGGCTTTAGCTTTAAAAGTTAAACCGACTTCTTCGACGGCCATCTGGCTGGCGACCTCCCCCCCGCGGTGCCCGCCCATTCCATCGGCCACGAAGATCAAATGTCGTTGCGTCTTGGGGTTTCGCCACTCTCCGTAGTCGTCTTGATTGATGCGACGAACACGCCCCACATGGGTATCGCCTTGTGAAGTCACGGATTCGATGTCAAACGAAATCTCGGCGCGGTCGGATTCCATCGGAGTGTCAGATTGGGGCCGTCGCGCGTTCATTTCGGCGTTCGGCTCCCCTGGCTGAATGAGCTTCTCAAGTCATCCGGAGAGCGCCCCGCTTCCGGGGCCCCGGCGTCTTGACCCCGAGGCCTGCCGCATGGTAGAGGGTTCGCGCCGGGCTGGGAATGGACCCGGCCCCGTGGCGGGCCTGCGGGGCCGAAGGGTTGGCTATCTTCTCCGATATCATGACCCGAGCCGAGAAGGCCCTTGAAATCCGCAGAATCCTGCGTGCGCTCTATCCCGAGCCTCCAATTCCCCTGGATCATCAGGACCCCTTTACCTTGCTGATTGCAGTACTCCTCTCGGCGCAATGTACCGACGAGCGTGTCAATCAGGTTACGCCGGCGCTGTTTCGTGCTGCTGCAGACCCGAGATCCATGGCCCAGCTCCCAGTGCCCAAGATTCTGTCCTTCATCCGAACCTGTGGTCTGGCGCCAAGTAAGGCCCGGAATATCTCAGCGCTGTCTCGGATCTTGGTCGAGGAGCACGCGGCGCAGGTTCCCCAGGACATGGCGGCGCTTGAGGCGCTGCCCGGAGTGGGGCATAAGACAGCCAGTGTGGTGATGGCTCAAGCTTTTGGTGTGCCCGCCTTTCCAGTCGACACGCATATACACCGCCTGGCAGCTCGCTGGGGGCTCTCCAAAGGGGCGTCCGTCGAGGGGACCGAACGAGATCTTAAGCGCTTGTTTTCGAGCAGCGATTGGAATTGGCTCCATTTGGCAATTATTTTTTTCGGTCGGGAGCACTGTCGGGCCCGAGGTCACAATCTGCGGGATTGCCCGGTCTGTTCCTGGGCGGCGACTGAAAAGCGCAAGCGAGAAGAAGAGCGTGCGGGCGGCGGGGGCCCGCGCTCGCGCCAGCGCGTGTCGGGCCCATCGCGGTCGAAGCGGGTCCAGAGTTGAGCATCACCAAGTGGCGTTCATCGGACGGCTGACCGGGTTTCGGTTCAGGCAGGCAAAAAATCCAGCCAGAGTTCCTTGAGGCCTCGGAAACTGGGAATCGCCGCGTAGTGGTGGCCCTTCGAACCCGGTTCGAGGCGTCTAAAGCGCTGAATGAGAGCGGAGAAGGTTTCTTGGGCTTCGAGGCGGGCGAGGTGTGCCCCGAGGCAAAGATGCCGCCCCCCTCCAAAGGCGTGATGGTGGGTGTCCTTCCGGGTGACATCGAAGCGATCCGGGTCTGGATAGATCGCCGGGTCCCGATTGGCGGCGGCGAGAGAAACGGAGAGAGACTCGCCCTTCAAGATCGCAGTGCCCTCAAATTCGGAATCGCTCGAAGCCGTGCGGCTGGAATTGACGACGGGTGAGTCGAAGCGCAGCGTCTCCTCCACAGCATTGGCGAGAAACTCGGGTTGCGCTCGAAGGATTTGCTGCTGCTCTGGATTCTCGGACAGTGCTTTGACGCCATTTCCGATCAGATCGGTTGTCGTCACGTTCCCCGCGACAAGCAGAAGTTGGCACTGTTGAAAGATCTCGTAGTCGCTCAGCCGGTCGTCACCCTGCTGCGCCCGCAGCAACTCGCTGAGAAGATCGTCTTGGGGGTTGCGCCGACGCATGTCAATTTCGCCCAGCAGAAAGTCCTCCAAACACTTGCGACTCTCCTCTCCTCGAGCAGTCTCCTCTTCGGTGGGGCTGGGGTTGAATCCGACGGCCACTAAGCCATCGGACCAGTTTTTGAAGTCGTCATGTCGACTTGCATCCACCCCCAGCAATTCCGCGATCACCACGCTCGGAAGTGGTTTGGCTAGGGATTCCATCAGGTCGTGCTGGCCCGCTTCCAGCCCATTGACGAGGCGATCCGCGATGGCTCGAACGCGAGGGCGCCACCTTTCAACGGCACGAGGCGTGAAGGATCCGCTGACCAATGACCGGAGCCGTTTATGTTCGGGTTCATCCATCAGAAGCATGGAGGGTTCGTTGTCACCGTCTCGCAGGAACCGGTCGACGAAGGAATTGGGCCGGGATTTCCTGGGATCTGTCCAGAGTGTCAAGTCGTACAGGATTGAACGCACATCGTCGTGCCGGGTGAAAACAATGCGGCCGAGCACTTCGTCCCGATGAATGGGTTCCTCAGCCCGAAGTCTGTGGAGGATCGGGTAGGGGTCTGCGCAGAAGTCGGGATCAAGAGATGTGAGTTGGAGGCCGGTCGGAGTCGGCGAGTCTTTCCCGGCGGAGGGTGCGTGGGCATTCATGGGTCGTTTCCATTCGAAATGTGTTTAACCCGGCGAATGATACTGCCCTTTTTAGGTATGTGATTGATCGGCTCTGCGGATGAGGACCACGCGGCCCTGGAGTGCGTCTGGAGGCGTGTATTCGATTTCGTGGAGCTCGATCCGGTGCCCGACGACTTGGACGAGGCGGGGGCCTTGGTCGGTTCGGACAAAACCCTTGGCCCGAAGCAGCTCGGGTTGAGCGAGGGCCGCCTCTAAACGTTCGGCGCTGATGCCGTCTGGTGGAATCCAAATCTCGGTTTCAAATTGTTCGTGTGTATGACTTCGGGCCTCGGGCATCGTCCCGGTTCGGTCCACTTGATCGGCATCGGGCGGAAAAAGAAGCGCTACGTCAACCGCTCCGTGTTGCGCTGTCACCACAGGAGCTTCCGGTTCGATCGACCGAAGTCGCTTATGGGCCAGGGCGAGCCCCGCTTCGTCGACCAGGTCAATTTTGTTCAGGATCAGAAGGTCGGCAGAGGTCACTTGATCCGTAAAGGTGCCTTCGAGGTCACGGCCTTCACAAAGTTGCTCGGCGTTGACAACGACGATCGCCATGTCATCTCCGATCCAATTCCGAACGGGATCACGCCAGAAATTTAGCTGGGTATCCCAGGGAAGGGCGACTCCGGAGGTCTCCACAACGATTCGGTCCGGCGATACACTGTCGTAGAGGTTTTGCAGCGTGAGGATTAAGTCATCCGAGAGCTCGCAGCAGACGCATCCGCCCTCTAGCTCCACGTAGGCTTCACCACCTTCTCCGAGCAACGCCCGGTCGACCCCGAGTGCGCCGAGTTCGTTGGACACCAGAGCGACTCTGACCTCGCGCCGCGTGGCCTCGGCCAGAATATGGCGGATGAGGGTGGTCTTGCCCGATCCCAAAAAACCTGAGACCACCAGTGCGGGGACCTTCCGATCTTCGATGGCTTCGTTACGCTCGATCACATAGAGAGCAATAGGCCATCGTCATAGACTTGGGGAGCCCCGATTTTATATGTCCGACTACGACTACGACTTGTTCGTCATTGGGGCGGGTTCGGGAGGCGTCCGGGCCAGTCGCCTGGCCGCTTCTTTTGGGGCCCGGGTGGCCGTGGCCGAGGAACGCTTTCTGGGAGGGACCTGCGTCAATATTGGGTGCATCCCGAAAAAGCTCTTTGTTTATGCCTCGGCCTTTCAAGAAGAAATAGATGAGGCGACCTCCGGTTATGGCTGGTCGATTCAGGGGGCTCAATTTGATTGGCCCACGCTCATTGCCCACAAGGATCGGGAAATTGAACGTCTGAATGGAGTGTACGGAAGACTGCTCGACCAAGCGGGCGTTGAGCGAATCGAAGGAAGGGCGATCGTCAAAGACCCCCACACCGTCGAGGTGAATGGAAAAAGGTGCACGGCCCAGCATATTCTGGTGGCGACCGGAAGCACGCCCTTCGTGCCGCCGGAAATCGAGGGCGGCGAACTCGCGATCACCTCGGAGGAGGCGTTCTATCTTGATTCACTTCCCGAGCGAATCGTGATCGTGGGCGGGGGATACATTGCCGTCGAGTTTGCCGGAATTTTTCGCGGGCTGGGTGTGGACGTAGTTCAACTCTATCGCGGCCCGTTGTTTCTGAGGGGATTCGATGACGACATCCGGAGCCACCTGGCCGAAGAAATGAGGCAGGCTGGAATCGATCTGCGCTTCGGGCGAAACGTGGCGCGGATTGAGAGACATTCGCAGGGGCTCCGAGCCACCCTCGATGACGGGAATGAACTGGAAGCGGGACGCGTGCTCGCGGCGACCGGACGTCGGCCCAATAGCTTGGGGATCGGCCTTGAAGATGCGGGTGTGCGGTTGGATGCGGTCGGGGCGGTCGCCGTCGATGAGTACTCGCAGTCCTCGGTGCCGAGCATTCACGCGATCGGAGATGTCACGAATCGGATGAATTTGACCCCCGTGGCTTTGCATGAGGGCGTTTGTCTGGCGAATACCTTGTTCAACGCCAAACCCATGAAGCCTGTGCATGAGGCTGTTCCGGCCGCTGTCTTTTCACAGCCGCCCGCTGCCACGGTCGGTTTGACCGAATCGGAAGCACGGGAAGGGGGGAGGCGAGTCGATGTCTACCGTTCGACCTTCCGTGCGCTCAAGCAGACCCTCACGAATTCGCAGTCGAAAAGCATGATGAAGCTGGTTGTGGATTCGCAGAGCCAACAGGTTCTCGGGGTGCATATGGTGGGTCATGAAGCCGGCGAGATCGTGCAGGGGTTCGCTGTGGCGGTGAAGGCCGGCCTCACCAAGGATCAGTTCGACGCCACGATTGGAATCCACCCCACGGCGGCAGAAGAGTTTGTCACCATGCGCGAACCGGTTTCTCGAAGTTGAGCGGACGCGAGCTTGTCGAAGGCTGGACGGAGGTCTCGGCCCGGATCGTCCGAGGCCGCCACACGGGACAGAAGGCTGGGAGCAAATGATCCGTGAGTCGTAGGAGCGTCCTTGAGGCCCTCAGTGTCTATGCGGAGTGCCACCCTGAAGAGCAGGCGATGGTGACCCGCGTTCGACATCTGGTCATGGAACGTGAGGACTGTTTTCAGCGCGCCTGTTGGCCGGGCCACATCACGGCCTCAAGCTGGATTTTCTCGCACGACTTGGACCATTTTCTCCTCACTCACCACCGGAAATTAGGGCGCTGGCTTCAACTGGGAGGGCATGCAGACGGGGACGGAAGTCCGTTGCGGGTGGCCTTGCGGGAGGCACGTGAAGAGTCGGGGATGGCTGAATTCGATGTGCTGGAACCGGTTCGGGAGGGAGAGCGGCCATCCGCTGTTTTGACCCCAGCGGACGTGGATATCCACCGGATTCCGGCGCGGCCCGGCGAGCCGGAGCACGAGCACCATGATCTTCGTTTTGTCCTGATCGCGGCCGCCGGGCAGCCTTTGGTCATGAGTGAAGAGTCCTCGGATTTGGCGTGGTTCCCAGTTGAGCAACTGGAGACAGTGGGAGCCGACGAGAGCTTGCTGCGGTTGGGTCGAAAGGCGCTGGCGATGCGGGCCGTGCGTCGCGGCCTGGCGCCACCGGTCCAGTTGGGCAAGATTGGGAATTGAAGTTCCGTCCCGAGTTGCCGGTGATTTGCATCACAGAGAAAGCTTCTTGGACCGCGTATACTTAGGACAGTTTTTGCTGGCCCAATTCGGGAACGAGATTTGCAGAACAAGAAACAGGCTCGCAGGGCCATCCATTGGGCGGTGAGAGAGCCCAAGGAAGGATCGGACTCGTTGAAAACGCATCAACTCATCTTTGCGGTACTTCTCACCTGGATGGGAATCGCGGGTGCATCGGGGGCGAGTGCGTCCGAGTGGGAGCTGCAGGCGAATCGGATTCAAGAGGATGCCGCCCCTTACTTTTTGGCGATCTCAGCTTCTCGTGCCGATGTCAAAGTTTTAAATCGATCTAGCTGGGTGGCGAGCTGGCAGAAGTCGGATGAATGGATCCCGCCTGCCCCGAACTTGAAGGTGCTCGATTACTCGACGCCTATTCGGACCCGTCAAGGTGAGTTGACCCTGAACCTTGAGGCTCCGGGTGCGGGCCGGGCAATCTTGAGTCTCGCCCTGGAATTTTGAGAGATTCAAAGCCGGGGCGCGTTCCCGGATTCAGACATCGCTGCCGATTCTGAGGCGTTTGCCTAGACGCGGAGCCCGCTACCCTGTCGCCATGGCTGATGTTGTCGCGGATCTGCTCGCTTTCATCGATTGTTCTCCGACGCCCTACCACGCTGTCGCCGAGGTTGTGCGGCGCCTTGAGGCGGTCGGTTTTTCGTCTTTCGAAGAGACCTCTATCTGGGATTTGGCTCCGGGCACCCGTGGCTACGGGGTACGAGGAGACGGTAGCTTGATCGCCTTTGAGGCCGGCCGCGAGTCACCGGCTCGGGCCGGGTTTCGCATCCTAGGTGCGCACACGGACTCACCCAATCTCCGACTCAAGCCCCGGCCAGACAGGACGGCGTCAGGCTACCGACAAATCGGGGTAGAACCATACGGCGGTGTTCTGCTGCATACGTGGCTAGATCGGGACCTCTCCCTCGCAGGCCGTGCCACGGTCCGAGAGGGCGATGCGATCCGCACCCGTTTGATCGATTTTGCCCGCCCCATGGTTCGAATCCCCAACCTTGCGATTCACCTCTTTCGCGAGATTCGGCAAGAGGGACTCAAGCTCAATCCCCAGACCCATCTTGTTCCCCTCTCAGGCTTGGAGAGCGTGCCAGAAATTCGAGAGTTGATGGTCGCCGAGTGGCAAGCGAGGGGAGAGGGGACCATTAAGGCGGAGGACATTCTCAGCTTTGACCTGATGACCGCGGATACTCAGCCGTCAGCGGTGGTCGGGGCCGCGCAGGAATTCATTAGTGCGCCGCGGTTGGACAATCTGGCTTCTGCCCATGCAGCCGTCATGGCTATGCAGAATGCTCTTGCTCAGGGCGAGCAAGATTTTACCCGAGTGATGGTCCTGTATGACCATGAAGAGGTGGGCAGTCGGACGGCGCAGGGTGCAGCGGGCCCCTTCCTCGCCGACAGCCTTTCCCGGATCGTATCGGGCTGGCAGGGCACGCTCGAGCCCCAGGGCTTGGCCCGAAGTCTTGCGGCTTCGACACTGATTTCAGTCGATATGGCGCATGCGGTTCATCCAAACTATTCCGACCGTCATGAGCCCGATCATCAACCTGTTCTCGGCCGGGGCCCGGTCGTGAAGGTCAACAGCAATCAGGCTTATGCGACCGACGCGGTCACTCAGGGGCTTTTTGAGTCTCTGTGCGCCGAAGAGGGAATCTCGCCGCAGCACTTCGTCACCCGGAGCGATCTCGCGTGTGGGTCGACGATTGGCCCGATCACCGCTGCGAGAGTCGGCATTCGAAGCCTCGACGTTGGGAACCCGATGTTGGCCATGCACTCGTGTCGAGAAATGGCGGGGGCGGCCGATGTAGCCCCGATGATCTCAGTGCTGTCTCGGTTCTGGCAAGATTAATCGCTAGCGTGCAACGACTCACGACAGATCGATCGGTCGTGAGTCTCGATTCGATCAATTGGAGAGAAGGGAGGCGCCAATGACTCGTAGCTCGAGAATTGGCTTGACGCCTTCAAAGATCGGCAGCACGGTTGCGTCGACGACGTATCGGCTGATCGGGTATTCCTCGGCGTAGCCCCACCCTCCGTGCATCAACTGACCTTGCTGCGTGACGTCGACTGCCACATCGCAGGCGAGGAGCTTGGACTGCGCGGCCAGCGGCGCGGCTGCGCGTTCGTCCTCGTCGAAAGCCCGGGCGGCTGCGTACGTGATGGCTCTCGCGCCCATGAGTTTGATCGCCATGCGGCCGAGGGTGTATTGGGTCAACTGAAAGTCCGAAATTGCTTGACCAAACTGGTTCCGGTCGACCACGTATTTGGCGGTTTCCTCGAGGGCCGCTTGGCCGAGTCCGCATGCGCGGCCTCCGGTTTGAAGCCGACCCGCAGCGAAGCCCGCCATTTGCAAATAGAAGCCGCGGCCCTCCCCGTCGGCTCCGCCCACAAGATTCCCGGCGGGCACAAAGTACTGATCGAATTGGAGCGTGAACGAATGCATGCCACGGTAGCCCGGGGTTGCATCGGCCTTGCCGGTGATCTTTCCGCCTCCGGCCTGGGTGAATTCGAAGCTGTGTCCTAAAGAAGTGTCTTTGGGAACGATGAAGAGCGAGAGACCTTTTCGACCTTTGGAGAAGTCGGGGTCGGTTCGAGCGAGTAATGCGATCACGTTGGCGCGGCCGGCAAAGGTGCACCATGCCTTGGGACCGTTGATGACCCAGCCCTCTTCGCCGTCTACAGTGGCGCGCTCAGCCCGGCATTTGGCACCGGCCACGTCGCTGCCGATGTCGGGTTCGGTGACGGAGATGGCGACCATGACTTCACCGGAAGCCAGTTTTGGCAACCACTCTTTGCGTTGATCTTCTGTCCCGCCGCTTAAAAGCGCTTTCGTGAGGATCTCGGGCCGGGTGATCAAAGACCCGGCTGCCGCCAGCGAGGCACGGGAGAGTTCTTCGGTGGTTAGGATCATGGCCATGTTGCCCATTTCCACGCCGCCATATTCCTCCGGCACCGACAAGCCAAAGAATCCGAGCTCCGCCATGCTTGTGATGAAGTGTTCCGGCACGATCTCGTCTTGGCGGTGAATGTGCTCGGCGTGGGGGGCCACTTCGTTGAGGCCGAATTCGCGAACCTGGGTACGAACTTGTTCGTGCATTTCGTCGAGAGGGAAGTCGTTTCGGCCCCCGGTCTCGATGACATGGGTCCCGACCCTCCGATAGAGAGACTCTGCGTTTGCGCGCCGGAGTAAGGCCCGAACGTCTGCGGGGAAAGCAGCCTCGACGGCATCGTCTCCCAAGCCGAGCTCGTCCGCGCTGGCTGCAAGTTTGGATCGCAACGATTCGACCAACTCGCCCACGGAAGCGACTGCAGTGAGTTCGAGCGTTTCGTGGCTACGGCCTTCAGCACGGATTCCTTCGATGCTGGCGATGACTTCCTTGGCCGCGATGGCCTCAGTGGCCGCGTAGGCGACCCGCTCGGTGATCACTTGATGGTCGTCGATCTTCTGCCCGCCTTCGGTCATTTCGCGCGCGGCCGTGATCGATCGGTCCAAGAGCGAGGAGGCGGCATCCATCAGGGATTTGGCATCTTCCAGGGTCGGGTGGGGGGCAGTATTCATTGGATCGGGTCCCTCTCATCTCAAGACATCATGGCGGTGCCGGACGGCCGTCGTTGTTGCGGGTGCTCGAATGGTCCGACGGGGAGAGCGGCATCAAGTTGGCCGTTTCCGAGCCAGGCTAATTCAGCGGGACCAGCCGCAGGCGGCCCGGTCAAGGTCTTGCGGAGAGTAGCGCACGATCGTCCTGAGCCAGTGAGCGCTCAGGACATCTCGACCAGCTGTTCCACCAGGGCCGGGCTTCCAAAGAAGAGGTCGATTTTTCCCCGGGCCCCGGTTCGGGTCTCACAGGCCCCTCCGGCTTCGATCGCAAGCAGTTGCGTGGCGGCCGCGTCCCATGGGTTCAGATCACAGTCCACCATGGCGTCGATGCCACCGCTGATCGTCTGGGCATGGCCGAAAGCATCCGTGTATCCCCGGACCAAGGGAACCTCACGGGTGATCCTTTCGAAAAGTGGGCGGCGGCCAGCCAATTCGAAACAGATGGGATCGCCGGTGGAAACAATGGATCGATGCAGGTCGGCACTTTTCGAGCAAAAGACCGGCTGGCCATTGCGACGGCAACCTCCGCCGCGCGTTGCGACATAGCGTTCCCCGAGGGCAGGCAGATCGATCACACCGACGACGGGTTGTCCTTCGACGGTGAGTGCTAAAAGGGTTCCGAAGAGAGGAATCCCGCGGGAGAACGAGATGGTTCCGTCGATCGGGTCGATGATCCATCTCGGGGCGTCTTCGGGGCCGGCTTCGGCATCCCCGTACTCCTCTCCGAGGAGTCCGTGGTCGGGGTAGCTCTCCCGCAAGGTCTGTCGGATGATGCGTTCGGCGGCCCGGTCTGCCTCGGTGACCGGAGAGCCATCTTGTTTCCACTCGACGGCGACATCGCGAAAGCGGGGCATGATTTCAGCGCGCGCCCGATCGCAGGCCCGTTCGGCTACCTGGGCGGCGGTCTTCAGGGTTTCATGGTCCATGCGTACGACGTTACCACCCTGACGCCCGAGCCGGGGCACCGCGACCCCACACCCCCGGGCCCGCGTTACCCTTGCCTCCATGGGCACTGAGCAAGACCGTCATATTCCTGACCAGATTCGCCAGTCGGGTCCCGGCCATCTCAGCATCGTCTGGCGAGACGGCGTGGAGAGCTTGTTCGCGGTTCGCGAATTACGTTTGTTCTGTGCGTGCGCGCACTGTGTCGACGAATGGACCGGCGAGTACAAACTCGATCCGGAGAGTGTTCCCGAGGATGTCCGGCCGACCCGAATCAAGGGAGTCGGTCGCTACGCCATCCAGATTGATTGGAGTGATGGGCACGGAACCGGGATCTACGCCTTTGATCGCCTGCGGGAACTCGCCGACCGGGTTGAAAGCCCGTAGCGGGCTCGCGGTGGACGGCCGCCGTGGGTCTTGTACCGTCCTCAGACTATGACGAAAAACGACGACGCGATTGCGATTTTGGGTGGAACCGGCGACCAAGGGCTTGGCTTGGCGCTGCGCTTTGCAAAGGCAGGAAGACCGGTCGTCATCGGTTCCCGCCGGGCCGAGAAGGCCGTCGAGGCCGCCGAGGAAGTTCGTCAGGCGGTTCCGGAGGCTCAGGTCGAGGGGTATGACAATGCCGAGGCCACTCGCCGCGCGCCAATCGTCATCATTTCCGTTCCGTTCGAACATACGGCGGGGACCGTCAAGGGGCTGAAGGAAGTGCTCGAAGAGGGTCAGATCGTCGTCTCGATGGCTGTCCCCTTGGCCACGGCGATTGGCGACGGGGCGGCCCGCACGATCGGTATTTGGCAGGGTTCCTGTGCTGAGCTGGTCGCAACCCTCGTGCCGAAGGGGGTTCATGTGATCTCGGCATTTCAAAATGTCTCGGCCCATCGCCTCCGGGTGCTCGATGAACCGGTTGAATGTGATGTCATCGTTTCCGGCGCCAAGGCACCACGCCAACGGATTATGTCACTCTGCCCACTCATTCCAGGTCTTCGGGCCGTGGATGGTGGTCCGCTGGGCAATGCCCGGATTGTCGAAGAGATCACGGCTCTGCTGATTGGGATGAATATCCGATACAAGCAGCCAGCCGGTTTGGGGATCCGCTTCACGGGCTTGCCCGACTGATCTTTCCCCCCTAAGGGCCGCGATCACCCCACTCATTTCTGGCCGACCTGGTCCTGAGGCCCCTGGCTTTGGCAGAGGCTCAGCGGTCCAAAAGGGCCCCACGGGTACGGGGTGGGACCCACCCGGTACTCGCTGCGATTTGCGGCCGAGACACAAAGGGTTGTGTCTACGGGGAATGCCTGCCCCAATATTTTGTGGAATTTCCGTTGACGCGTGCCCCCGGACCCTGCATGTTGGGGACCACGGGGATGTGAGGTTCCCTCTGTAGCCTGGGGGGGTCGCAACTTAGGCGGTTGCGAGGGGGAACGCGAGCTTGAGACCGGGACGGAGGACTCCGGCTTGGGTTCGGGGGCGCCGGGAGTACCGGCGCCCCTCTCATCTGTCCGCTTCGGAGCGTTCGAGCCATACGGCTCGGCCGCTCCGAGGTCGGCCTCGTGACTGCTCGGGAAGGCCGGCTCGGCAGCATCCGGATCCGAAATCCAGATTCGAGATGAAAAACCAACCAAAAATAGACGGGACGCGAAGAGTTAAAAGGCTCAAGGGCAGAGGGACCGCGATCGAGTTGGTGCATCCGACGGGTTCGTGGTTACCGAAGCTGGAAAGCCGGTCGCTGGCTAAGGCCAGCTGGCTCCATGCGGAACCGAGAACGGAGGCATCGAAGTCGACGGTTGAAGTCGGCACCCCATCAATCCAAAGTTCGAATTTTCTTCTGAGCCCGAGGGGCTCAATCGAAAGTTTCGAACTCCTTGCGGGGCGGATCGGATTCGAAATTCTTTTTTTTCGGACTGAAGCGTCTCCAGGGTCGTCCTCCCGGATCATCGCCGGGGGCTCGGATAGGCGAAGGGGTGCGAAGGATCGACGAGAACGGTCCTTGCTCAGGATTTTGACCTTAGGCATCGGAGTCGCCGTACTCGGCCGAGGGAGCCGGCCAAAGGCCGCAAACACCAGGAGAGACGGGTGGCGAAATCGAGAATGCTCGAGGCGAAAGTATGGGAGGTGACCGCGGTGAAGAAGCCGCAGGTGACCCCGGCTCTCGTCCGTGACATTGTAGGTCTTCGTCGCCGGGAACATGGCCGAGCTGTTCAGTTGCCGAAGCGTCGCCAAACGCAATCAGGGGAGAATGAGGGTGAGTGTGGAGAAAGACGGAACCGTTGGGGGCGGTGTGATGGAGGGCCGGGGTCATCAAGGTGAAACGAGACATCCGGGGGTAACGATTGAGGGAGCGGCGACGCCGGTTTCGACGGCCGCGCCAAGTCGTCCCGGTCGTGGAAAAGCGAAGGGTCGAGCGCGTGGTTCGGCCGGACTTTCGATTCCTCGGCATTTTACCGAGGCGGGCGTCGATCCCTTCGATCAAGTCGAGTGGGAATTGCGAACGGCCAACATCAGCAACGAGAAGGGCGAAACGGTCTTCGAGCAGAATGATGTTGAGATGCCGGCGAGGTGGTCCCAGCTGGCGACCAATGTCGTCGTCTCGAAGTATTTCCGCGGTCATGTCGGGACGCCGGAAAGAGAGCGAAGCGTCAAGCAGTTGATAGGTCGGGTCGTCGGCCGCATCGCTGACTGGGGAATCGAAGGCGGTTACTTCGCTTCCGAGGCGGACGTCGACAGCTTTCGAGATGAATTGAAGCATCTCCTCGTTCAACAAAAGATGGCTTTCAACAGCCCTGTCTGGTTCAACCTGGGTGTCTCCGACACGCCTCAGCAGGCCAGTGCCTGCTTCATCAACTCAGTCGAAGACACCATGGAGTCCATCATGGGGCTGGCGCGCACCGAGGCCATGCTCTTTAAGGGAGGCTCGGGGGCGGGAAGTAACCTCTCCTCGATCCGCTCTTCCCGCGAGCAATTGGCCGGAGGCGGGGTCGCCTCGGGCCCGGTGTCGTTCATGAGAGGGTTCGATTCATTCGCGGGCGTGATCAAGTCGGGCGGGAAAACGCGCCGGGCGGCGAAGATGGTCATTCTCAATGTTGACCATCCGGATATTCGAGATTTTATCAACAGCAAGTCGGATGAAGAGAAAAAGGCCTGGGCGCTGATCGACGCAGGCTACGACGGCGGATTCAACGTCCCGGGTGGCGCCTATGACTCGATCGCCTTCCAAAATGCGAATCACTCGGTGAGGGTAACCGACGCGTTCATGCGTTCTGCAGAGGCGAATGGGTCCTGGGATACAAAGGCGGTCACGAGCGGCGATGTCGTGGAGACGTTCAAGGCTCGAGATCTGCTGAGAGAGATGGCTGACTCGGCCCACCTCTGCGGGGATCCGGGCATCCAATACGATTCAACGATCAATCGCTGGAACCCTGTCAAGGCATCGGGCCGCATCAACTCGAGTAACCCTTGCTCGGAGTACATGTTTCTCGACGACACGGCCTGCAACTTGGCCAGCCTCAACCTTATGACGTTTATCGATGAGGAGGGTGAGTTTCAGGTGCGGGACTTCCAGAGGGCCGTGGCCATCACGATCCTCGCTCAAGAAATCCTGGTTGATTTTGCGGATTACCCCACTAAGGCGATTGCTCAGAATAGCCACCTCTTCCGTCCGTTGGGTCTTGGGTATGCCAACCTAGGCGCCTTGCTGATGGCCAATGGAAAGCCCTACGACAGCGAGGAGGGGCGGAATGTGGCCGCTGCCATTACCTCGTTGATGTGCGGGCAGGCCTACCTGACGAGCGCCGAAATCTCAGAAGCAATGGGCCCGTTCACCCGATATCGGATGAATCGCAAGCCCTTCTTGGAAGTCATTGAGATGCATGGGGATGCAGCCCGGGCCCTTTCCCAGGAAGGGGTGCAGGGGGATCTTCATCAAACTTCCCAAGAAGTGTGGTCTCAGGCGCTGGAAGCTGGTCGAAAGCACGGTTTCAAAAATGGCCAAGTGACTGTTTTGGCACCGACCGGCACGATTGCCTTCATGATGGATTGCGATACCACCGGTGTCGAGCCCGACATCGCATTGGTGAAGTATAAGAAGTTGGTCGGCGGTGGGTTTCTGAAGATCGTCAACAACACCGTCCCGATGGCTTTGAGAAAGCTCGGTTACGACGATCAGCAGACAGCCGCTATTTTGGCTCACATCGACGACCGGGAGAGCATCGAAGGGGCTCCTGGGTTGTCGGAGGAGCACCTCGGGGTATTCGATTGTGCTTTTCGTGCAGCCAACGGGGCGCGGTCGATTCACTGGATGGGACACGTTCGCATGATGGGGGCGGTTCAGCCCTTTCTCTCCGGGGCGATCAGTAAGACGGTCAATCTCCCGGAAGATGCCTCGGTGGAAGACGTCGAAGCCGCCTACGTCGAAGGCTGGCGTTTGGGGCTGAAGGCGCTCGCCGTTTACCGAGATGGCAGCAAGCGGACTCAGCCACTGAACTCCGGCAAAGAGGAAGAGAAGAAAGTTGCGCATCTCGATGAGTACCGACCTCGCCGACGGAAGCTGGCCGACGAACGGGAAGCGTTTACACACAAGTTCTCGATCGCTGGCCACGAGGGTTATCTCACGGTCGGCTCCTATGAAGACGGGGCGCCGGGAGAGATCTTTCTGCGCATGGCTAAGGAAGGAAGTACGATCTCTGGCTTGATGGACACCATTGCAACGATGACCTCGATTGCGCTCCAGTACGGTGTTCCCCTCAAGGCATTGGTGGACAAATTCAGCCACACCCGCTTCGAACCGTCGGGCTTCACCAATAACCGAGAGATCCCGATGGCGAAGTCCATTACGGACTACGTGTTCCGGTATCTGGGCAACCGATATATTGAGGCCGAAGTATCGACCCTTGATTCGGAAGAGGATGCTTCCGTAGGAGACGGGGGCGGTGACCGAGCAACTCCGGTCGTCATGGGTGCGGTGGCAGGGGGCTCAGGGGCCGGAGCTTCCTCCGGAGGCAATGCTTCTAGCTTCATCAACCAAGCCGATGCGCCGTCCTGCATGGACTGTGGTTCGATCATGATCCGCAATGGAGCATGTTACAAATGTCCCAACTGCGGTTCGACAAGCGGATGTAGCTAGCGGTTTTCTGGACTTGGAAGCCGAGTTGCTGCGGAGCGCGGTGGCCGGAGGAGCCAGCTGGGGGGGTGGCTTGCCGGCCTCCGCGCTCCTGGTTCTTGAGTAGCGCCCTCAATTGCTGGGAATGAAG
>JAQWNI010000174.1 GCA_029268645.1 Myxococcota bacterium
TTCAAGGCAGAAATTGACGTGAACACTCGAAAGGTTGTTTCCCAGGCAGGTGGAGCGGAGGCATTCAGCGAGAGCTGCGTGCCAGTGGAGCCGATCTTTTCCAGGCGCGACGAGGAGTCGAGCGCCGGTGACCGGTGTGAAGGGGACGCCGACTAGGAGCTTTGGGTAGTACTCCAGACCGGCCCGGGATGCGGCGTCAGCCCAGCTCCAGTCGAATACGAATTCGCCTTCGCTATGAAGTTTGATGTAGAGAGGGCAGGCTGCGACGAGGCGCCCCTCCTCTTGCACCACCAGGGGGCGAGCATTCCATCCCGACTGGGGGTCGAGGGTTCCAGCGCGCTCAAGAGCGGAGAGCCATTCCCATTCGAGGAAGGGCGACGCGTCGGCAACAAGTGCATTCCATTCGGTTTCATTCAGTGAGGCGACGCCTTCGGCAAGAGAAAATTCCGGCATGGCTGGAAAGTCTACCGCGACGGCGTCCATCGGGTCGGCTCTTGAGGCGTGGGCTACATTCAAGGTCGCCTATGGACGCCATGAGATGGATCATCAGCGGTAAAAATTCAGCGGAGCGAGCCTCCGGTGGAAGCGAACGCCCGCCCGACGGCCCGAGCCGCTCCGAAGGAGGCGTCGAGGGGGGGCTGGCGACCCAAGAGCGCAAAAAAGTGGCTCGGCCGGATCGCTATAAGGTCCTTCTGTACAACGATGATTTTACCCCGATGGAGTTTGTGGTGATGGTTCTCGAGAAAATTTTTGGGAAGAGCCCCTCTGCGGCGACTCAGATCATGCTCCAAATCCATCGTTCCGGTCTCGGCGTGGCCGGTGTTTTTGTTCTCGAGATCGCAGAGACCAAGGTCGCTGCGGTCCATCAGGCGGCCGAAGGCCGCGGCTATCCCCTGCGGGCCGGGTTGGAGAAGGAATGAGCGGAATCGGACGTGAGCTTCAGCTGACCCTCCAGGCAGCGCACATGGAAGCAGTTCGGCGCCGGCATGCTTATCTGACCGTCGAGCATTTACTTTTTGCTTTGCTGCACTCGGATGATGGGGAAGAGATTTTTCGGCACGCGGGGGCCGATGTAGAAGCTTTAAAGAGAGATCTGGAGCGCTTTTTCGACGAAGATCTTGCGAGCGTACCTGGCGACGAGCCCGTTGACACACTGCGGACCCTGGCGTTTCACCGCGTTGTTCAACACGCGCTTGATCACAGCGAGAGCGCCGAAAAGGAAGAAGTGGAAATCGCTGATTTGGTGGTTTCGCTCTATCAGGAGCCGGACTCCTTTGCGATGAATCTTCTTCGCGCGCAGGAAGTGAGCCGACTCGACCTGATGCGGTACATCTCTCATGGAGAGTCAAAGATGAACGGCCGCTCGGGTGGGCTCGGCGGAGAGGACGCTTCCGGCGTGGGGGCAGGGATGGAGGACGGCGAAGAGACGCCGGCCGATCCATTGGCGGCTTTTACGACCGACCTGACTCAGCGCGCGGCCGAGGGCAGACTCGACCCGATGATCGGGCGCTCGGCGGAACTCGATCGCGCGGTTCATATTTTAGCCCGGCGTCGAAAGAATAATCCAATCTTCGTGGGAGAGACGGGGGTTGGGAAGACCGCACTCGCAGAGGGGCTGGCCATGCGGGTCCATGAAGGCCGAGTTCCGAAAGACCTTGAAGGCGTAGAAATTTTTTCGTTGGACATCGGCGCGCTTCTGGCGGGAACTCGATATCGAGGGGATTTTGAGGCTCGGTTTAAGGCCCTGCTGGGGGCGCTGATGGAACGGGATCGGGGCATTCTCTTTATTGATGAAATCCATACGATTCTCGGGGCGGGGTCGGCCCAGGGGACCACGGTGGATGCTTCCAATATGCTGAAACCCGGGCTGGCCGATGGGACCTTGAGATGTCTGGGGTCGACGACCTATCAAGAATACCGTCATTTCGAGCGAGATCGGGCGCTCGCCCGCCGATTCCAGAAAGTGGATGTTCCTGAGCCCACGGAAGAGGAGTGCGTGCGGATCTTGCGTGGATTGGCGCCTCGTTACGAGGAACATCACGGTGTGCGGTACACCGCGGGGGCGCTCAAAGCCTGTGTTGACTTGGCTGTCCGGCACATTAACGAGCGATTTCTACCCGATAAGGCCATTGATGTCCTAGACGAGACGGGCGCATCAGTCCGTCTGCGGCCGACTCAAAAACCGCGTAAGACCGTAGGGGTTCGGGACGTGGAGATGGTGGTCGCTCGCATGGCGCGTGTGCCACTGGAACGAACCTCCGGAAACGAGAGTCGGCGTCTCGAAGGTCTCGAATCGGATCTCAAAGAAGTCGTCTACGGGCAGGATGAAGCCGTGCAAAGCGTGGCCCGAGCGATTAAGCGGGCGCGTGCTGGGCTCGGGGGGCATGATCGACCCATCGGTTCTTTTCTCTTCGTGGGGCCGACGGGCGTCGGCAAGACCGAATTGAGTAAGCAGTTGGCAAGCTCTTTGGGTGTCCCGTTCATTCGGTTCGACATGAGCGAATACATGGAGAAGCACGCGGTCTCAAGATTGATCGGGGCGCCGCCGGGCTACGTCGGTTATTACCAGGGAGGGATCTTGATCGAGGAGATCCGAAAGCACCCCTATGCCGTGCTCTTGCTCGATGAGATCGAAAAAGCCCACCCGGATATCTTCGACGTGCTCCTCCAAGTGATGGATCATGCAACCCTGACGTACAATCAGGGGCGAGAGGCGGATTTTCGCCACGTCACTTTGATCATGACGTCCAACGCGGGCGCCCGGGAAATGGCCAGCCAAGCAATTGGTTTTACTGGCACCCGCGCGGGCGATGGTCGGAAGGAGATCGATAAGCTTTTTAGTCCAGAATTCCGAAACCGGTTGGATGAAGTTGTTCGATTCGGAAACCTTGAACCTGAGGTGATGGAGAAGGTGGTCGAGAAGTTCGTCGCTGAGATGGAGAAGCAGCTCGCCGAGCGGAAGATTCGGATCGAGCTGACGCCGGCTGCCCGGCAGAGGCTAGCGGAGCGAGGTTATGACAGAGATTTCGGGGCCCGTCCACTGCGTCGGGTGATCGAGAAGGAAATTCAAGACCGCTTGGCCGATGACATCCTGTTTGGACGTCTGATCAAGGGGGGGCGTGTCCGGGTGGATGCTGATCCCGATGGATTTACGTTCTCGGATCCCGAAGCGGATTGACCGCTTCTGTGGCTCCGCCCAGGCGATCCATCCACCGGCCTCGATGGAAGCTCCAGGCCAGCAGGGCCGCACGGGATAAGTGGTCGAAAACAAGTGCCCACCAAACCCAAATGACCCCGGACTGAAAAACTAAAGCAGCCAGCAGGGCAATGGGAACCCGTAGCATCCAGTTGCCCACGGTGGCGGCGACCAGTGGCGTGGTCGTATCCCCGGCCCCTCGGTGGGCTCCGCCCAGGGTGAAGTGGAGTTGGAGGAAGGGCTGTCCCACCGCCAGCGCCAACATGAAGGGACCGAGTCCCGCGATGACAGCGGGATCGTCGGTGAAGAGTTCGGCTAGAGGCGTGCGAAGTAGCCCAAAAACTACGGCGAGGGGCAGGGCGGTGACCAGCGCGAGGCCCGTGGCCTGTAGGCCAATTCGCCGGGCCCCCTCGCGATCATTCGCTCCGAGGCGTTGGCCAACGAGTGCGGCACAGGCTTGCCCGTAGCCAGTCCCGGGAATCCACGAAAAAGACAACAGCGGGACGCCGACGGTGTAGACGGCCACGGCCAGGGTCCCGTAATAACGACCGAGAACCCAGAAGTATGAGAGCATTCCGAGATTCAGCACGATTCGCTCCGCGACGCCTGGAGCTGCGACCCGGAGCACTTGCCGGGTCACACCCGTGCGGGACCAAACGGATCGCCAGCTGAAGTAAACCGGAGAATTCTTGTCGATCCTCCGAAAAATGAAGGCATAGATCACGACCCCCGCCGTTTGAGAGAGTGCGGTCGCCAAGCCTGCACCGGCCAGCCCAAGGGGCTCCAGGCCAAAAGCGCCGAAGATGAGGATCGCGTTCAGGGACAGCTTCACGGCTGCCACGGCGATGGAGACCCGCATAGGAGTTCGAGTATCTCGATCGGCCCGCAGTGCGCTGTCGAAGGTGAGATTGAGTGCGAGAAGAACAGACGAGCCGACCATCCACTGGAGATAGACTCGTCCGGTCGCTGTGACTTCCTCAGCGGCACCGAGCCAGGCAAAGAGATGCCCCGGGGCCGCGAGAATTGCGATCGTGAAGATCAGACTCAGCCCAACGGCGACGCGAACCGAGGATGCGAATGCGGCGCGAGAGCGGGCGACATCCCCGGCGCCGATGGCTCGAGCCATCAAGGCGACGGCGGCCAAGCCAACTGCGAAAAGGGCCGATTGGATCAACATGAAAAATTGGGTCGTGTATCCGACCGCAGCGAGGGCGACGGCGGCGCCACCATCGCCATCGAGGCGCCCAATCATGGCCCGGTCAACCAACCCCGTGGTCGACACCAGAAGTTGCGACAGCATCATGGGCCAGCCCAGGGTGAGCAGGTCGGAGAAGTGGGGCGGCGCCTTCGATGCGGCGTCGCCAGATTCCGGGTCAGAGACGAGGCCGCGGGCGGCCAAGGTCGTGGACGGAAGCCCGGGGCCGGCCTCAGGGTCGCCGAGCTCCTCGAACTCGGCTTCTACCTCATGGGCCGCGTCCCGGGTGCTCGCTGGCGAGTCAAGTTGGGACGGGTTTTCCTGGTCGGAGTCCGGCATGCGCGGCGCAGTGTACCCGAATGGCCTTCAGGGACGCAGGTCGGCGGGCAACTTGAAATGCATGCCCTCGTCGATCTCAGGAAGTGAGCTGACCTCGGCCCCTTTAGAGAGTCCGACAAGGCGCTCAATGACCTGGTCTACCAGGAATTCTGGAGTCGAGGCCCCGGCGGTGACGCCGACGCACGTCACGTTTTTGAGCCACTCGGGTTCAATATCAATGGCCGAAGTGATTAAGTGACTCGATACATTCATACGGCTAGCGACTTCCACCAACCGATTGCTGTTGGAGGATTCCGGAGCGCCGACTACGAGGACGAGCTGGGCTTTCTCAGCCAATTGCTTGACAGCGTCTTGCCGGTTTTGGGTCGCGTAGCAGATGTCATCCCGACGCGGCAGAACGATCTGGGGAAATTTCTGCCGCAGGGCGTCCATGATCTCGCGGGTATCGTCTACGGAAAGCGTGGTCTGCGTGACACATCCGAGCCGGGTCGGATCAGCAATTTGGAGTCGAGGCACGTCGTCGATACTCTGGACCAGATGCATCTGGCCTGGGGCTTGGCCCATGGTGCCCTCCACTTCGACGTGCCCCGCATGCCCGATCATAATGATCTCGAGACCTTCGCGGGACATTCGCTGAACCTCGTTGTGGACCTTCGTCACGAGAGGGCAGGTGGCGTCGATCGTACGGAGCTTCTGGTCGGTCGCGCGCTGGCGAATTTCGGGCGAGACACCATGGGCGCTGTAGATCAGTTCAGACTTCTCCGGAGCTTCTTCGGGATCGTCGATGAAGATGGCTCCTTTTTCGCGCAGTCCTTCGACGACATGCCGATTGTGGACGATTTCATGGCGGACGTAGACCGGCTGATCTGAGCGGGACAGGGCACGTTCCACAATTTCAATGGCCCGGTCGACTCCGGCACAGAATCCTCGGGGGCTTGCGAGGATGATCTTCACGTTATTTCCTGATGGCTGGGCGCGGCAGCGCGCCTGCGGGAGAGCCCGCGGACGGAGAATAGCCTCCCGGAAAGATGAATCGCCCCCGTCCGGGCAGATCCCGACGTTGCGGTTAGACTTCTGGGTTCCATGGGCTAGGCGTATGCGTTAGGGGGGGCTCGTTAGGGCTACTCGGCGCATCGGAGAAAGAGGAACCACGTGATGTCTGATTTGGAAAAATTTCGTCAGAAAACCCGGATTTGGCTCGAGGAGAATGCTCCCGAGTCGATCATCGGGGTTCGGTTTACCGAGCTCGATGGCAACTGGGGCGGGCGCAAGGCCGAGTACGGCAACCCCGACATGAAGGTCTGGCTTGACCGGATGGCCGATCGAGGTTGGACGGCGCCGACCTGGCCCGCGGAATACGGCGGTGGCGGGCTCTCCGCCCAGGAGGCCAAGGTCCTGAGTCAGGAGATGACGGCCCTTCGGATTCCGCCGGCTCTGGTGGGATTTGGTTTGACCATGATCGGTCCCACCTTGCTTCGCTTCGGAACCGACGAGCAGAAGCAGGAGCACATTCCCCGAATTGTTCGGGGAGAAATTCGCTGGTGCCAGGGCTATTCGGAACCGGGGGCCGGTTCGGACCTGGCCTCGCTTCAGACCCGGGCCGTTCGGGAAGGAGACGAGTTCATCATCAATGGCACGAAAGTGTGGACCTCTTACGCCGACAAAGCCGATTGGATTTTCTGTTTGGTGCGTACGGATCCCGATGTCAAAAAGCAGGAAGGCATCACGTTCTTACTGATCGATATGGAGACGACCGGGGTCAGCGTGAGTCCGATTCTTCTCATCAGTGGAAAGTCGCCTTTTTGTGAAACCCACTTTCAGGACGTACGGGTGCCGGTTCGGAATGTGATCAGCGAGATCAATGCTGGATGGACCGTGGCGAAAGCATTATTGGGCCATGAGCGAACGATGATTGCGGATACGTTCGGTGCCGGCTCAGGCCGAGGCAAGAAGCGGTCGCGTGGAATCATGGCAGAGCATGCTCTGCGTTATCTCGGCGAACGTGAAGGTGAGGTTGCGGACCCCGTGGTTCGGAATGAGGTCGCGCAGAATGAGATGGATACGCGGGCTTTTGGATTGACCGTCCAAAGGGCTAAGGACGCGGCGAAAGCAGGCCATCAGCCGGGTCCGGAGAGTTCAATGTTCAAAGTGTACGGCACCGAAATCAACATGCGCCGCAATGAGCTCGCAGTACGCATCGCCGGTCCTCAGGCCCTCGGTTGGGAGGGGCCAGGTTTCGATGAAGAGGAAATTGCTCTGACCCGAGACTGGCTTCGGTCACGAGGGAACTCAATCGAGGGTGGCACTTCCGAGGTTCAGCTCAACATCATCGCCAAGCACGTTCTGGGGCTTCCGGACTGATCGAGGCTCAGCCCCCCCCCTTCGAATTTAATTGCGGCGCCGTGCGTTTGCTTCCCGCCCGTTCCGGCCCCTGAACCGTTGTGAGAAGGAATTCATCATGGAAATGGTACTGACCGAAGATCAGGAACTGATCGCGAAAACGGCCAATGACTTCGTCAAGGAAAAATCTCCGATTTCGCGTATGCGAAAATTGCGTGATCAGGCCGACCCAATGGGATACTCGCGGGCTCTGTGGAAAGAGATGGCCGAGCTCGGCTGGGTAGGGATCGCATTGCCGGAAAGTGTGGGTGGTGCCGGGATGGGGATGTCGGAATTGGTCGTAGTTGTTGAGGCATTGGGGCGATCGCTGGCACCAGAGCCATTTATTTCCTGCGTCGGTCTCGCGTCTGCGGCCGTATTGGAGCTGGGCACGGAGGCTCAGCAGGAATTGTGGTTGACGCCTGTCGCGTCGGGAGAGCAAACCATTGCATTTGCTCACCTCGAGCCCGAAACGCGATATGAGCCCCATGCGATTCAATCGGAAGCCCGACGGGAGGGAGACGGTTTTGTCTTGAGCGGGCGAAAAATTCAGGTCCTCGACGGCTTTGGCGCAGAGGCTTTTGTCGTTGTGGCACGAACCGACGGCGCGTCGGGGGAGGCCGAGGGTATTTCTTTGTTCTGGGTCCCGGCGGACGCGGAGGGTGTGTCGGTTGAAAGACAGACCCTCCTCGACTCTCGGAATGCGGCCATTGTCCAATTCGAGAACGTACAGGTGCCCCAAGCTTCGGTTCTGGGTGAGCCGGGGCAGTGTGGCGAGGCTCTTGAGCGGATCATTGAGCGAGGGACTGTCGTGCTCTGCGCAGAAATGCTCGGGGGAATGTCCGAAGCTTTCAGATTGACGGTCGATTACTTGAAGGAGAGAGAGCAGTTCGGAACGCGAATAGGCACTTTTCAAGGCCTGAAGCACCGGGCAGCTCGAGTTTTTATGGAAATCGAGTTGGCCCGATCCTGTGTAATGGCGGCGGCTCGGGCTATCGACGAGAGCAGCGAAGATGCGAGCAAGTTGGTTAGCCTGGCCAAGGCGCGATGCTCTGACGCCTATATCTTGGCTGCGAATGAAGGGGTTCAGATGTTTGGGGGCGTTGGGATGACCGACGAATATGATATCGGCCTATTCATGAAGCGCGCTCGCATGTCCGAGCTGACTCTGGGCGACGCGAATCATCATCGGAAACGATGGTCAGCGCTCTCCAACTACTGATGTCGTTTTCTGGCTCCGATTGCTGCGAAAGAGGTTGAGATTTCGTGCATCTGAAACCGGACGAACGCCTGCTGCGTAGCTGTCGAGGGGAGGAGGTGGATCGGCCTCCGGTCTGGTTGATGCGTCAAGCGGGTCGCTATCTGCCCGAATATCGCCGTGTGAGAGAGGGTGTGACGTTTCTGGAAATGTGCCGAGATGTCGAACGGGCGGTGACGGTTTCGCTTCAGCCGATTGACCTAGTCGGAAGCGAGGCGGTGATCATGTTCCAGGACATTTTCACGCCGATTCCGGGGATGGGCGTGGAGGTTGATTTTGCGCCGGGGCCCGTGGTGGCTGATCCCATTCGAAGCGCCCGCCAGGTGGCGGCTCTGAAAGTGCCGGATCCGAAAGTCTCTGTGCCGTTTGTTTTCGAGATTCTTCGGGAATTGCGGGCGCAGACCGCTGCGATGCAGATTCCCGTATTGGGTTTTGCGGGAGCGCCTTTTACGCTGGCCGCCTACTTGATTGAAGGAGGGGGGTCCCGGCACTTCGAGAAAACGAAGCACTTGCTATACCAAAAGCCAGACGTGCTTCGAGGTCTGCTTGACCGGCTTGCGGAGATGACAATCGGTTATCTCAATGCCCAAATCGAGGCAGGTGCCCAGGCGGTTCAACTCTTTGATACCTGGGCGGGGTTGTTGGGCCGTGCCGAATATCGGGAATGGGTTCTCCCGTACCACCGGCGTGTGATCGAAGGCGTCAATCGCGACGCCGCGCCCTTTATTCTCTACGTGAACGATGGCGCCCATGTCGTCGACGAAATGGTTGAAGCGGGGCCGGATGTAATTTCATTGGACTGGCGGGTTGATCTCTCCGAGGTGGCGCGGATCCATGGCTCCGCTGTGTCCTTGCAAGGTAACCTTGACCCGCTGGCCTTGTCGGCGCCGCCGAAGGTTGTGGCCGACAGCGTTCGGAGGATGGTGGAGCATGCGGCTCCAGCCCGGGGGCACATTGTCAACCTAGGTCACGGTTGCTTACCGTCGACTCCCGTCGAAGGGGTGCAGGCGTTTACCCAAGCGGTCCGGTCTCTATAAGGCCTAAACAGCCGAGAGGTCAGGCTGTTGCGGCGTTGGTCACCATCTGCGCGACGCCCTCAATCCAGTCGGGTTCAGCATTGGGGCAGGGGACGAGACCGAAGGCCTCCCCGCCCAGGGAATGCCAGTCTTCACGGAGACGCAAGCCGATTTCTTCCAGTGTTTCAATGTTATCCGCGACGAAGGCCGGGCAGATCACTGCGAGACGGCGGATCCCGCGGTCCCGCAAGGCTTTGATCACTTGATCGGTGTAGGGTTGAATCCACGGCTGGCGGCCAAGGCGAGATTGAAAGGAGACGCTGCTCTCTCCTTCTTGGAGCCCGAGGGCGGCGTGGAGCGCTCGGCTGGTCACGAAACATTGGGCTCGGTAGCAGGTCTCCAGGCGAGGTCCGGGCGTTTCACAACAATTAGAACTTTCTAGACATCCGCCTACCTGTTTGACCTGAGACTCCGGCAGACCGTGAAAGCTCATCAAGAGGTGCTCGGCTTCGATTTCGTCGAGGACCGGTCGCGCGAGCCGGGCGGCGGTCTGGATGAAGGCGGAGTTTTCGGGGAAATGTCGGATCTCAACCCGCTCGAAGGCCGTCGCGAGTCTGCGCGCTCGCGATTCGACGTGGGCCAGAATTGAGCCCGTTACGGCCTCTGAATACTGCGGGAAGAGGGGAAGCACGATCAGGCGGCGAACGCCTCGATCACTCAGGCGCTGCAAGGCCTGATCCACGTTGGGTTGCCCGTATCGCATGGCCAGTTCGACGGGCAGGGCATCGCCGAGCGCCGTTTCAACGCCGGCATGAAGAGCCCGGCCGTGGATCATCAGCGGCGAACCTTCCGGCTGCCAAATCTCGGCATAAGCGGCCGCCGAGCGCCGAGGCCGCGTACGAAGGATGATTCCATGGAGCAGTAAAAATCGGAGGGCCCCGGGCATGGTGAGGACCCGAGGGTCCGAAAGAAATTCCGCCAAGAAGCGGCGAACCGCAGGCGTCGTCGGCGCGTCCGGTGTGCCCAGGTTGATAAGGAGGGCTCCGGTGGGACTGTGTTGATCACTCACGGCCGAAGAATGGCACAGACGCCGGAGTTGTCAGGCGCGGCTCCAGCCCCCCATCCAAAGGGAGAGGCCCATATAGGCTGTTGGGTAGGCGAGGGAGATTTCCACCAGATGGACTCGCGCGGACCACTCGGGATTCAATGCGGCCACGCCGACTGCGATGGCCCACACGACGCCAGACCAACTGACTCCGTGACGGAGCCATGGGTTGCTGAGTTTGCTGGGGTATATGTACTTCCACGGAATGAAGATGGCGATCGAGAGTCCCGCGACCCAGATGGCACCGGTTGCCGGAGAAAGGTCGAGCAGCCAGAGGTAGAAGGCCAGAACATTCCAATAGGAAGGCCAGCCGAGAAAGAAGTCATCATCGGTTTTGGCATCGCGTCGGGAGAAGCCGAATGCGCTGGCCACGACGGGTGGGATAACCCAGAAGACCGAGGGAAGGCTGCCCGCCTGAACCATGAAAACGACGGGCACGATGACGAAATTTAGGAAGTCGACAATGTCGTCCATTCGGCGGCCATCGATGCCCGGCGCGTGGGTCGTGACACCCACTCGACGGGCGATGGAACCGTCCACCGAGTCGATCGCCAGAGTGATGAGCAAGTAGACGGTGGCGTGACTGAGATTTCCTTGGAGGAGCGCCAAGAGCGCCAGCACACCGAAAACCGCCCCACTCGCCGTAAGCACATGCACCGAGTAGGCGAGCAGGCGTCGGGTCGGATTCTGGGGAGACGTGGGCTCGCTGAAGGGGTGCTGCTCGATGGCGTCCATGGGGATCCCGGCTGGAGGCTGCGTGGATGGCCCATCAGGGACCGGACTTTTACGATACCAGAGGACGCGGCCAATCCCTCGTCTATCCTTGCCGCAGTCTGTAAAACAGAAGAGAGGGGGAGCAGACCCTTTCAAGCGTCTGCTGAATCCCTGATCGGAGAATTCGGGTCGATTTCAGGAAAGCGGGATTGGGGCGGGTGGCGGAGGCAGGATACCCTGAGGCAGCTTCCCTGCGTTTCACGGGCCGCTTCGAAGCGTGCCTCGCTGGAATTCTGGATGACACGGTGCTGTGGCTGGGGCCGCGTTCGCGGTAAGCGCTTGCGAAGATCACGCTGGACGAGACAATACGATTTTAGGACGACCGAGGGGATAGATTTATGGCGATCAAAGTCGATTTGCCTTCGCTCGGGGAGAGCGTTGTTGAGGGGACCGTGTCCCGGTGGTTGGTCGCTCAGGGCGATTCGGTTGACCTCGACCAGCCCCTCGTCGAGGTCACAACAGATAAGGTCGATGCGGAAATCCCGTCGCCCGCAGCGGGGGTGGTTGTTCGGATCTGTGCCGCTGAGGGGGAGGTGGTCGAGGTCGGTGCCGTTTTGGCGGAAATCGACGCGGAGGCCGTTTCGGCTGTGCCCGGGGCTCCCGCAGCAGATGTCGGGGCCCCCGCGCAGGCGCCGGCACGCGCTCCGACTCCGGACATCGAACCCGTCGAGGATACCCGGGTGACGCCGGTTGCGCGCCGTCTGGCTGAAGATGCAGAGATCACTTTGGAAGATGTCGAAGGCAGCGGACACGCGGGGCGAATTACCAAGGAAGATGTACTCCGGCATGCGCGACAGCAGGACTCGTCTTCGCAACCGCCTGCACCCGAGGCTCCAGTTCAGCAGCGTGTTTTAGCCCCGGAGCCCAGTCGTGCCCCGGTTGCGGCCTCACGCCCGACTCCGCAACCGGGATATGCCAGCTACTCGATGCAGGAAGGCGATCGCTTGGTTCCGATGTCGCCGATGCGTCGCATCATCGCGGACCATATGGTCTATTCAAAGCGCACTTCGCCTCACGTCGGAACGGTGGCCGAGGTCGATATGGGGGCGGTCGTGGCATTGCGTGCTGCTCACAAAAAAACCTTTGAAGCCGCCCAGGGATTCAAGCTCACGTTTCTGCCTTTTATCGTCCAGGCCGTGGTCCGGGCCCTTCGTGACTTTCCGGCGCTGAATGCTTCGGTGCTGGAAGACGCGATTGTGGAAAAACGGGATGTCAATGTCGGGGTCGCCGTGGAAACAGAAAAAGGGCTGGTTGTCCCGGTGGTAAGGAACGCGGATCGGTTTTCCTTGGCGGGCCTCGCCGCTGAATTGGACGATTTGGCGGCGCGTGCGCGTTCACGACGACTTTCGGCGGACGATCTTCAGGGGGGGACTTTTACCGTTTCTAACCCCGGTCGGCAGGGCAACCTGTATGGCTTTGCGATTATCAACCAACCTCAAGTTGGAATCGTTCGGATGGGAGAAATGGTCAAGCGCCCCGTGGTTCGAAGTGTCGAGGGAGAAGATGCCATCGTGATTCGGCCAATGATGCATCTGGCGCTTTCGTATGACCACCGCGCTGTGGATGGCGCTCCGGCCAACGGATTTCTCTTCCGAATTCGTGAACTGCTGGAGCGAGCGGATTTTGATCTGTGAGCCGGCAGGAAAATGCTTCTGCCGGGGAGTCCCGGTCCAGTAAACCGGATGGGGCAGGCCCCTCTTGCCGGCCGCGACGAACCCTCAGGATTGAGCGGTGGGGCCGTTTGGCCTACGCCGCGGCGCTGGACCGCCAAATGGCGGCGGTTCGGAAACGAATTGAAGGGCAGGGGCACGACACACTCTTTCTTGTCGAACACCCAACTGTGGTGACTCTCGGACGCTCGTTTCGTGAAGAACATTTGCTGGTTTCACGGGAGGCCCTTGCCGAACGAGGCGTCGAGGTGCATTCGATCGCCCGGGGTGGCGATGTGACGTTGCACACGCCTGGTCAGCTCGTGGGGTACCTCGTGATGGACCTGCGGGCCCGGCAAGAGGCTGATCTTCATGCATTTGTCCGAAGAATCGAAGCCAGCCTCATCAAAGCCCTGGAAGCGCTTGATCTCTCGGCGGCTCGGGTGCCCGGGCGGACCGGTGTGTTTATGCGGGACCCTTCGCCCAAGGGTAGTTCCGCATTAAGTCGCAAGGTCGCCTCAATCGGGATCGGTGTGAAACGTTGGGTTTCTTTTCATGGATTTGGTCTTAATGTGACGGCCGATCTGCAAAATTTTAAAAACATCGTGCCCTGTGGTCTGGGGGATGTGGAGATGACGTCGGTCGAACAAGAATTGCTTTGTGGGCCTCTTGGACTTGATCAGCGTGTGCGGGAAGCCGTTGAGCAAGCTTTTTTGTGCGAATTTTCGGTGGATTCATGAGCCACCCCTTGCGGTCCGTGTCTCAGTCGGGGCCGCCGCCGCTTCATCCCTTTGGCCTCGTGTTGCATCGGAGCGGGACTTGGAGTCATGAAGGGCAGCCGATCCTCAATCGTCGATTGCGCGAACGCTTTGACCGATCGGTTGTCTATCTTCCGGACGAGCAGAGCTACATCGTTCAAATTGGGCGTTTCCGCGGCCTCATCGAAGTGGAGGAAACCGGTTTCTTTGTCCGGGAAGTTGATCTGGTCCAGGGTGAGGTTTCACTCTCGGATGGGACGCGAGACGCTTTAGATGTTTCGAAGTTGACGCTCTCTCCCTGGGATGGTGCCTTGGTCGCCCGGGTTAAGACTTCGTTGGACGCTCAGGGGCTTCCGGCGCGTTTCTTTCATGGCCCCCAGGCGGAACTCTTGTCGGCTGTGGATTTTTCCGAGCAGGGTGAGGTCGGGGTTCGGATTGCTGGGGGCTGGTCTCTGTTGCCTGCAGGGTTGGCCACTGGCCTCGGTGATGATTGACGACCGGGCCCCATCGCGGTACCTCCTCGCTTCGGACACACGAGGCGTGCGCTCGTTCGAGACGCATCCTCTCCGGCGGCGTAGCCAAGTGGTAAGGCACGGGCCTGCAAAGCCCTGATCATCGGTTCGAATCCGATCGCCGCCTCCATCCGAGGCCCCGTTGATGTGTGGGTGAATCGTCGTCTTTTGGGCTTCTACGGCTGCCATTGAACGGTCTCAGGGCTTCCATCCGAACATGTTCTTTTTCCCGGAGGGGCTTCGAGGTGCCGGGCCGGTCGAGCAGTGGGGCGGGGCGGGTTTTGTCAGGATCCCGACAAAACGGCAACAAAGCCCTCTTAAACCCCAGCCTGCATTGGTTTTTTTCGTTTGTCCGCTTGAAGCCATTTGCTGAGAGTGTTCCAAGAGATTTTTATGGAAATGATATTGATTTTCAATTTTGGTGATTCATAATCAACCTGTCAGCCAGGGTATCCACTTTGTGCCCCCGAACTGGCGCCCCCTCCACCGAATGCGATCGAGTGAGAAAGCGGGAAAGAACCCCATGATGGTTTGCCACTGCAACGGAGTCTCCGATCGCGCGATTCGGCAAGCGGTTCGCAATGGCGCGACGACTCGATCCGAAGTTGCTCGCGCTTGTGGTGCCGGGTCTCGTTGTGGAGGCTGCCTGCGGACGGTGAGCGAGTTGATTCGTCACGAGGGCGCCCACCGTTCCGATCGCGGCCAGGATCCGGCGCCGGCGCCGAACGCAAACTCCTAACAGAGTTTGGCCTCAGCTCGTCGAGACGCTCGGGTTCGCAACTGAATTCGATATTCAGGACTGATTCGCCTTTCTGCTTGTTGTGCTTCATCCTTGCAAAGGTGAGAGGGGCGTAGTCCGTGGATCGGTTTCGCGGAGTCTCGCCGCCTTGGGGCACAGCAGGGGAGAAGTCATGCAAGGAAACGAACAAGTCATCGAAGCACTCAACGAAATTTTGACCGCCGAGCTGACCGCGATCAACCAGTACTTTATTCATCATCGAATGTGTGAGAACTGGGGGTTCTCGCGGCTTTCGAGCAAAAAACGTGAAGAATCGATCGAGGAGATGAAGCACGCGGACGAGGTGATCGAGCGCATTCTCTTTCTGGATGGCGTGCCGAATATGCAAAGACTCTCGCCGGTGCGTGTTGGAGAGGATCCGATTGAACAGCACCGGCTCGACCTGGCTCTTGAGGTCGACGCGGTTGAACGTCTCAATAAGGCCATTGGCCTGGCGCGTGAGTCAGGCGATAACGGGACTCGCGAACTTGCAGAACGAATCCTCATTCAGGAAGAGGAGTCGGTCGACTGGCACGAGGCCCAACTGCACCTGGTTGAGCAGGTGGGCCGAGAAGGCTACCTCGCAGAGCAAATGAACCCGTAAGCCAAAGGGGAGAATTCGGATGTTGGCCCCTGGACGACTCGGGTCTACTCCGTGTTCCTAGACGAAATTTCGAGTTTTCGCCCTGAGGCGTCGAAGATGGAGAAAGAGGCCCAGCCGAGCCGTGTGGCAAAGAGTTGTACAGAAGTCCATAAAACTCCGAGGCCATACCGGACCGAACGCTGAAAATTAATGGACGAGGCCTCTTCGAAATAGGCGGCAGGGCAGGATACTTCGCCGATTTCAAATCCCGCATGCAGGATCTGGGCGAGCATTTGGTTGTCGAAGACGAAGTCGTCTGAGTTTTCTAGGAGCGGCAACGTCTCCAGTACGTCTCGGGTGAAAGCGCGATAGCCCGTGTGGTATTCGGAGAGCTTTGCGTCGCAGAGAATATTCTGACTCGCAGTGAGCAGTCGATTGGCCACGTATTTGTAGAGCGGCATGCCGCCCTTCCGGGCGTTTCCGCCAAGAATTCGAGAACCGAGAACGACGTCGAAAGGTCCGTCCGTGAGCATGCTGATCATGGCGGGAAGAAGCTTCGGGGTGTATTGATAATCGGGGTGAAGCATGACGACGACGTCCGCCTCAAGCTCGAGTGCGGCGGTGTAGCAAGTTTTTTGGTTGGCCCCATAGCCTCGATTGGTTGGGTGCACGAGAGTGTGGAGATCAAGCTCGCGAGCGACTCGGGCGGTTTCGTCCCGGCTTGCGTCGTCGGTGACGACGACTTCGTCGACGAGGTCGAGGGGGATTTCGCGGTAGGTCTTTTCGAGGGTCTTTTCGGCATTGTAGGCCGGCATGACGACAACAATTTTTTTTCCGTGGAACACGGCTGCTTCCTCGTGGGTGGGGTCTGGAAAATCCTTGCAAGGCCTTCGCCCGGGACCAGTATACTCTTTCAAGCGAAGCCTAGGCCCGGATGGCGGAATGGTAGACGCGGACGACTTAAAATCGTCTGGCTTTAATGCCGTGCAGGTTCGAGTCCTGCTCCGGGTACCCCAGGCGGTTTGACCCTTTTCCTGGGCGGAGAGCGGCGGGTGAATGACCTGATTCAGTCCGAGTATTGGGCCAAGACCCGTTCTCTCACCCCATCCGTTTCGAGCAAGTCTTCGAGCGCATCCTCGTCGAGCAGGGTCACACGGGAGTAGCCCACTTCGGGTTCTCGTATCTCCAAGCGGTAGATTTCTCGGGGCGTGGAGAAGACTTGGCGGAGTCGGAGGGATTGATCGGGACCCCCGTCGAGAATTTGCAGCCGCAGGGAGTCGACGATCCTTTGGCCTCGCCCGAGGTCGAGGCAGCCCATTCCGAAGTCTTCGCCGCGGGCGCTTCGGCTGCGGTAGCTGAGTTTGTAAGTACCGGGCGGTCTCATTCTTCCTAGAGAATAACGGGGCGAGCACGCAGGCTTCAAGCATTTCCGGGTGTATTGGGGTTGTGGGAGGCTGTGCGGCCCATAGGGGGAAGATTGAGCCTAAGTTTCTTTAAATTGAACGTGAGCGAAAGATGCGGACAGAAAAGCATGGTTCTAAGCGAGGTGGGATTCATCAGAGCGTATTGTGCGACGCGCTACGCTCCGTGGGTCCAGAGGTTGAGGCGGGCAAAGGCCCACGTGCGGGTGAATGGGCGTGAGGGCATGAAATGACTGGGGGAAAGCGGGGGGCGGATCGAAAAAAAGTCCGTCGACTGCCCGCTGAACTCCTCACAGGTCATCACGTCATTCGGGCGGCCTTGGATTCGGACGGGCGTAAGTTGGAACGACTGATCGTTCGCGAGGGTCCGCTCTCGGCGGACGCCGCTGAGTTGGTCAATCGAGCGCGTAAGCGGGGGCTCGCGGTTTCGGAGGCCTCGCGCCGTAGCCTCGCTGATCGGATTGGGTCTGATGGGGAAGAGGTCTATCAGGGCATGGTGTTGGAGGCTGGCCCGCTTCGCACCGTGTCCGGTGTAGAAGAGCTGATCCGTCAGGCGGCGGCTCAGGCCTCTGGGCCGCCTTCGGGAAATGAACGAATCGTGGCTCTTGATGGAATCGAGGACCCCCGGAACCTGGGCGCGATCGCGCGGGTTGCGGAGGCGGCGGGAGTTTTGGGGCTGATCGTCACGGACCGCCGATCGGCCCCCCTGGGGAATGTGGCATCCCGAGCCAGCGCGGGAGCGCTGGAGCGGGTGCCGGTTTGCCGAATCCCGAATCTTAATCGAGGTCTCGACGCGCTCAAAAAGGCCGGTTTTTGGGTGATTGGAGCCGATGCCACTGGCGAGCAAGAACTCTTCGCAATGCCGGATCGATTGCTCAGTGGTCGTGTCGCCGTGGTCATGGGGGCAGAGGGCAAAGGGCTACGGGCTTCGACGCGTAAAAAAGTCGATCACCGGGTGCGTATCCCGATGGTGGGGCAGGTGGGTTCACTCAACGTTTCGACGGCGACCGCTGTGATCCTTTTTGAGCTGGTTCGCAGGCAACCTTCTTGGGGAGATTAGTCTGCTCCTGAAGGCGGAACGTGCGAAAGCGGCTCCTGCGGGGGCCGGCGGAACTTTCGCCACCATCATCAAGGCGGGGCCAAAAGGCACCACACCGCAGCGACTAAAAGCGGGCGCTCCCCCGAGGTTGCCGAGGGAAAGGGCTCGGGTATATTCTGCGCGTCCGCGACGACGCTGGCGTAGCTCAATTGGTAGAGCACCGGATTTGTAATCCGAAGGTTAAGGGTTCGAGTCCCCTCGCCAGCTCCGCCGGGCGGAGAGCCTTGCTGGTGATGGCCAAGGCTAGGTATTCGGAAGCAAGTTTTTTTGAGCCAAGCATTCTGAGTAGGCTGAGTGTAAGGCTAAGTGCTAAGTGTAAGTGGTTTTGAAGGGTTCGGGGCGCAGCGGTTGCTCCAAAAATAAAAGGCGAATAAACGAAGCACTTCCATTGGGTTCGGGTAAACCATCAGCGAGTCAAGCACTTCCGATGATGGGCCTTGAGCGTAGTGGTCTGTCTCGTTCTAATTACGGTCTGGGGTCTGCGG
>JAQWNI010000175.1 GCA_029268645.1 Myxococcota bacterium
GGTCAGGTCGGGCGCTGAAACTTCGGAGCCCGTTTTTCAAAATTCGCCTTGATGGATTCGACCTGGTTCGAACTCCCCACCAATTCACTTTGCAATTTGGCTTCGAGTTCAAGGCCTGTGCGTTCGTCGGCGTGCCAAGCCTTCTCTAATAATGTTTTTCCGCGCCGAATGGCATCAGGTGACTTTGAAGCAATTTCTGAGGCCAGTTCGAGCGCATGGGCCAAAGGTTCTTCGGAAACGTGCGTCACGATGCCGAGTTCTTTGGCCATCGCTCCATCAAGGATTCGCCCTGTCCAAGTCAATTCTTTTGCGACGTCTAGGGGGACGACATCGCGAAGGGTCTGGGTGATTCCAACGTCGGGAATGAGACCCCACTTGATTTCGAGAATCGAGAAACGCATGTCGGGTGCTGCGATCCGGATGTCTGTGCCCATCGCGATCTGGGCTCCGGCCCCATAAGCCACACCATGAATTGCGCCGATGACCGGCATTGGGATTCTCTTCCATACAAGCGCGGCGCGCTGGAAGTGATTTTCCGGCTGTTCGGTCCCGCTTTTTAGACTGATTCCTGATCCAGGGGCTTCTTCGTCGCGATCGGCCATTCCCTGCATACTGGCCATGTCGAGTCCGGCACAAAAGCCTCTGCCGTTGCCGGAGAGAACCACCGCGCGAACGTCCCGGGCCTCCATCAGAGAAGTACCGGCTTCGTAGATTGCGTTCCACATGGCCGGGTTCACCGCATTCATTTTGTCGGGGCGGTTCAGGCGGACATCCGCCACATGATGATCCACTTCGATGGTGACCAGATCAGACACGGGATACTCCTCCAAAGCAAAGTGCGAGGCTGACTTCAAGCAGGAAGAAGTATAGACGGCTTGGGGCAGAAGGGGACTGATGTTCCGGGGGGCGCGAATCGTGGGCGTCAGGGAATCCGGTCCAGAGCGGTGCTTCTGATCTTGACTCTGAAGGCTTTCGTTACACTTGTAAGCGAGTAGGCCGCCCCGTAGAAAGGCGAATGTCATTCTGCGGGCAAGCCTTGCTATCTGTGAGGGCGCGATATGACTCGTGCTGCTGCGATCTTTTCGGCTTTGCTAGTGAGTGTTCTTCCGAGCATGGTTTGGGCAGACAATGAGATCGAATGCCGGAATGGGAGTCGGATGGTTTGTTCCGGAGAGACAGCGGAGGTCGAGCGCATTCTTGATCCCAAAAATCAGGTCGAAAACCGGTGTCAGAAATTACGCCAGGCCTCTGAGGGGAAGACGTGTCACTCCAAAAGAGGATTCTTGTCGTCTCCGGCTCTTAGCGACGAAGCCCTCTATGAGATTCTGATGGACTGCAAAGTTCCTCGCCTCGATCCCGACAGGTTGTTTAAGTGCGGTCTTTGATCATGACAGATGAGGCCCACGGGTCTTGATAGTCGGGGTGCGTCGGTCGTAAGTGCTCGAGCCCGTAATTTTCGTAGAACTGGGTCGTCTTATCCCAGAGATAGTCGCCAAAGAGAAAAGGCTTGAAGGGTCTGATGTTCTGGATGGGTAGGGGCGTGATCAGGGTATCCGGACGGGGTTCGAAAAAGAACGGAATTGAGAAACGTTCCGGTCCAGCCGAAAGCACGCGGTGACGGGTTGCTCGAAGCCGTTGACCGGTCCAGCGTGAAAGAAGGCCCCCAAAGTTGACCGCAAAGCCTCCTTCTGGGATGTCAACATCAATCCAGTCGCCTGATTGGGTTTGAGCCTGTAGGCCGGGTACGTCGCAGTCCGCTAACAAAGTGACGAGCCCGGTGTCGACATGAGCGCCGCATACAATTTCAAAGTTCTGCTGGTGATGACGAGTGAACCCAGGGGGATCGTCTTCGACGCTGCGTTGGGGCACGTCCCGTTCGGGATAACGAAGAAGCCTAAGCGTCGAAATGCCGTCCTGAAAGGCATCGGTAAAAATGGATTCGCTGATTCCCAGGCTCCGAGAGATCGAAGTCATCAGAACATTCCCGATCTGTTCCATGGCCCGAAAGAAGTCAGCCACGTGGACAGTCCAATCCGGAAGCAGGGTCTCGGGTGGGAAGACGGATGGCTCATAGAGTACATCCGGAGCTGCCAGTTGCGGAAGTGGCCGAAGGCAGTCGGGCCCGATTTCAAAGCCCTCTCGTCGAAATGAATCGGCGGAGTGCAGTGGGAACCAACCTCGATAGAGGTTGGGATTTTTAGGTTCGAAGTTTCTCTTCCAGAGCTTTCGCTGCTCTTCTGGCGGGAGGGTAAAAAGCCGCAGCATGGATTGACGACGATCCGGTCCGAGTTCTAATTGGTGGGGTGTTCCCGTGATGACCATGAAGCCAGACTGGTGAGCGGCTCTGTAAATGGCCTGGTCGATTCGAGCGAAGCCGTCGCAATCCGAAGTAAAGAGAGGTTGGATGTCGATCGTCGGAATCAAGCGGAACCCTTCTGAGGAAGCCAAAGGATAGGGAAAGGTATGGTCAAGCGGTGGGCCCCGGGCAATCTGTCTGTGGCCTTCACCGGAATTGCCGTTTTACTTGGAAGCCCGGGTGTTCACACCCTGCGAAAATGGCAATATTGCTCGTGCCGGCCCGGTGCCTCCCCCTCGCAAGAGAGAGAAGTCCGCGGACTTACCCCATCGAGCGAAGCAATTTATCAGTGGGTGTGGAGCCATTTGGCAGGTTCGCTTTCCTCAAGGGTAAACCGTTTGAAGTCCTCGTTCCCGTGAGATCGTGGCACGACACGGGTTACTAGGTTGGCTTCGCTGAAGTCATTGAGGGTCAATATGCTGGGGGAGATGGAGTCCAGGCTCTTTTGAACAGGAAAGAAGTTGAACGGAGCGGGGCCGTCGAGGCCGCCTGTTTTGGTCTAGCGCTTCATGAATGCCTCAAATTCGTCCTCGTACTCAGGATTCCAGCGGGATAGCGCAGGGCGGTTTTCGATTATGTCGTAGGTGTTCCAGAGAATTCGTTTTTCGTCTATCGCCCGTGTGACATCGTGATCGGGACAGAGAATGTAAAAGTCACGCCGAGCCAGAGACTTAAATAGAAATTCAACGACTTGGGCGGCTTCCCACGCCGCCGCTGGCTTCTCTGTGACAAATCGCTTGATCATGCCGGTATAGGTGAACCCCGGAACGAGCAAGTGCGCGGTCACGCGTCCCTGGGTTTTCTGGAGAAGCGTATGAGCAAGGCCCTCGGTCAGACTTTTGATGCCGCTTTTGCTCACGTTGTAGGCGGTGTCACCAGGAGGTTGGGTGATGCCTTGCTTGGAACCTGTGTTGATCACCAGGCCCGGACCCTCGCTGGCCACCATGTCGGGCACAAAACGCTGGACTCCGTGGAGTACGCCAAACAGGTTGACGCCGAGGACTCGCTCCCACCCTTCAGGGTTTGAAATCGCGTCGCCGCCCCCGCCTACGCCTGCGTTGTTCATTAAGACTGAAACGGGTCCGAGTTCGTCGGCGACTCTGTTGGCCAGGGTGTCCATCGAAGCCGAGTTGGAAACGTCGGTGTGCTGAGGCATGACTTCGCCCACGTTGGCGAGGTGATGCGCGGCCGACTCAAGGGCTTCTTCGTCTTGATCGGCGATGCAGACTCGAAGACCGGCACGACACAGGTGTTCGGCGGTCGCAAGTCCGATTCCGCTCGCGCCGCCCGTAATGACGGCAACTTTCCCTTGGGCTAGGGCAGGGTGAATACCAGTGGACATGCGAACTCCTTGCGGTTTCGAAAAGCTCTTTGGGGGAGCGTAATGGATATGATCGTATGTGCAGGTTGTGTCGGGATTGGCAAGGTCAGCCAAAAACTTTTCAAGTCTCTGTAGTGTAAAATAATCGACAGCCGATTGGACCCCAGTGCAAACCCTGGAGAGGGCTTCGGCTACGCCTCACTGTCGGATACCTGAGTTGACTGAGTCAGCGAGTGGAACGAAACTGTCGAATGATGCGAAAGGCGAACCCTTGATGACTCAATCTGGCCCGTTAAACCTTCGTGAGTACGCTGCCCTGGCTAAGACCAATCTCTCCGAAATGGCGTGGGGATACTATGCGGGCGGCGCAGATGATGAGGTGACCCTCCGCGAAAACGAGATGGCCTGGGGACGGGCCCGACTCCACTATCGAATACTGGCCGACGTGGCAAAACGTTCGACCCAGACCCGGATCTTAGGGAAAGAGCTGTCGTTTCCTGTTTTGGCTGCCCCGACCGCCTTCCATCGCCTTGCTGACGACCAAGGAGAGGTCGCAACTGCGCGAGCGACGACGGCTGCAGGAACCGCGATGATTCTGAGCAGCCTGTCCACCGTCGACGTCGAGGAGGTGACAGCGGCTGCGACCGGGCCGATTCTCTTTCAACTCTATATGTATCGCGACCGCGGTATCAGCCGAGACCTTTTGCGTCGCGTTGAAGACGCCGGCTGTCAGGCGATCGTCTTGACTGTCGACGCCCCGATTTGGGGCAACCGAGAGAGTGATGTCAGAGACAAGTTCTCGCTTCCTGGCCATATGGAAATCCGAAATCTGCTGCCAGAGGGAACGCTCTCCTTCTCATCACACGGGGGTTCCGGACTCGCTGAGTTCTGTCACGAACACCTTGACCCTGGCCTACGATGGGAAGATGTCGAATGGCTACGAGCGGCGACGAAGCTGCCGATTGTCGTCAAAGGGGTTTGTCGACCGGATGATGCAATTCGTGCGGTTCAGTCCGGGGTCTCTGCGGTTCTGGTTTCCAACCATGGGGGCCGTCAATTGGATACGGCGCCGGCGACTTTTGATGTCCTCCCTGCCGTCTGCGAAGCCGTGGATGAGAAAGCCGAAGTTTGGGTCGATGGGGGCATCCGTCGCGGGACAGACGTGATCAAAGCGATTGCGTCTGGGGCCAATGCAGTACTGATCGGACGACCGATACTCTGGGGCCTTGCAGCGCAAGGCGAGGCCGGGGTGGCTGACATTTGGTCGATGTTGCACGATGAGTTCGATCGGGCCATGGCTCTTTGTGGGTGTGCTTCTGTGGATCAGATTACGGCGGATCTGCTTGGGCCCTCTTGATGAGCCGAGACGCGCTAAGACAACCTGAGGCAGAGTGGACCCGTCGGTGGGAGGACAGCGCGAGCGGTTAGGATCTCCTCATTGTTGGACTGTCGGAAAGAGGATAAATGCACTGTGGATGATCTTGACCTTATCCAACGCGTTGTCTACCTCGCAGAGCGAAATGTACGCGAGGGAGGCCGCCCATTTGCTTGCGTGATCGCCCGGACGGGCACGGGCGAGATTTTGGCAGAGGCAGCCAACCGAGTGGCGCAAACTGGCGATCCGACCGCCCATGCAGAAATGATTGCCATTCGGGAGGCCAGTCGAAAACTTCGAAATCAAAACGGAAAGGTTGACGGAAGCAATGGCGCGGCTGGGGAGGATATGGTCGGCTATAGCTTCTATATCCTGACCGTTCCCTGCACGATGTGTATGACCGCCATGGAATACAGCGGTCCGGATCGATTGATTTATGCCACCACTCGCCAGGACTATGCCGAGTTCTATCGAGATGATCGGCGACATTTCGCGATGGAGACGCTGACGGCAGCGACTGAGTTAATCATCGAGCAGAGTGCTTTGCCGGTTGAGCACTGCCCGCACCCGGAATCTCTTGATGTCTACCGATTGTGGAAGCGGTTGAACGCTCACTGATAAGAGTGAGGTTAGCGAGTCGTTCTCGATTGGGTTTGGATATTGCCCAGTGCGAAGCCAAGGCGGGCTGACGTGGCCAAGAGTTCAGATCGAGTGCCGATCAAGGTGTAGCGTGCTGCTGCGAGATCACTCTCCGCCCGCAA